>CAMCWB010000003.1 GCA_945882315.1 Bauldia litoralis | reverse complement strand
CGAGCGCACCTACCAGAAGGGCATCCGAATCAAGAAAGCCGAGATGAAGCTTCTCGACATCGTGGGCGACGCGTTCCATCCCGACTGGAACTATGCGATCAAGCCCCGTATCCCCAAAGAACCGTAGCGGTTATCGCTGCGAGTGTCCTCAAGCCGGCGATCAGCGTCATCATGGGCGCCAATATCGGCACGACGCTCGGCAACGGCCTCATCGCCCTGCCGCTCGGTCCGCTCGGCCTCATGATCGGCGGTCTCGCGGCGCTGGTCTATGTCTTCTCCAAGGGTGAGAAGGTCCGCAACATCGCGCTCTCCGTGATGGGCTTCGCGCTGATCTTCTACGGCCTCAATTTGATGACCGGCGGACTGCGGCCGCTGCGCAGCATGCCCGAGGTGATGGGCATCATCTCCAGCCTCAAGGCCGACACCTACATGGGCCTGATCTGGTGCGTGCTGATCGCGGCGGCGATGACGGCGCTCATCCACTCGTCCTCGGCGACGATCGGCATCGTGATGGGCCTCGGCGCCGCCGGCGTCCTCGAATGGCAGACCGCGGTCGCCTTCTCGCTCGGCGCCGACCTCGGCACGACGATCACCTCGTGGCTGGCGTCGCTGAACCTGACGCGGAACGCCAAACGCGCCGCCTACGCGCACATATCCTTCAACATCATCGGCGTCCTGGTGATGTTGCCGCTGTTCTTCATGTCGATGCAGCTCCTGATCTGGGTCATGAGCTTCTTCGGCGGCGATCCGAGCGTTGCGGTGGTCATCGACGGCAAGGAGACCTTCCCGCTGGTGCCGGTGGCGGTGGGCGTCTATTCGACGGCCTTCAACCTCTTCAACACGGCCCTCCTGTTTCCCTTCATCAATGTGTTCGACCGCGTCCTGTCGCGCGTCGGCCACCATGCGTCGGAGGATCAGGAGGACTATTCGCAGGCCCGCTATCTCGATCCGCAGCTCCTCAAGGATCTCCCCAAGGGCGTGTCGGCGATCCAGCGCGAGACGGTTCGCTACCTCGAGGCGGCAGGGCTCTTCCTGGCGCTGGCCCGCGGCGTTCCGACAGCGCCGGACGATGCCAAGAAGCACTTCGCGTCGATCGACGTGCTGAGCCGCGACATCCGCGAATTCACCGCGCATATGCTCGACCCGAACATGCCCTATGGCAAAGCCGATCTCGTCGCGAGCCTGATCGAGGAGGAAGACTGGACGGCGAGCCTCGGCGAGACGCTCTTCCAGGTGGCTCGCCGCATCGAACGCCAGAAGTTCTCGCCGGCCGGGCGCGAACTCGTCGACGCGACGCTCAACCAGATCGCCGATGCGATGCAGGCGATCACGCCGGCGACGTCGGACATGCCGGATGTTCCCGCCGAAGCGGCGCCGCGTCTCGCGGTCCTGCTGACGCTGCGCGAGCGCTGCCTGCGCAAGGGCGGCGACCTGCCCTGGGCGGAGCGTGGTGCGGTCCTGACGCTGCTCGGCAGCGCCGAACGCGCTTTCTTCCTCATCGAGCGCATCGATGCGGAGCGCCGGTCGGTGACGCGCAGCGTCGCCTCCGAGCCTGCGCAGGCAAGGCCCGCAGCGGCCGGCGGACTTGTCGCCTCGCCGATGCCGGCCTGAGGCCGGTCACGACACTTGCCGGTCGGGAGCCCTCGTATTCCCGATCGGTGAACTGGCCGCGCCGTAGCGCCGACATCCCTGGAGACGAACCCGTGAAATCCTTCGCTGCTCTCGGCATTGCCGCCATCCTCGCCACTCTTCCCCTTGTCGGCGCAACCGCGCAGGAGGTGATGGGCTCGGACTCGATCACCGGGGCGGGATCGACCTTTGCCTATCCGGTGCTGTCGCGCTGGGCCCATGACTATCGGGACTATATTGCCGGCCGTCAGGGCTATGCCGTTGCGGGATCGGGTCTCGACGATGCCCCGGCCAAGGCGGCTCTCGACTACGAGCCGAGCGGCTCGCTTGCCGGCACGATGCGCGTCAAGGATAGGGCCGTCGATTTCGGCGCGTCCGACGTGCCGATGACCTCGGCGGAACTCCAGAAGGCCGGGCTCGGCCAGTTTCCGATCGTCATCGGCGGGGTCGTCGCGGTCGTGAATGTCGACGGCGTCGAAGCCGGTGCGATCAGCTTCAGCGGTGCGACGCTGGCCGACATCTTCCTCGGCAAGGTGGCGAAGTGGAACGACCCGGCGATCGCGGCGCTCAACCCGGGCCTCACGCTGCCCGATGCCGACATCGCCGTCGTGCATCGCTCGAAAGGGTCCGGCACGACCTTCAACTTCGCGCAATATCTCGCCAAGGCGAGCCCGGAATGGCAGCAGAAGATCGGGGCCGACACGCTTCTCGAATGGCCGGTCGGCGCTGCCGTCCGCGGCAATGAAGGCGTCGCCAATGCGGTCCGGGATACGGCTAATTCGATCGGCTATGTCGAATATGCGCAGGCCGTGAAGTCCGGCCTCAGCTACGCCCGGATCGAGAACGGCGCCGGCCAGTTCGTGTCGCCCGAGCCGAAGAGCTTCCAGGCGGCGGCGGCAAGCGCGGACTGGGCGAAGGCGGGCGATTTTGCTCTCCTGCTCACGGAATCCAATGGCGCCGACGCCTATCCGATCGCCGCCACGGTCTTCGTCCTCATGCACAAGCAGGCCGACGCGCCGCGTCGTACGCGGAACGCTTTTCGCTTCTTTCAGCGGTCACTGGAGCAGGGCGCGGCCGATGCCGCCGAGCTCGGATACGTGCCGCTGCCGGCAGCGCTGGTGCGGCAGATCAAGGACTACTGGTCGGCGAATTTCGGCGCCGACAGCTAGGGCGGGCCGAAGCAGTTCGGTCCGGCCGGCAATGACGCCGGCTGGACAAGGCCTGATCGATGTGGATCACTTCCCCGAAATAAGAACGGAGAGAAATGCATGTCCGATACATGGGCTTTTGATCCGGGCTACAGGCCCGACGACCCGCGGCACGGGCTTTCGCCGAAAGACCTCGTCGATTTTTACAACACGCGCCCGAAGCAATGGCTGATCCGTTGCACTTACGGCTCGGAGGGCCTGGAGCGGCGCGAGGCCGCGATGAAGGCGCATCGCGTTTTCTACAGTGCAGTGAAGGAGCGGGTCTTCTTCCTGGGCCCGATCCTCGCGGATGACGGCGCAACGCCGATCGGCAGCTTCGTGATCGTCGAGGCGCCGAGCCGCGCCGATGCCGAAGCCTTCATTGCCGGCGAGGGCTTCGTGCAGGCGGGGATGATCAGCAAGATCGAGATCAAGCGCTTCGTCGAGACCTCGCTGAACGAACGACGTCAACTGCAGATGAAGCCGGACCCAGCTCTGCAGCTTTATCTTTGCGAGCTGATCGATGGGCCGGACGGCGCGGAGAAGCGGAAGGTGGCCGGGCCGGCGCATCACCAATATCGAAGCGGGTCATGGAAAGCTTCCTCGCCCGCGGACCGATGCGCTCGGACGATGGCCTCCGCAATATCGGGACCTTCTACATCATACAGGTGAAGGACCGCGCCGCGGCGGAAGCGTTCGTCGCGGCGGAGCCGTTGAACCAGGCCGGCGTTTTCGCGCAGATCCGCATCGACCGCTGGCGCTTCGGCGGCGCACTGACGCATTAGGCGCGGGGCAAAAAAGTTCCATTTCTCAGAGAGTTGGGGAGAACCGCGCAGCGGCGGCCGCCCGCGGTTGCGGCTCGACGATGCTTCGCGGCATGGTGTGCAATCGGGTTGGTTGTGGCTGCCTCGAGTCGAGCCGAGGGGGCCTCGCATGAAATCCCGTAATGCCGTTTGTGCAATTGCTGCAGTCGTCTTCGGCGGAGCGTTTCAGAGGAGCGGCGCCTGGGCTGCATGCGATCCGAGCGGCACCAACCAGACCTGCGAGAACTCCGAGGTCCTGACCGGGGCTATCGCGATCTTCGACAACAATCTGCTGACGCTCCTCAACACGAACGCGGGCGTTCTCGACGGTTCCGGGGAAGGCATCTGGTCGACGAGGCTCGATCTCGAAAATTTCGGGATCGTGCATGGCGGCGCCGAGGGAATCTTTGTCAGCGACGGCGCCGACATCGTGAACTATGGCGAGATCACCGGCGGCAATGACGGTGTCTATTCGACGAATTTCCTGAACGCGACCAACTACGAACTCATCGAGGGTGGGCTGCACGGAATTTTCGTGACCGACGGATCCGGAGCCCTGGCCGATATCGACAATTACGGAACCATCCGCGGCGCCTGGCAGGGCATTTTTGCCGACAATATCGATATCGACAATTACGGCGATGTCTTGGGTGGGTTCGGTATCCTTGCGGATGTCGGGGACCCGAACGGGGGCACGGCGACGGTCCGCAACTGGGGCAATATCATCGGCGCCGATCCGGCGACCGACTCCTACGGGTTGCTGGCGGACGAGGTTTACCTGACCAATGCCGGCCTGGTATCCGGCGGCTTTCTGGGCGTCGGCGCGAATGTGAGCGCGACGATCGTCAATTCCGGCCAAATCGTCTCGACAGGCGTCGGGGCCGGCTTCAACGATTCCGGCATCGGCTCGCGCGGGACGCTCGACCTCACCAATAGCGGTGCGATCATCGGCTCGACCGGTGTCACCGTCTCGGCGGCCGAGGGCTCGTCACTCGTCAACTCCGGATTGATCCGCGGCACGGGCGGCATCGCCATCGACCTCACCGGCGCCTCCATTTCGGCCGGAACGCCATCGACGAACAGCGATCTTCTCTTCCTCGCCGGCTCGCGCATCGATGGCGACATCATGCTCGGCGATGGCGACGAGGTGGATTTCCGCAGCGGCAACGACATCGCCTGGCTGACGACCGTCACGCCGGGCGGCGCGTTTTCAATCACGGGCGGCGGCGCGGCCCCCTATGTCATCGACGAGACCACGGGCCAGTTCGTGACGCTGGATGCGACGGCCTATGCGATGACCGACCGCGCCCTGCTTGCGCTCACCAACGGCATCGGCTCCGTGGTCGACGATCGGCTGGCAGGAGAGGGGGAACTTCTCTCCAATGGCGGCGCGGATAGTTCAGATTCCGATCTCGGCTTCGGCTTCTGGGCGAGTGGCTTTGGCGGCCTGTTGAGCCAGGAGGGCGAAGGTCCCAATCTCGATGCGGACTTCAGTTTCGGCGGCGGCCTCGTCGGCTTCGAAAGCAGGTTCGGCGGCGGCTCGAAATTCGGCCTGTTCGCCGGTGGCGGATATGCCGCCCTCGATGTCGGCCGGAACTCACAGTCGATCGACAGCGATTTCTTCACCGGCGGCACCTATGGCCGGCTCCAGGCCGGCAACGCCTTCCTCGGTCTCTCGCTGTCCGGCGGTTTCGGCGGTAATGACAGCGATCGTCTCGTCGCCAACAACCAGGTCGACGGAATGTTCGAGGCCGCCGAGGGCAGCTACGATTCCTACTTCGTCAGCCCGGCCGTCCAGCTTGGCTATGATATCGCGACGGCGGCCGGAACCGTCTGGACGCCGTCCGCCAGCCTGCGTTTCCTCTATGCGGATCTCGATGGTTACGACGAAAGCGGTTCGGCGCAGAACCTGTCGATCGGCGATCGCACGGTTCAGGATCTCGAAGGCCGGCTCGAGATCGCCCGCAGGCAGGGCTTTGCGGCGCCTTCGGGCGGCGTGATCGACACCGAACTGCGGGCCGGCCTGATCAGCCTGACCCGGCTCGGCGATACCGATGTCGACGGCGCGCTGCTCGGCCAGGATATTGCCTTCGATGTGACGGGAGACGACAGCGCCTTCGGCGGCTTCCTCGGGGCGGGACTGGCATTCGACCTGACCGCTTGGGCGACGCTGTCCTTCGATGTCGAGGCATCGTTGATGACCGAATCGATCCTCCTCGCCGACGGTCAGGTGACGCTCGAAATCGCCTTCTAAGGCGCCAGCGGCAGGGTCGCGAACACGCTCGGCCGGGCGATCCTTTCAGGCGATCTCCCCGATCTTATTTTCGTATCGGCGAGCGATCCGGCTGACGCGCTTCGTTTGGCTGCCCCGGCCGATGCCCTTTTGATATCGCCTCTCCCTAGACGCGCTGTTAAGCTCCGTCTGCGTTCGACGACGATCCATCGAACGCCAATCACCGGGATCAATCCCGGAAGCGACTTGGGAGGGACGCTATGAAACATTCAGATGGAATTCGTCTGGCGTGCTGGTCTGCCGGCGCCTTCGCCGCGGTCGGCATGCTCATGCCGCTTGCCGCGGGCGCTGCCGATAATACGACGCTGGTCGCCGCCATTCCGAGTCTCAGTGGCATGGATTGGAGCCCGGCCGGATCGGGCGGCGACGAAGAAAAGCTCTACATCATGGTCGCGGATACGCTGACGCAGCTCAATCCGGACTCGCGCCAGCTCGAGGGAGCCCTCGCCGAATCCTGGGAGGTGACGCCGGACGGCAAGGTCTGGACCTTCAAGCTGAAGCCCGGCATCAAGTTCAACGGCGGCCTGGGCACCGTCACTGCGGCGGATGTGAAGTTCTCCTGGCTGGAGTGGGCGGGGAAGGACTCCAACCACACCGCCGCCCCGCAGATGGCCCAGGCGATCGACGGCAAGGCCGAGAATTTCGAGATCGTCGACGACCTCACCTTCAAGCTCCACACCGAGCATCCAATCGTCCATCTGCCGGCGATCCTCTGCTCCTGCTGGCCGGGCATGACGATCACGTCCAAGAAATACTTCGACGAGAACCCGCCGGAGGTGACGCGCAATCATCCGGTCGGCAGCGGTCCCTTCGAGTTCGTCAGCGCCAAGCCCGGCGTCGAGATCCAGCTCAAGGCCAACCCCGACTACTGGGGCACCAAGCCGGCTTTCGAGAAGCTGACGCTGCTGGAAATCCCGGATGGCGCTGCGCGGCTGGCGCAGGTGCAGAGCGGCGCCGTCGATATCGCGCAGCTCGATTCCGAACTCTTCGGCGAGGCCCAGGCGGCCAATCTGAAGGTCCAGACCATCCAGGATTTCGGCAATGCCTTCCTGCTTCTCGGCGGCTCCTATTACGGCCAGCCGGAACTCGACGTGAACTCGCCCTGGATCCAGGCGAGCGCTCCCGAGAAGGGCAAGGCGGTGCGCGAAGCGATGTCGCTCGCCATCGACCGGCAGCTCATCATCGACCGGCTGTTGCATGGCGAAGGCAAGGTCGCGATGGGGCCGTTGATCTGGTACCCGAACGAGGACCTCACCGACCCGAACTGGAAGGCGCCGGCCTACGACCTTGAGCTTGCCAAGCAGAAGCTTGCCGAGGGCGGCTATCCCGACGGCTTTCCGGTCAAGATGCCGATCTTCGCCGACGACATCAACACCGACGCCATCGGCGAGGCGATTGCCGGCATGTGGGAAGAACTCGGCCTGCAGGTGACGCGCGAGCCGACGGAAAAGGATCTCATCGATCCGATCCAGCAGAACCGCACCACCGCCGGCATGGCCTATGTGCTGATCGCCGGCTACACGGCCGAGCCGGCTATGGCGCTGTCGAACTATGTGTCGATGCGGCCGGACGATGCGAAGCTGTTCCTTGAGGCGATCGACAAGGGCTATGAGGCCCTCAGCGTCGAGCCGGACAAGGACAAGCGTTTCGCCATCGCCCGGGACGTGCTCACGCAGATGCGCGACCTGTATCAGCCGCTGTCGCTGTTCACGGTCAACATGCCCTTCGTGCTTGGACCGAAGGTCGCGAGCTGGAGCCCGCTGCCGGGCCTCAACTCGATCAACGGCCTCGAGACGGCGAAGCCCGCGCAATAGTCACGTTCGTTTCCGGCGCGGCGGCAGTGCCGCCGCGCCGGGGATGACGCGCCACGGAGACCTGACGCGAGAATGTTGCGTGCCATCCTGATGCGGGCCGGGCAGGCGCTGCTCGGCCTGTTCGCGCTGACGCTTATGCTCTTTGCGATGGTCCGGCTCACCGGCGATCCGGCCTATTTCCTGACCGGACCCGGCGCCTCGATCGAGACGCTGGAGCGCGTGCGCGCCAAGCTCGGCCTCGATCACTCGCTGCCGGTCCAGTATTTCACCTATATCCGCAACCTCCTGACCGGCGACCTCGGCGATTCCTTCCGCTTCGGCATCCCGGTCAGCGATCTCGTCCTGCAGCGCCTGCCGGCGACGCTGACCATGGCGTTCGCCGCCATCGTCGTGATCCTCGCGGTCGCGCTGCCGCTCGGCATCTATTCGGCCTATTGGCGCGGCGGCATCGTCGACAAGATCGGCACCATCGTCGCGGCGCTCGGCCAGGCGATCCCGTCCTTCTGGCTGGGCATCATGCTGATCCTGGTCTTCGCGATCAATTTTCGCCTGCTGCCATCGGGCGGCATCGGCGGGCTCAGCCATCTCATCCTGCCGACGATCACGCTGGCGGTCGAGCCGATCGCGCGGCTGACGCGGCTGTTGCGATCGAGCGTCATCGAGGAGCTCGGCAGCGATTACGTCACCTTCCATCGCATGAAGGGCCTGCCCGAACGGACGATCCTGTGGAAGCATGTGCTTCGCAACGCCGGCATGACCTCGCTCACCTTCGTCGGCATCATGACGGTCGGACTGTTGACCGGCTCGGTGCTGGTCGAGACCGTCTTCGTCTGGCCGGGCATCGGCCGGCTGCTCGTCGAGGGGATCGAATTTCGCGACTTCAACGTCGTGCAGGGCGTGACGATCCTGATCACCGCCGCCGTCATCCTGACCAATTTCCTCGTCGACCTCCTTTACATGGTCCTCAATCCGCGGCTCCGCACGGGAGCAAGCACATGATGTCGCTGCTCAGCTTCCGCTTCTCGCCACGCGAGCCGCGGCCGCTCGGCGAGCGGGCCTGGTGGCGCCGCCAGATCGTGCCGGCGCTGCCGATCGCGGTCCTCGTCCTCTTCATCGCCGCGGCGATCTTCGCGCCGCTGCTGACGCCCTACAACCCGATCAAGAACAGCCTGATCAATTCGATGCTGCCGCCAGCCTGGGTGGATGGCGGCAGCCCGAAGTTCTGGCTGGGCACCGACGGCCTCGGGCGCGACGTGTTTACGCGGCTCCTCTACGGTGCGCGGGTATCGTTCCTCGTCGTGATCTTCTCGCTCGCCGTCGCGGTGGTGATCGGCGTCGGGGTCGGCATCATTGCCGGCTATGTCGGCGGGCGGGTCGATTCCTTCCTGATGCGCATCGTCGACGTTTTTCTGGCGCTGCCACCCTTGCTGGTGGCGCTGGTCTTCGCCGTGGCGCTCGGGCCGTCCTTCCGCAATCTCGTGCTGATCCTCGGACTCCTCATCTGGCCGAACATCGCGCGCCTGATCCGCGGCGAGACGATGGCGCTGATGCGGCGCGACTTCATCGAATATCCGCGCGCCATCGGCATACCGAACTGGAGCATCCTGCTCCGCCACGTCTTCCCGAACATCCTGCCGACGCTGCTGGTGGCGACGACGCTTGAGGTCGCCAATGTCATCATGACCGAGTCGACGCTGAGCTTCCTCGGCGCCGGCCTGCCGACGCCGGCGGCGTCCTGGGGCGTCATGGTCGATGACGGACGGGCGCTGATCGCCACGGGCTGGTGGATCGCGCTTTTCCCCGGCCTCGCCATTCTCGTCACGGTGCTCGCCTTCAATTCGCTCGGCAACTGGCTGCGCGACCGTTTCGATCCGAAGACCCGGCAGGTGTGACGTGGCCGGCGAGGCACCTGTGCTCGACATCCGCGGCCTGACGATCAGCGTGCGCCTGCGCGGTGGCCGTCGCGCTACCGTCGTCGACAATGTCTCCTTCGCCATCCCGCCGGGCGGGACGGTAGGCCTCGTCGGCGAATCCGGCTCGGGCAAGACCATGACCAGCCTCGCCATCATGGGGCTGCTGCCGCCGGGTGCCCGGATCGATTCCGGCGAAATCTGGCTTGCGGGCGAGAACCTCGTCGGCAAGTCGCAAGCCGAGTTGCAGCGCATCCGCGGCCGGCGCATGGCGATGGTCATGCAGGATGCGATGACGGCGCTCGACCCGTCCTACACGATCCGCAGCCAGCTTGCGCCGTCGCTGCACCAGCACCGCAAGCTGTCGGGTGGCGCGCTGCAGGCGGCCGTGGCGAATTCGCTGGAGCAGGTCCATCTGCCGCCGACCGTCGCGAAGCAATATCCGCATCAGCTCAGCGGCGGCATGCGCCAGCGCGCCACCAGCGCCATCGCGCTCGCCGGCGAGCCGCGCCTGCTGATCGCCGACGAGCCGACCACGGCGCTCGATGTGACGACCCAGGCGCGCTACCTCAAGCTCCTCCGCGAGCTGCAGGCGGAGACCGGCTTCGCGCTGCTGCTCGTCACGCATGAGCTTCTCGTCGTCCGCCATGTCTGCCAGCGCGTCGTCATGATGTATGCGAGCCAGGTGGTCGAGGAGGGGCCGGTCGCGGATGTCTTCGAGCGGCCGCAGCATCCCTATACGCGCGCGCTGATCGGGGCGATTCCGGTGCTCGGCGAGACGGTCGAGCTGACGTCGATCGAGGGACAGGCGCCGGACAGCTCGGAAATCCTGCCGGGCTGCCGCTTCGAGCCGCGCTGCGTCTTTCGTCAGTCGGTCTGTGCCGAGGAACGTCCGGACCTTACGCTTCGCGACGGCAGCCGGCGGGCGCGCTGCTTCGGCACGGAACCGGGCGGGTGGATCGCGCCATGACCGGGACGCCGCTCGTCGAACTGAAGGAGGTCAGCGTCCGCTACGGCCAGCCCGGCGGGCTGCTGCGTCCGGCGACCAGCCATCTGGCAGTCGATCGCGTCAGCCTCAGCGTCTCGCGCGGCGAAACGCTGGGCATCGTCGGGGCCACCGGCTCCGGCAAGTCGACCATCGCCAAGCTGGTCATGGGGATGCTGAAGCCGAGCGAAGGCTCGGTCCTGGTCGACGGCCGCGATCTTGCCGGCGTCTCCGCGGCGGAGAAGCTGTCGTTGCAGCGGCTGCGTCAGGTCGTGCTGCAGGACCCTTATTCCTCGCTCGATCCGCGCATGAAGGTCGGCAGCATCATCGCCGAGCCGTTGCGCCACGGGACCGGCGCCAAGCCAGGCAAGGGCGAACTCAAGGATCGGGTCGCCGAATTGCTGCGGCTCGTCGGCCTGCCGCCCGCCAAGGCCGACCTCTATCCGCACCAGTTCAGCGGCGGCCAGCGCCAGCGCATCTCGATCGCCCGGGCGCTGGCGCCCGAGCCCCGGATCATCGTCCTCGACGAGCCGACCTCGGCCCTCGATGTCTCGGTGCGGGCCCAGATTCTGATGCTGCTCCGCAGCCTGCAGGAGCGGATGGGCGTCTCCTACATCGTCATCTCGCACGACCTCGTCACCGTCGCCTATCTTGCTTCGACGGTCGCCGTCATGCATCGCGGCCAGATCGTCGAGACGGGACCGACGCAGGCGATCTATCGGCAGGCGCAGCATGCCTACACGAAGGAACTCCTCGCCAGCACGCCCAGCGCCAGCGGCTCGTTCCTGAGCGTAACCAGTGAAGCCTGATGCGGCGAGGGCAAGGGGAGTGAAAGCCGATGGCTGACCGTGTTGCCGTTCTCGCGCCGGGCGGTATCGGTGGACCGCTTGGCGCGCTTCTGACCCGCGCCGGCCACGACGTCGTCCTCATCGACCAATGGCCGGAACATGTCGAGGCGATGCGTCGCAACGGTCTCCGCGTCACCATCGGGCCCAAGGAGGATCCCGAGGACGACTTCGTCGTGCCGGTGGAGGCGCTGCATGTCCATGAGGTCTGCACGCTGCGCGACCATTTCGACGTCGTCTTCGTCACCTGCAAATCCTACGACACGCATTGGCTGGTCCAGCTCGTCGAGCCGAAGCTCGCCACCGACGGCGTGATCGTCTCGACCCAGAACAGCCTCAACTATGAATGGATCGCGCCCATCGTCGGCGCCGGGCGGACGATGAGCTGCCTGATGACCGGTGGTGGCGAGCTGCTCTCGCCGGGTCATGTCTGGCGCAACCGCAAGCTCAGCCATCACTACTACACGGTCGGCGAGCTCGACGGCGAGGCGAGTGCCCGCACCGAACGGATCGCCGGCCTGCTGCGCGATGCCGGCAAGACCGAGATCGCCCATAACGCCAAGGCCTCGCTGTGGACCAAGCTCATCCACAACAGCGTCAGCGCGGCGCTTTCCGGGCTGGTGGCCGGCAACCGCCGCTCCTGGGAACTGGTCGCGGACCCCGCCTATCGCGCCGTTTCGGCGCAATTGTTCCGCGAAGGCGTCGATGTCGCCGCCGCCCACGGACAGCAGCTCGAGCCGCTTTACGACGTGCCGACCGCGGCGCTCCGCAACATGTCCGACGACGCCATCGCCGAGCTTCTGACAGCCACCGGCGGCGGCGCCAGCAAGGGGGCCACCAATATGGTCCAGCAGGACATCGTCCGCGGCCGCCCGACCGAGGTCATCGGCTTTTTCAACGGCTTGCTGTCCCGCAAAGGGGCGGAAGTCGGCATCGCAACGCCGATGAACGACATGATGGTTGCGCTTTACGAAAGGCTGGAGCGCGGTGAGATAGAGCAAGGGCTCGAGAACCTCGTCCCCTTCTCGATCCGGCTGCCGCGATGATTGCCGGATATCCCGGTTGAGGCGCGGCTCATTTTGAGCGGCCCCGATTTCGGTCCGGTCCCGAGGTATCGATCACGCAGTTTTCGAGTTGTAGGAGCGGCTCCGGCTGTTACGCTCCGCGCGCAAACTAAAAAAGTCTCTAGGGGAGAAACGATGACGAATTTCATGCGTTTGATCGGGAAGCAGTTCGTTCCCGCAGTGTTTTGCGTCGGCATGCTGGCCGGCCTCCCGGCGGCGTCCGCGCAGGAGCTGAAGCCCTTCAAGGTCCTTACCTCCAACAACACGGCCTGCTCGATCTTCGCGCAGCATGTGGCGGAGGAGCTCGGCTTCTATAAGGACGAGGGCCTCGACGTCGAGTTGCTGGCCTCCGCGACGACGGTTCCCTACATCGCCTTCCTGCAGAATGGCGACGCCGACATCGTCATGCTCGATTCGGCGCAGGTCCTGCAGATGGCGAATGAGGGCATTCCGGCCTCGGTGGTCTATGAGGCCTATCAGTTCGCGCCGGAAGGCATCGTCGTGATCAAGAATAGCCCGGTGCGTGGCCTTGGCGAGCTCAAGGGCAAGATAATCGGCCTTGCCAGCGACCGCGACGTGATCACCACGACGATCGCGCTCGAAAGCGTCGGCCTCAAGATCGAGGACGTGACCACGGTCGTCGTCGGCGATTCAGGCCCGGTCATGGCGAAGGCGCTCCGCGACAAGACCATCGACGCCTTCGCGGGCGGCCAGAGCGACCGTGCCGGCATCGAGGCGGCGGGCATCGAGATCCGCAACATCACGCCGCCCGAGGTCAACGAGAACCCGGCCAATTCCTTCGCCGTGTGGAACGCGACCAAGGAAGAGAAGCGTCCGCAGATCGAAGGCTTCCTGCGGGCCTGGGCGAAGGCGCAGCTTGCCGCGGTGGTCAACACCAAGATCGTGAAATCGGTCTGCCGCAAGGTCGTGCCCGAGCAATGGGAAGACGAGGCCTCCGGCCACAAGCTGCTCGAGCAGAGCATCTACATCACGCAATTGTCGCGGACGAAGAATTTCGGCGAGTTGCAGCCGGATGTCTGGAGCCGCATCCAGCCGACGCTGGTGCGTCTCGGCGAGGTTCCGGCCGAGATCGATCCGGCGAAATTCCTCGACGGTTCCTTCATCGCCGGGGCGAACGACTTCACCACGGCCGAGGTCAAGGAAGCGCTGTTTGCGTGGCGCGACGCCAACCAGGCGGCAATGCTGCCTTAAGGCGGGACAGGCTTCTTATCGAGTGAAGGTCCGGGCATTGCCCGGACCTTTTTCGTTCAGGCGCCGGCGTCGAGGCGGGCCAGCAATTCCGTCGCGGCAGCGAGATTGGACGGATCGGCCTTGATCTCGCCGGCATGGATGCGGCGGCTCATCTCGACGATCATCTGGTTGGCCTTGGAAGGCCGGCCGCGCCGCGTATTTTCCTCGAAGACGGCGCCGTTGATCAGGTCGACCTCGCTGTTGCGGCCTTTCATGTGATCCTGCACGACGGTGTCATGCGCGGTCGGGCCGACGGCGGCCATGATCTTGTCGAGGAGCATTTCGAGGAGATCGTTCGAGCCTTCGATATCCTCGCGCTTCAGGCCGAAGATCGGTTCGATCGTGTAGCCTTTCGACTGGCCGGCGGCGAGCGCTTCGCCGCCGCAGCGGAGCATGATCTCGCGGACGCCGGGCAGCTTGACCGCCTCGCTGCCGTTCAGTCCGAGCATTGCCTGCGGCCCCATGCTCATCGAATTGACGATCAGCTTCATCCATTTCGCCGAGATGATCTTCTCGGGGAAGCCGACGCGGCCGGCATGCTTCATGATGTCGGCGATCTCCTGGACCCGGTCCTGCATCGCCGGATCGACGGCGCCAAGCCCGAACCAGGCGCGCGACGGCGGAATGCTGCGCTTGACGCGGCCGGGCTCGAACATCTCCGAGGCAAGCTCGACGACGCAGCCGATCGTCCGGTCGGCGCCGACGATGTCGATAATGTCGTCCACCGTCATGCCGTTCTGGACGCCGACGAGGATGCCGTCCGGCGCCAAATAGGGCTTGATCAGCTCGCAGGCCCAGCGCGTGTCATAGGCCTTCACACAGAGGAGGACGACGTCGAAGATGATATGCAGCATGCAGACGTCGCAGAGGTGATAGGCGTTGACGCGGACATGCAGCTCTTCGTCGGGCATCGAGATCGTCAGGCCGTCGTGGCGCATCTTTTCGACATGGGCCGGCCACTGGTCGATCATGGTCACGTCATAGCCGGCGCGGATCAGGTCGGCCGAAATGCAGCTGCCATTGGCGCCGGTGCCGAGAACGGCGATCTTCTTGGTCATGTTTTCTCCGTCACTCAAGGCAAAAAAAGCCGGCCGCCCGAGAGCGGCCGGTTTGCGTCAGACCAGCATCAGCCGGCCGCCGTTCACGTCATAGGTCGCGCCGGTGATGTAGCGCGCCTCCTCGCTGGCGAGGAAGACGATGATGCCGACGATGTCGTCCGGCTCGGCGAGTCGGCCCATCGGCGTCGACTTAGTGAAGGCCGCTTCCTTGTCCGGCGTCATCAAATTGACGACGCGCTCGGTCTTGGTCGTTGACGGGGCCACCGTGTTGACGGTGATGCCGTAGCCGGCAACATCCTTGGCGACATACTGGGTCAGCATCGAGACGCCGGCCTTCGACGTGCCGTAATGGGCGGGCGACTGGCCGGCGCTGGTCGAGCGGCCGGCGATCGAGCCGAGATTGATGATGCGGCCCCAATTGTTCTTCTTCATGTAGGGGAGGGCCGCCTTGCAGCACAGGAAGACGCTCTTGAGGTTGAGCGCGATGACGCGGTCCCAGTCGTCTTCCTGGATCTGCTCGAAATTCGCATAGGACTTGTAGCCGCCGGCGCAGGTCACCAGGATGTCGACGCCGCCCATCTTGGCGGCGGCATCCTCGAACATCTTATCGACGGAGGCGCTGCTGGTGACGTCGACCTTGAAGGCCGAGGCATCGCCGCCGGCCGCGTTGATCTTCTCGGCAACCGCGGTGGCGCCGTCGAGGTTGAGGTCGACCATCGCTGTCTTGACGCCCTCGGCGGCGAGACGCATGGCGGTGGCGACGGCGAGACCGCCGGCGCCGCCGGTGATGACCGCGCGCTTGCCGGCCAGGCCGCTGAAGCCCGCCTTCTGAGTGTTGGTTGCCGTATTCGCCATGGTCGTGATCGCCTCTTTCGGATGAGAGCGGACATCAGCATCCGTCCGGAAATGCCGGGATGGATTACTGCATCCAGCCGCGGGCTGCATCTCTCGAATTCGCGAGCTGCCAAGGCTTAGAATTCTTCCATTGTGGAATCATTCCAAGTAACTGATTTCCTTCATCAAAATGTTGACCGGATGTTCTATGAGGCGTTTATTGGCGCCGCGTCCTCCGGACAGACCACGCGGCGAGCTGACGAAGAATCCAAGGAACCGTTTTCGCTCGCCTGCCCACCCGCTCGCCCGGTCGACGGTGTTCCGCTGACCCTTGACCTCAGATGGAGATATTCATGACGACTGCTTTCCCGCGCGCCTTCGGCGTCGCGACCGTGGCTTTCGCGCTCGCCGCGTCGATCGGCCTCGCACAGGCGGAGGCCCCGACGGCCGAAGCCGTGCTGACCAACTATGCCGATATCGCATTCGCCAAATATGAGGATTCGCTGACCACGGCGAAGGCGCTCGACGCCGCCGTCGATGCGCTCATTGCGGCGCCGTCGGAAGCCACGCTGACCGCGGCCAAGGACGCCTGGTTCGCCTCGTGCGTGTCCTACCAGCAGACGGAGGCCTACCGTTTCGGCAACGCGATCGTCGATGATTGGGAAGGCCGCGTGAATGCCTGGCCGCTCGACGAAGGCCTGATCGACTATGTCGACGCCGGCTATGGTAGCGAGTCGGATTCGAATCCGCTCTACGTCGCCAACATCATCGCCAATCCGTCGCTGACCGTCGGCGGCGAGACGGTCGACGCTTCGGCGATCACACCCGAACTGCTCTCCGGCAAGCTGCAGGAAGCCGGCGAGGTCGAGGCCAATGTCGCGACCGGCTACCACGCCATCGAATTCCTGCTCTGGGGCCAGGATTTGAACGGCACCGGACCGGGCGCCGGCGCGCGTCCCTTCACGGATTACGACAAGGCCAGCTGCACCGGCGGCAATTGCGAGCGCCGCGCCGCCTATCTCAAGGCCGCCTCGACGCTGCTCGTCACCGACCTCGAGGAGATGGTCGGCAACTGGACTGCCGACGGCGCCGCCCGCAAGGAACTTCTCGCCGATCCGGCCGCCAGCCTGCCGGTCATCCTGACGAGCATGGGCTCGCTTTCCTATGGCGAGCTTGCCGGCGAGCGCATGAAGCTCGGCCTGCTCCTGCACGACCCGGAAGAGGAGCATGACTGCTTCTCGGACAACACCTACAACTCGCATCTCTATGACGCGGTCGGCATTCAGAATGTCTATCTCGGCAGCTACAAGCGGACCGACGGCAGCACCGTCTCCGGCCCGAGCGTTTCCGAGCTGGTCAAGGCGAAGGCTCCGGAGATCGATGCCGATCTCCAGGCCAAGCTCCAGGCGACGGTCGACCGCATGAACGAGATGAAGACCCGCGCCGAGTCGACCGAGAAATACGACCAGATGATCGGCGAGGGGAATAATGAGGGTAACGCGGTCGTCCAGGCTGCAATCGCTGCGCTCATCACCCAGACCAAATCGATCGAGCAGGCGGTTGCCACGCTCGAACTGGGAGCCATCGCGTTCGAAGGTTCGGACAGCCTCGACAATCCCGAGGCAGTCTTCCAATAGTCTTACGCTCGGAGACGCGCGCCCTATCTCGGGTGCGCGTCTCCCTTATTCTCTGCGCAATGTCGGACGGAAAACCGGCTCCCATCCCGGATCAAGTCCGGGACAGGCTTTTTCCTGACATTGCTCTGGCCTAAGAAAGAAGGATCATGCGGCGGCTCTGGCGCCCGGTTCTCGGTCCTTATCGACTGCCGACGGCCATGCTCATGCTCGCCGCGCTG
This sequence comes from Bauldia litoralis, assembly GCA_945882315.1. Classification (GTDB taxonomy): domain Bacteria; phylum Pseudomonadota; class Alphaproteobacteria; order Rhizobiales; family Kaistiaceae; genus CAMCWB01. Next base: position 84,629 of record CAMCWB010000003.1, on the reverse strand, counting down.
TCAGCGGCGGGCTTTGCCTCCGGCACCCTCGACCGGCGCGACGATCTTGATGCCAAGAGTACGGCCAAGGTTGAGCGGGTCCTGAAGGTTCCTGCCGATTTCTCCAAGCCCGAGGCTTTCGAGCGCATGTCGGCGGGCGCCACGACCTCGACCAAGCTCGTCAACCAGGACGCCTTCTCGCAGTCGCTGGCCAATATCTCCTTCGAGCAGGAGCAGGAATTCAAGCTCGGCAACGGGCTCTTCCGCAAGACCTGGGTTTCCTCGCCGTCCTCGACGCAGGCTTCCGATGGGCTCGGTCCCCTCTTCAATGCGCGCGCCTGTCAGCTTTGCCATTTGAAGGACGGTCGCGGACACCCGCCGCGCGTCCAGGGCGAAGCAATCCAGTCGATGCTGTTCCGCCTCTCCGTGCCGGCGCGCACCGATGCCGAGAAGCAGGCGCTGGCCGACAAGACGCTGCTACGCATTCCCGACCCGATCTATGGCGGCCAGTTGCAGGAGTTCGGCGTCCCCGGCCTCAAGGGCGAGGGCGAAGTCGAGATCAGTTATGACGAGATGCCGGTGACGCTTTCCGGCGGCGAGACGGCTTCGCTCCGCAAGCCAACCTATCGCCTTGTCGATCCGGCTTATGGGCCGCCCGATCCTGAACTGATGCTGTCGCCGCGCGTCTCGCCGCAGATGATCGGCCTCGGCCTCGTCGAGGCGATCCATGACGCCGACATAATGGCGCTCGCCAATCCCGACGACCGTGACAAGGACGGCATCTCCGGCAAGCCGAGCATGGTGCGCCATCCCGATACCGGCGTGCTGGCGCTGGGTCGGTTCGGCTGGAAGGCATCGCAGGTGACGATCGGCCAGCAATCGGCCGACGCCTTTGCCGACGATATCGGCATCTCCAACCCGGAGGCGGCGCGCCACTGGGGCGACTGCACCGCCAAGCAGCCCGAATGCCTGCAAATGGCGAGCGGTGTTCAGGAGCGGCTTGGCGACACTGAGGCGCCTGACCCGGTGCTCGACCTCGTCGACTTCTATTCGCGCAATCTCGCCGTGCCGGCGCGGCGCGATGTCGACGACAAGACGGTGCTGCGCGGCAAGCAGATCTTCTACGAGTCCGGCTGCACCGCCTGCCACAATCCGAAATTCGTGACGCGGCGCGATGCGCCGGAGAAGGCGCATCAGTTCCAGTTGATCTGGCCCTATTCGGACTTCCTCCTGCACGACATGGGCGAGGGGCTTGCCGACGGCATGACGGTCGGCGACGCCTCGGGCTCGGAATGGCGGACGCCGCCACTCTGGGGCATCGGCCTCACCGAGACCGTCAGCGGCCACACGCTTTTCCTGCATGACGGCAGGGCGCGGAACTTCCTCGAAGCCATCCTCTGGCATGGCGGCGAGGGGCAGGCCGCGCGCGACAGGGTGGCTAACCTTAAGCCCGAGGATCGCGCGGCCCTTATCCGGTTTCTGGAGTCGCTGTGATGTTAACCGTCCTCCCCAGCGTTCTCCGCACGCTTGTTTCACCCTCCCCTGGAGGGGGAGGGTCGATCGGCGCGCGTGAGCGCGGTGATCGGGGTGGGGCGGCAGCGCCGCCTCCGAACGAGGCGAGGCCCTTCACCCCACCCCGCCTTCGCTCCGCTACGGCGACCCTCCCCCTCCAGGGGAGGGTGGGAGTATGCGTTGCCCTTATTATTTCACTCCTGATCGCCGCGCCCGCCGCCGCCGACACTACGCCTGAGCAGTATCGGTCGATCGTCGAGAACACGATCACGAATTATCTGCGCCCGGAATTCCAGGCGCTGGCCGTCGAGACCAAGGCGCTGGCCGAAACGATGGGCGGCCTCTGCGAAGCCCCCTCGGCCGCGCGCCAGGATGCAGCGAAGGAGAGTTTCTCCAAGGTTCTCCAGGCCTGGTCGCGCGTCGAATATGCGCGGCTCGGTCCGGTTATCGTCGAGAAGCGGCTGGAGCGTTTCAGTTTCTGGCCGGACCGCAAGGGAACAGGACTCCGGCAGACACAGAAGGTCATCGCCGACAAGGACGAGACCGCTACCGATCCGGTGACGCTGGCCGATAAAAGTGTCGCCGTGCAGGGGTTGCAGGCACTTGAATTCATCCTCTTCGGCAATGGTGCGGAAGCATTGGCAAGCGGCGACGACTTCCGCTGTCGCTATGGCGAGGCGGTCACGAAGAACCTCGATACGATCGCAAACGAGATTCTCGCCGGCTGGAACGACGAGGCCAGCTATGTCGCGCTGATGCGCAAGCCCGGCCCGGACAACGCCGTCTATCGCAACGAGGGCGAGGCGGCGAACGACATCATCGAGATGCTGACGACCGGCTTCCAGTTCATCCGCGACGTGAAGATCGGCAATTTTCTCGGCGCGACCCCGGAGAAGGCGAAGCCCCGGCAGGCCGCGTTCTGGCGGAGCGGCAAGACATTTGCGGCGATCGACGCGAATTTTGCCGGTCTCAAGGCGCTCTGGGAAGGCTCCGGCATGGCGGCGGTCCTCGAAACCCGCCCAGCAGCTTCCGAGCAGGCCGGCGGCGCCGGTATCGCCAGCTCGATCGATTTCGAATTCGTCGGCGCCGAGCGCGATTTCGCGAAAGGCTTCAAGCCGCTCGAAGAGGCGGTGAAGGATCCGGCCGAGCATAACCGGCTCGGCTATCTGGCGATCGTCGCCGGTTCGCTCTGGCGCTTCTTCGCCGAGGATGCGTCCGGCCTGCTGGGATTGAGGATGGGCTTCAATGCGCTCGATGGCGATTGACCGGCGGACGCTCCTGAAGGCCGGCGCGGCCGGCGCCTTCTCGCTGTTCATTCCGATCGTCGGGCGCGCCGACATGTGCCCGGCTTATGTCGCGACGCGGCGCGAGGCCGACGGTTCCTTCGCGGCGATCGTCATCGACGATGCCGGCGAGGTTCTCTTCCAGGAGGCACTCGACGGCCGCGGCCACGACATCGCACTCTCGCCCGATCGCAGCCTCGCCGTCTTCTTCGCGCGCCGGCCGGGCTATTTCGCGCTGGTCGTCGATCTCGAAGGCCGGCAGCGCAAGCTCGCCTTCACGCCGCCGCCGGGCAAGCATTTCTTCGGCCACGGCTTCTTCTCGCCGGACGGGCGGCTCCTCTACGCGACCGAAAGCGGCGGCGAGGACGAGACCGGGCTGATCGGCATCTATGACGTCGCCGCCGGCTTCATCCGCATCGGCGCGCATGCGACGCGCGGCCTCGATCCGCATGAGGCGCTGCTGCTCCCGGGCGGCAGGACGGTGGTCGTCGCCAATGGCGGCATGCAGACCCATCCCGACGACGAACGCCTCGTGCTCAATCTCGCGACGATGGAGCCGTCGCTCTCCTATATCGATCTCGCCACCGGCGACCTCGTCGCGCAGGTCTCGCTCGCTGCCGACCTGCATCAGGTCTCGCTCCGCCATATGGGTATCGACATGAGCGGTGCCGTCTGGATCGGCGGCCAGTATCAGGGCCCGCCGACCGACGAGGTGCCACTGGTCGTCCGCCACCGCCTCGGCCAGGATCTGATGCCGATCTCGGCGCCCGCCAAGGTCTACGCTTCGCTCCGCCAATATGTCGGCTCGGTCTCGGCCAATGCCGACGGCTCGCTGATCGCCACGACCAGCCCGCGCGGCGGCGTCGTCATCGAATGGAATGCGCAAACCGGCGCGGTGGTCTCGGAACGGACGCTCACCGATGTCTGCGGCGTCGCGCCGGAAGGCGACGGCTTCCTCGTCTCGGACGGGCAGGGCCAGCTCACCGAGGAAGACGGCCTGCTGCGCACTTACCCGCAGACGGCCTGGGACAACCATTTGCGGAAGGTGTGAGTTTTCTGGCCGCTCTTGCCTCCAGCTTCGGAGGCGCGCAGATTTGGCGTGGGGGTGCCGTCTGAGGAGCGCCGAAATGAAACGCCATCTTCTGTCTTTCTGCGTTGCCGTCTCGCTGGTCCTGTCGACGCTCGCCATCGCGCCGATGACGCAGGAGGCGCAGGCCATTTCTCGCTACACGTCGACAGCGATGAGCTGCGGCAGCGTCAAATCCGTGGTCAGGAACGAGGGCGCCGTCATCCTGCGCTGGAGCAAGTCCGGCCAGCCGATGTATGGCCGCTTCGTCGCGAGCAGCGGCTATTGCGATCCGGGTGAGCGTGCGGTGCCGGCATCTGTGCCGAGCGCCGGCGGCCAATGCACGGTCAAAAAATGCAAGCGCTGCGATTTCGACCGGCGCAAGGGGATGCTGGGCTTCCGGCCGTTCTGCTGAGGATAGCGCCGTAGGGTGGGCAAAGGCCGAAGGCCGTGCCCACCGCATTGCCATGCTGTGACGCCGTCACGTGGGCACGGCGCTGAGGCGCCTTTGCCCACCCTAAGAAGCAGACTCAGCCGCGGGCGCGCGGCCTGGCATCCGATTCCGGGAAGACCATGACGTCGTCCGGTGCGATCTCGATGCCGATCGCGTCGTCGCCGGCGATCGCCGCGCCGGCCGGAACGCGGGCATGCAGGGAGCGCGGCACGCCGTCGACGGTGATGTGGAGGAGATCGGTCTCGCCGAGGAAGCGTCGCGAGACGATGCGGGCGTCGACGCCGCTGCCGCGTTTGCCGACGCGGATGGCATTGGGGCGCACGCAGATCGTCGCCTTGGCGCCATCGGCGAAGCCGTTGGCGGCAAAGCGGCCGAGGGCGCTGTCGGCGGCGCCGTTCTTCACGACGCCCTCGACCTCGTCGAATTCGGAGAAGAAACGCGCCACGAAGAGCGATGCCGGGCGGCGGTAGAGTTCTTCCGACGTGCCGGTCTGGACGACGCGGCCGCTGCGCAGAAGCACGATCCGGTCGGCAAGCCGCATGGCCTCTTCCGGATCATGGGTGACGAGGATGGCGGTCGCGCGGTTCCGGCGCAGCACCGCGATGGTCTCGTCGCGGACGATGTCGCGCGTGCGCCGGTCGAGATTGGAGAAGGGCTCGTCCATCAGGAGGACATTCGGGCCGGGCGCCAGCGCGCGGGCGAGCGCCACGCGCTGCTGCTCGCCGCCGGACAGCGCATGCGGGTAATCGTCGGCGCAGGCGCCGAGGCCGACGCTGTCGAGCGTGGCGCGGGCGATGCGGTCGGCTTCAGCGCGCGACAAGCGCGACAGGCCGAAAGCGATATTCTGCAGCACCGTCATATGCGGGAAGAGGGCGTAGTCCTGGAACATCAGCCCGACGCCCCGCCGCTCCGGCGGCACGAAGCGGCCGGGTCCGCAGACTTCGGTGCCGTCGAGGAAGACGCGGCCCGAAGCCGGGCGTTCGAGGCCGGCGGCAACGCGGAGCAGGGTCGACTTGCCAGAACCGGAATGGCCGACAAGGGCCAGGATCTCACCCGCGGCGAGGTCGAAGGAAACGCCGTCCAGTGCCGTCACCCGGCCATAGGTCTGGCGGATACCGTCGACGGTCAGCGCCGGCTTCGCGTCATGCCAGTTGATGGCGACAGGAGCCGCGGTCGGCTCGCCGTCCCACATCTGCTGGTCGGTCAACTGGTTCATGCTCTCAACGGCGTCCGGTGATGCTGCGCGAAGCGTAGCGGCCTTCACTAGAATAATTCCAAATATCGTCCGCGTGGCGGCGCAGTTCTATTTGCCAAAGCTAGTTTAGAACTGATTTAAACTGCTTTTAGGCTTTAGATTTATATAGGCCCGGCGCGCCGGGCGATCAACAAATCAGAGATGCCCATCCGCGACGATGGCGGCGCGGCCGCCGGTCAGCGCCGCGGGCCGGGCGAAACGGGCGAGCAGGATCACCGGGAAAAGGCCGAAAAGGACGATGGCGAGCGCCGCGACGGCGCCGTCCTCATAGGTGCCGCGCGAGGCTTCGGCATAGAGATGGGTCGCCAGCGTCTCGAAATTGAGCGGCCGGAGGAGGAGGGTCGCCGGCAACTCCTTCATGCAATCCACGAAGACGAGAAGCGCGGCCGCGCCGATGGTCGGCCGGAGCAGCGGCAGATGGATGGCGCGGAGCACCGGGCCGGGTGTGTGGCCGAGCGAGCGGGCGCTGTGGTCGAGCGAGCGCGGGATCTTCTCGAAGCCGGCCTCGATGCCGCCGACCGAGATCGCCAGGAAGCGGGTCGTATAGGCGTAGACCAGCGCGGCGCCGGAGCCCGAGATCAGGAGCCCGGTCGAGACGCCAAACAATTCCTGGCTGAAGCCGCTGATGAGATTGTCGAGGTTCGCCAGCGGCGTCAGGATGCTGATCGCCAGCACCGTGCCGGGCAGCGCATAGCCGAGGCTCGCCGTGCGGACGAGCACGCTGCCGATGCCATGCCGGTTGAGCCGCGCCGCGTAAGCCACGGCAAGCCCGAGGCAAACGGTGAACACGGTGGCGATCGAGGAGATCAGAATCGTGTTGCCGGTCTCCGTCAGGATCGAGGGGGCGATGCCGTTGAAGCGGATGCGCTTCCAGGCTTCGTTGACGAGGTAGCTGGCCGGCACGACGAAGCCGAGAAGGACGGGCAGGGCGCCGAGGAGGAAGGTCGCCCAGCCGCGGACGCCGGTAAGCTGGCGCGGCACCAGCGGCTGCGAGCGCTGGGCGCTGCCGGTGAAGCGCTGCTTCCGCCGCGCCCAGCGTTCGACGACGATCAGCGTCACGATGATGAACAGCATCAGGAGCGCGATCTGCGCGGCGCCGGGCAGGCTCGAGCGGTTGATCCAGGTCGAATAGATCGAGACGGTCAGCGTGCGGATGCCAAGGAACTCAGAGGCGCCGACATCGTTCAGCGCTTCCATCAGCGCGAGGCTGGTGCCGACGACGATGGCCGGCCGCGCCAGCGGCAAGGCGATGCGGAAGAAGACAGGGCGGCGGCGTGCGCCGAGCGTCTCGGCGGCCTCGACGAGGCCGGCGGCCTGCATCAGGAAAAGCGCCCGCGTCGAGAGATAGACGTAGGGGTAGAGCACGAGGCTGAAGAGTATGATGCAGCCGGCCATCGAGCGGATCTCGGGAAACCAGAGATCGCGCGGGCTCGTCAGCCCGAGGATGGCGCGGAGCGTCGTCTGGACCGGGCCGATCGGGTGCAGGATATCGAGATAGGCATAGGCGACGATATAGGTCGGCACCGCCAGCGGCAGGAGCAGCGCCCAGTCGAGGATGCGCCGGCCGGGGAAGTCGTAGGCCGTCACCAGCCAGGCGGTGCCGGCGCCGATCGCCGTCACCAGCACGCCGACGCCGAGAAGCAGGATGAAGGTGACGCGGAACGCCACCGGTATGACGTTTTCGATGAGGTGCGGCCAGAGATCGCCCGAACCGCGTGATGCGATCAGTCCGAGCGAGATGACCGGCGCCAGCACCAGGAGGGCAACGACGCCGGCGAAAAGCAGCCAGACTCCGCCGTCGGCACCGCGCCAGCGGTCGAGGGAGAGGGCACGTCTCGGTTCTTCGGTGTCTGCCATTCGTTACGCGCCGTAGGGTGGACAAAGCTGCGAAGCAGCGTGCCCACCACTACGACTTCAGAGGATGCAGCGTGGGCACGGCGCTGACGCGCCTTTGCCCACCCTACTAGTTATCAAAGCCGACTTTGTCGACGAGTTCGCTCGCCTGCTTGCGGTGCTTGGCGATATCGCCGAGCGACAGGGAGTCGACGGTGAGCGGACCCAGTGCCGAGATGATCGCGTCGGGCGCCACGCCCGGCTTCACCGGGAACTCGTAGTTGGCGTGGGCATAAAGCTCCTGGCCTTCGTCCGAGACGAGGAATTCGAGGAGCTTGACGGCCGCATCCTTGTTGGGGGCGTGCTTGGCGATCGCGGCGCCGGAGATGTTCACATGCGTGCCGCCGCCGTCGAAGGTCGGGAGGACGACGTTGATGGCATTGCCCCATTCGACCTGCTCGGGGCCGCCCTTGCCGCTCCGCATCAGGCCGACATAGTAGGAATTGGCGGGTCCGAGGTCGCAGATCTGGCCGAGGATGTCACGGGCGACGTCGCGGTCGCCGCCACCGGCCTTGCGGGCCAGGTTGGCCTTGAGTGCGGTCAGGAATTCTTCGGTCTTGGCCTCGCCATGCTTGGCGAGATAGGCGGCGAAGAGGGCGGTGTTGTAGGGGTGCTGGCCCGAGCGGATGCAGACCTTGCCCTTGTATTTCGGGTCGGCGAGCTCCTCATAGGTGAAGCTCTTGATATCGAGATCCTTGGCGACATAGAGGACGCGGGCGCGCATCGACAGCGCGAACCAGTTGCCGTCCGGGTCGCGGAGATTGGCCGGGATCGCGGCCTCCAGCGCTTCCGACTTGATCGGCTGGGTGACGCCGGCGTCGAGCAGGTCGACGATGTTGCCGACGTCGACCGCCATCATGATGTCGGCGGGCGAACTCTCGCCTTCGGCGGCGACGCGCTCCGGCATGCCGTCCTTGATGAAGAGGGTGTTGACCTTGATGCCGGTCTCCTTGGTGAAGACCTGCAGCAGCGGCTCGATCAGGCCCGGCTCGCGGGTGGTATAGATGTTCACTTCCTCGGCGCTGGCGATGGAAGCGGTGCAAGCGCCGGCAAGGGCGGCAAGCGGGAGGATGTGGCGCAGGACTCGCGCGGCGTTCATCGTCGTCTCCTGTTCAGGGGGCGTGGCGTCGCGTCCGTTTCGGCTTCGCGACGGCGCATCAATGAAGGAGTGGATGACCAGCGCAAGTAAAAGGTTAGTATGGAACTGGAATAACTCCAGTGTAAGCCAAGTAGAACGATTCTATTTTTGCTACGCGTTCCGGCCTGCCGCCATGGCAAACTGGCGGGTGAAATCCGTCCCGGCTTCTGTAATATCCGCGCCATGAAACAAGACGCTCATCCACGGGTCGCTTTCGACTGGTCCGATCCCCTGCTTCTCGACGCGGAGCTCAGCGCCGAGGAGCGGCTTATCCGCGACACCGCCCGGGATTATGCGCAGGGCAAACTCCTGCCGCGGGTCGTCAGCGCGTTCCGCGAGGAGCGCTTCGACCGCGAGATCATGACCGAGCTTGGCGAACTGGGTTTCCTCGGTGCGACCATTCCGGAAACCTATGGCGGGGCGGGGGCGAATTACGTCGCCTACGGGCTGATCGCCCGCGAGGTCGAGCGGGTCGATTCCGGCTATCGCTCGGCGATGAGCGTTCAGTCCTCGCTGGTCATGCATCCGATCCATGCCTATGGCAGCGAGGAACAGCGGCAGAAATACCTGCCGAAGCTTGCGACCGGCGATTGGATCGGCTGCTTCGGCCTGACCGAACCCGATCACGGCTCCGACCCGGGTAGCATGGTCACCCGTGCCACCAAGACCGATGCCGGCTATCGGCTGAACGGCGCCAAGACCTGGATCACCAATGCACCAATCGCCGACGTGCTGGTGGTCTGGGCCAAATCTGCGGCGCATGGTGACGCCATCCGCGGTTTCATCCTCGAACGCGGCATGAAGGGCCTGTCGACGCCGAAGATCGAGGGCAAGATCTCGCTCCGCGCCTCGCTCACCGGCGAGGTCGTCATGGACGACGTCGCGGTGCCGGAGGAGAATCTCCTGCCGAATGTCTCCGGGCTTGCCGGTCCCTTCGGCTGCCTCAACCGGGCGCGCTACGGCATTGCCTGGGGGGCGATGGGCGCCGCCGAGGACTGCTGGCAGCGGGCGCGCAGCTACGTCCTCGACCGCAAGCAGTTCGGACGGCCGCTCGCCGCTAATCAGCTCATCCAGAAGAAGCTTGCCGACATGCAGACCGAGATTGCCCTTGGTCTCCAGGGCGCGCTCCGGGTCGGGCGGCTCTTCGACGAGGGCCGGATGGCGCCGGAAATGATCAGCCTGATGAAACGCAACAATTGCGGCAAGGCGCTCGACATCGCACGCGCCGCCCGCGACATGCATGGCGGCAACGGCATCGCCGATGAATTCCACGTCATCCGCCACATGGTGAACCTCGAGACGGTCAACACCTATGAGGGCACGCACGACATCCACGCCCTCATCCTCGGCCGGGCGCAGACCGGGATTCAGGCGTTTTTTTAGGTTTGCCGGCGGCGCCCCGGCTCAATCCTCGTCCTTCGAGGCTCGGGATTTTTCGCCCTGCTCAACAGCGCCGCTTCCGGCCCTCGCACCTCAGGATGAGGATCGAGGGATAGCACTCTGTCTTCCACAACCCTCCAAGCACGATCCCAGTTCCGCCTCATCCTGAGGTGCGAGCGCAGCGAGCCTCGAAGGACGAGGTGGCCCCGCGGCTTGCCGCCCGCGCCCCGGTTGTTTAGCCTTCCTCCAAACACGCGCTGAAGCGCGGCGGCATTGGGGGATGGGGCGGCGCCATGGCGGACGATCCGAAGAGGGAACTGCGTAGCCGGCGCTGGTATGGGGTGAGCGACCTCCGCTCCTTCAATCACCGCTCGCGCGAATTGCAGATGGGCTATTCCTATGATGATTTCATGGGGAAGCCGGTCGTCGCGATCATCAACACATGGTCGGACATCAATCCCTGCCACGCCCATTTCCGGACGCGGGCCGAGGAGATCAAGCGCGGCGTCTGGCAGGCGGGCGGCTTTCCCGTAGAATTGCCGGCGATGTCGCTGGCGGAAATCTTCGTCAAGCCGACGACGATGCTCTACCGCAACCTGTTGGCGCTCGAGGTCGAAGAGCTGCTGCGCTCGCATCCGGTCGACGGCGCCGTGCTGATGGGCGGCTGCGACAAGACCACGCCCGGCACGCTGATGGGCGCGATCAGCATGAACCTGCCGACGATCTTCATGCCGGCCGGGCCGATGCTGCGCGGCAACTATGCCGGCCAGACGCTCGGCTCGGGCAGCGACGTCTGGAAATACTGGGCCGAGAAACAGGCCGGCAATATCGACGAGACCGAGTGGCGCTCGATGGAGGCCGGCATGGCCCGCTCCTTCGGCACCTGCATGACCATGGGCACGGCGCCGACCATGACGGCGCTGACCGAGACGCTCGGCCTGTCGCTGCCCGGTGCGTCGTCGATCCCGGCGGCCGATTCATCGCATCCGCGCATGGCGACGCTTTGCGGCCGCCGCATCGTCGAGATGATCCATGAGGATTTGAAGCCGCGCGATATCCTGACGCGGGCTTCCTTCCTGAATGCGCTGGTCGTCCATATGGCGCTCGCCGGTTCGACCAATGCGATGATCCATCTCGTCGCGATGGCCGGCCGCGCCGGCATCGAGCTCTCGCTCGACGATTTCGACCGGCTCGCCCGCGAGATTCCGGTGACCGCGAATATCCGTCCGTCCGGCGCCTATCTGATGGAGGATTTCTATTATGCCGGCGGCCTCCGCGCCTTTCTCTCGACGCTTGCCGAGAAGCTCGACCTAACGCAGAAGACCGTCGCCGGCGGCACGCTCGGCGACCAGATCAAGGGCGCCAAGGTCTACAATGACGATGTCATCCGGCCGCTCTCGAACCCGATCTCGAGCGCCGTTGGCACCGCGATCCTGCGCGGCAACCTTGCCCCGGACGGCTGCGTGATGAAGCCGTCGGCGGCCGAGCCGCGGTTGCTCAAGCATTCTGGCCCAGCGCTGGTCTTCCGCGACTACAACCACATGCAGGCCGAAATCGACCGCGAGGATCTCGACGTCACCGCCGACCATGTCCTCGTGCTCCAGAATGGCGGGCCGATCGGCGGCCCCGGTATGCCGGAATGGGGCATGCTGCCGATCCCGAAGAAGCTCCTGAAGCAGGGCGTCCGCGACATGGTGCGCATCTCCGACGCGCGCATGAGCGGCACCAGCTACGGCGCCTGCATCTTGCATGTCGCACCCGAGGCCTATATCGGAGGTCCGCTCGCCGCCGTCCGCAACGGCGACATCATCTCCATCGATGTCGAGCGCCGCTCGATCAACCTCGAAGTCCGCGAAGCCGAGATCGCCCGCCGCCTCGCCGAATGGGTGCCGCCCGACCGTACCTACCAGCGCGGCTACAACCGCATCTACGCCGAACATATCCGCCAGGCCGACAAGGGCTGCGACTTCGATTTCCTCGAAGGCACGGCCCCGGTGCCAGAGCCGGAAATTCATTGAGAAACGCTTGGTTTAATGGTCCCCAGTTCAACGGACGCTCAGCCCCGCAGCGGCTGGCACGTGCTTCGCCATCGCGGCTTCGCTCTGATCTTCGCCGTGCAGGTGCTGGCGGCCATGGGCCGGCAGGTCGTCGCCGTTGCCGTCGGATGGCAGGTCTATAATCTTACCAGCAATCCCGTCGACCTCGGGCTTGTCGGCCTCTTCCAGTTCGCGCCGGCCTTTCTTCTCGTCCTCGTCACGGGGGCGGCGGCAGATCGCTTCAATCGCCGCATGATCGCGGCCTTCTGCCTGGCCGGCGAGGTGCTCTGTACCGCGTCTATCCTGTTCTTCACCTGGCACGGCTCGATCACCGTCCACACAATCTTCGCGCTGCTCCTGCTCTTCGGCACGTTTCGCGCCTTTATGAATCCGGCGGCGAAATCTCTCATCCCCAATCTGGTGCCCGAACGGGAACTGGCGAGCGCCGTTGCGCTCTCCTCGTCCTCCTGGGAGCTGGCGGTGATCATCGGGCCGGCCATCGGCGGCCTCCTTTATGTGCTCGGGGCGGAGGTCGCCTATGGCGCGGCGCTCTGCCTGTTGGCCGGCGGCGCGATTTGCGCGGCGCTTATTCCAAAGCCCGCCCAGAAAAGAGTTCCCGAGCCGGCGACATGGCGGAGCCTTTCGGCCGGCGTCCGCTATATCTGGACCGAAAAGATCGTCCTCGGCGCGATCGCGCTTGATCTCTTCGCGGTGCTGCTCGGCGGCGCCGTGGCGCTCTTCCCCGTCTATGCGCGCGACATCCTCGATATCGGGTCGTGGGGCCTTGGGCTGATGCATTCGGCCATGGGCGTCGGCGCGCTCGTCACGGCGCTTTACCTGACCGGCCGGCCGATCCGCGATCATGTCGGCGTCGTGATGCTCGCCGCTACCTTCCTCTTCGGGCTTTGCACGATCGTGTTCGCGTTCTCGACCGTCGTCTGGCTGTCGATGGCCATGCTGGTTGTCATGGGGGCAACGGACATGATCAGCGTCTATGTGCGCCAGACGCTGGTGCAGCTGAGGACGCCCGACCAGCTTCGCGGCCGAGTCAATTCGGCCGCAACCGTCGTCACCGGCGCTTCGAACGAAATCGGCGGCTTCCGCGCGGGCATGGTGGCCGGCCTGATCGGCGTGGTGCCGGCGGTGGTTGTCGGCGGACTCGGCACCATGGCGATCGCCGCCATCTGGGCTTACACATTCCCCGAGCTCCGCCGCGTCCGGCATTTGCATGGCCGGAAGTAAGCTGACCGCCCCGTCAGTCCTCGCGCCTTTCCGGGTTCCCAGTTTCCGTTTCCAATGGCCCGCCGATCTTCTGACGTCCTGGGCGATGGAGATGGAGCTCATCATCCTCGGCTGGTACGTGCTGGTGGAGGGCGACTCCGTCTTTCTGTTGACGCTGTTCGGCGCCCTTAATTTTGGCGGCACCCTGATTTCGCCGATCCTCGGCACGGTGAGCGACCGGATCGGGCCGCGCCGGCTGCTCATGATGATGCGCAGCTATTACGCCGTGAATGCGCTGGCGATCCTGCTGCTCGCGGCGAACGACCTGCTCACGCCGACAATCGTGCTTCTGCTCATTGCCATGGTCGGGCTCATTCGCCCGTCGGACCTCGGCTTCCGTGCGGCCCTGATCTCGGAATCAATGTCGCGCGAATATCTCACCGGTTCGCTTGGCCTGTCGCGCGTAACTTCGGATTCGGCGCGGGCCGCGGGGGCGCTCGCCGGCGTCGGCCTTTCCGTCTGGCTCGGCATGGCGGCGGCCTTTCTGGCGATCGCGCTGCTCTATTGTCTGGGTGCGCTCCTGACGTCGCGCGTGGCGACGTTCGTCCGATCGCCGGATGTTACAGCCGCCGGGGAGGGACCGTCGGCCTGGCGGGATCTCCTCGAGGGGGTCGCCTATATCCGGAGCACGCCGAGCCTGGTCGCCGTCATTCTCCTCGTCCTGTTGTTCAACTTCACCGCCTTTCCGCTCACCAACGGCCTCCTTCCCTATGTCGCGCGCGAGGTCTATCGCGTCGACCAGGCCGGGCTCGGCTATCTCGTCGCCGGAATTTCGTGCGGCGCGATGCTTGGCGGGCTTCTCGTCAGCAATGCGAGGCTCTCCGCGAAGACGGCCCGGCTGATGGCCGGGGCGGCGATTATCTGGCACGCTCTGCTTCTGATGTTCGCGCAGATCGAGACCATCACGATCGCGATTCCGATCCTCTTCTGCATCGGCTTCCTGCAGAGTCTCGCCATGATTGCGCTGACCGTCCTGCTGGTTCGGGAGTCGGGCGAACGCTTTCGCGGCCGCGTCATGGGCTTGCGCATGATGGCAATCTACACCCTGCCCATCGGCCTCATGCTGGCCGGCGTCCTGATCGAGCTGATCGGCTTTGCCATGACGGCATCGATCTATGCCGGTTCCGGCCTCGTCCTGACCGCGCTCATCGCGTTCCTCTGGCGCGACAGTCTCTGGCCGGGGTAAGGAGCCGGCGGTGGCCGCGTCTGAATCCCGCAGGGGACGGTCGCTGCTTGCGCAGGGCGCGCGTTAGGCGAAGATAGGGGCGCCATCCTGCGGTTCATTCCCGGAACAGATATTTGCGATTTGCCTCTTTAACCCTTGCGGCGCTGCTGGCCTTCAGCGCCTTGCCGGCCGCCGCCGAAGATGGTCCAGCCGCTGCTCCGGCCAAGGCGATCGTCCTTGGGGCCGGGTACGGCCTCGCGGCGGGCGATTTCGGCTATTTCGTCGTCGATGTCGCCGATGGCAGCGAGGTCGCGGAGCTCAACGCCGACCTGTCGTTCATCCCTGCCTCCGTCGCCAAGATTCCGACGACCGCAGCGTCGATCGAGATTCTCGGCGAGAAGCACCATTTCGACACGACAGTCTCCATCGAGGGCGATGTCGTGGATGGGGTACTCGATGGAACCCTGACCATTCGCGGCGGGGGCGACCCATCACTGACCGGCGACGACCTCAAGGCGCTGGCGCGCGACATCGCCAAATCCGGGATCAAAAAAGCCGTGGCGTTTCACTATGACGCGACGGGCCTTGTCGAGACGGCGCAGATCAGCGCCGGCCAGCCGCAGGCGGCAGGCTACAATCCCGGCGTCGGTCCGCTCTCGGTGAATTACAACCGCATCCGCGTGAAGTGGCGGAACGATGCCAAGGGACCGGCCGGCGAAGCAATCACCGTCAGCGACGGCACGACATTGCCCCTTGGCGCGATGATCCGCTTCGCGCCGGGTGACGCGACCCTTCCCGGTCCGTTCGCACGCGCCGGCCAAGCGTCGGAGGATAGCTGGCTCCTCTCTCCCACGCTCTCGTCGAAAGGCGAGGATTGGCTGCCGATCGGAAACCCGGCGCTTGTCGCGGCGCAAATGCTGCGCCTGCTAGCGGCCGAAGAGGGGGTGATCCTGCCCGAGCCGAAGCCGGGCGTGGCCGTCGCGGCTGCAAAGGAAATCGCCCGGCATCAAAGCGGCGACCTGGCCGGGCTCGTCCGCGAAACGCTGCGCCACTCGAACAATATGGCGGCGGAGCTGATCGGACTCGCGGCGAGCCGCAAACTCGGCAATCAGGCTCATAGCCTCGATGAGTCGGCCGAAGCGCTGTCGACATGGTGGCGGAAGCGCATGCCTGAGGTCGACTGGACGGGCTTCTCGCTCGAAAACCATTCGGGCCTGTCCACCAAGTCGCGCGCAACGCCGCGACAGGTGGTGGCGATGCTGACCCATATGGCTGGCGAGCCGGACGGCGATGCCTTTCATGATTTGCTCAGGGCTGCGTCCTGGAAGGCGCCCAACGGCAAGACCGTGAACATTCGCTCCAAGACCGGGACGATCGCCTATGGGCGAGGCCTTGCCGGCTACATCGACCTAGCCGACGGGCGGCAACTGGCCTTCGCCGTATTCTTCAACGATCTCAAAAAGCGTGCCGCCCTCGACGCCGCATTTGACCCGAGGGTTGACGCCATCGAACCCGCCTCGCGGCCGTGGCGGAACCGGGTGCTGAGGATGGAGGAGATGCTGATCAACGGCTGGGCGACCGGCTCCTGGAAGTAGGCGCGGTGCCGTGGCGACGCGCCAGCGCACCGCCGTCGCGGGTCAGCCTTTGGGCATCAGGTAACGGTATTTTTCCGTCAGGGCCGGCAGGATATTACCTTCGGCTTTCAGTTCTGCGATGGCCGCGTCGAGCTTCTTGAGTAGGGCGGTATCGCTCTTTCGGACCGTCAGGCTACCGTCGTTCCGCACGGTCGGGATGTAGGCGTCGGTGAAGCGGACGCGCTGGTCGGGGCGCTCCACTTCGAACATGTAGCGGTTGGCCGAGGATACCAGCGCTGCCTTGATCTCGCCCGAGGCCAGCGCGGGCGCGAGATCGAACACGTCGGAATAGGTCTTCAACCCGGCGCCGGCATTCTTTATCGCCGTCTCCCAGATCGTGCCCGCCATGGCGCCGACGGCCTCTTCCTTGAGATCGGCCACCGAGGCGTAATTGCCGGGATTGCCGGCGCCGACGAGGAGCGCATCCTCGAGTGCGGCGACAGGCTTCGTAAATTCCACGCCGAGCGCCCGGCGCTCATCGGTTGCCGCAAAGGGCGAGGCGCCGATGTCCAATTCGCCCGCGACGACACCGGCGATCTGCCGGCCAAAGGGGACGGCGTGAAACTCGACCGTCAGCCCGGCCCGGCTGGCGATCGCATCGATGAGATCGACGAAAAAGGAGGTCCCGGATGCGGGGACCTGGTCGGTCGTGCCGGTCGCAGGGATGACGCCGACTTTCACCGTTTGCGCTTGCGCCGGCATCGTCGCCGCCAGACCCAGCGCGATGCCAACCAAGCCATGCCAAAGCCGGAGACGCTGCCGCATCTGCTCATCCTCTCAACGGGTTTGCCGATTATCGGCTGGAATGAATCGACGATACCGTTTTTTGCGTCGAGATGTGACGCGTCCGTGCGGCAGTCGCTGACGTCATCGCCACCTTCAGAAGTGCCAGTGGTCGCCTTGCTCCGGGACGATGAAGCGAACGCCGAGATTGTTGTCCGCCTGCAGCTCCTTCAAAATCTCTTCCTGCGGCGGAGGCCCCTTCTTCAGCGAGTATTTGATGTGGCTGATCAGGACGGGCAGATCCTTGAGGCTGGCCTTGCCGGCCTTCTCCTCGAGCGCCCGCAGGGACTTCAGCAGCCAGGCGGGCGTGAGATGGCCGAAGAGCTGTTTGTCGGGCTGGGCATTGGCGTAGGAGACCTCGATGAGGATCGCCTTGAGCCGTCCCTCCCGGACTTTTGACGAGACCGCCGCCCAGATGTCGTCGAGCTTCGTTGAACGCTCGACCTCGTCGGGACCCGTATCGCCAAAGCAAAGCAGTGCGTCGTCGCCGCTTTCGATGAGGAAGGCCGTCGATTCCGTGCCGCCGTGACTGAGCGGGAAGGCGGTCACGGCCATGCCGGTGCCGGTGAGCTCGGCAGGCTGGCCGGCGGCGAGGTCGCGATAAGCGTATTTCCCGAGTTGCGGCGCCTTGCCGCGATCTCCGAAGTTCGGCCAGGCATCCCAGTTGAAATAGGTGCGTTCGATACGCTCGTTGACGGACGCGAGGCCGTAGATCGGCTTGGCGCTGTCGTCGGGTGAGGCGACGATCAGGCCGGCAATATGATCGAGATGCGCGTGGCTGATCAGATAGCCCTTGATCTGCTGGGTGAGCACATGGCCGACGCGGTTGTAGGGAGAGTCGGCAGGCAGTGTGACGGCGTCGAAGACGCCCCTCTCGTCGGCAACGCGCAAGCCGTTGACCAGGGCGCCCGCGTCACAGGTGACGGCGCGGCCGTCGCCGTGAGGAGCGATCATGAAGGCGGAGAGATTGCCGTCCTGGATGCCGCCGCGTGCGCCGAGCGTCACGACGTCGAAGCCTTCGCCCAACGCAGGTGTTGCTCCGGCTGCGAGCAGCGCCAGCAGCGAGCCGTAAATTAAAGTTCTCATCCCGTATCCTTCCCCGAATTTCGTCGAGATCAGAGCGGCACCGGCGGCGGGACGTTCAGCTTCTCGGCCCAGCCTGCGAGATTCGTCATGATCGCCGGCGAGACGGTCACGCCGTCGCGGAGCTGATCGCGCTTCTTCTGCTGCGCCCGCTCACCGGGAAGCCGCACGGCTTCGATACCCGGCGCCGGCCGCGAGGCGCGGCAGAGAGCGGCAAGCGCGCTCATCTCGTGGGCAAAGGGAGAGAGGCCGGCGAAGGCGTCGGGCTCGAAGACCTGGACGAAGATGCCGGTGTCGAGCCCGTCGCTCCATGTCGAGCGGCCGATGCCGGAAAGGCCCTGGGCGAGCGCCTCGTTGGCGAGCGCCATGCCGTAGCCCTTCTGGCCGTGGTCCTGGCCGCCGGCCGGCAGCATCGAGCCCGGCCTGTCGCCGAACAGCGCCGCGGGATCGTCGGTCGCAAGACCGTCATGGTCCTGCACCCATTTGCCGGGATAGCGGCCGCCCGTCTTTCTGAGGCGGTTGGTCATGTTGTTGGTGGTGATCGAGGCGCTCATGTCGATCAGGATCGGATCGCCCTCGGTCGGGATGCCATAGGCGATCGGGTCGGGACTGAAGACCGGGTCGAGACCGCCGAAGGGCGCGACGTTGCTGACCGAGGGCGTCGAGCTGGTGACGATCACCATCTGCCCCTTGCTCGTGGCGCGATGCAGATAGGCGCCGAGGCAGGCGGTGTGGCGGCCTTCGCGGATCGAGACGGCGGCGACGCCATAGTCGCTGGCCCGCTCGGAGGCGAGGTCGACGGCCGCAGCGGTCAGCCAGACGCCGGAGAGCTTCATGCCGTTCCAGAGGATCGCCGCCTTGCGGTCGGATAGCACTTCCGGATCGCCGGTCGCCGCCATCTTGCCGGAGGTGAGGTGGCCGAGATAGCGCGGCGCGAGTTGCAGGCCATGCGTGTCGTGGCCCATCAGGTCGGCCTCGACCAGCAATTCCCCGACGACGCGGCTCCTGTCCGCCGGCATGCCGGCGGCGGCGAAGAGCGCTGCAGTATGATCGATCAGGTCGGCGGCGCGGTAGTGGACCATGCCTCATCCTTCCGAGATTTTGGCGGGAAGGGATGGTGCCAGAGAGTTTTGGCAGCGGCTAGAGCATGATCCTTTTCGACTGGATCGGATCACGCTCTAGCTTCTTTGAATTTGCGCGATGTCGGACGGAAAACCGGTTTCCACCCCGCATCGTGGTCCGGGGCATGCTTTTCCTGACATTGCTCGAGGCGCCACCGGAACGAAAACGGCCGGCAAGGTGCCGGCCGTTCGAATTCAGTTTTTGAGAAACGCCTACTTCGAGCACCAGCCTTTGTAGCGTTGGCCGCGGGAATTGGTCTTCCAGCAGCGGTAGCTATGCTTGGCGACCAGGTAACCCGCGCCGGCGCCAAGCGCACCGCCGACCACCGCGCCACCGACGCTCTTCGAGGCAAGGCCGCCAACGGCGGCGCCGATGCCACCGCCGATCAGGGTCGAATTGGTTTCACGCTGGGTGCAGCCGGCGACGCTGAATGCAAGCAGCCCGGCCAGGGCAACAGCAGTAAGGTTCTTCATAATTCCCTCCATCTCTCGCAGCGCGCCGGCGGTGCCGGATTTGTGGCTGATCCTAGCCACTAATGCCGAGAGGAAAACAAAGTTCCATCGCGCGACGCCACTGGCAGGCCAGACTTTCAATCGTCGTAAAATAACAATGACGCGGCAAGGGATGCCGCGCCATACGCGCTAAACTATGACTGGAGCGCCCGAAACGCGGCGCCTGACGTTGCTTACTGAACGCTGGCGCCGATCAGCGCGCCGGTTGCGGCACCGATGCCGCCACCCAGCGCCGCACCGGCAATATTGCCGCTCGCAACGCCGCCGATGATCGCGCCGGTTGTGCCGCCGACGATGGCGCCATTCACGACCGGGTTGCTGGTCGGAAAATTATAGCAGCCGGACAGGCTCATGCCGGCCACCAAAACCACAGCGATTCTCTTCATCTCGCCCTCCTGTTTGACCCCGACCTGTTAGCAGGTTCGGTAGAAAAAATCGATGGCCTCCCGTCCATAATGCCCGGAAAGGCGCCGGGTTCCAAGGGGGGCCTCAGTGCCGGCGGCCGCCTCTCCGGGGCAGGCCGAACATGCCCAGTATGCCCAGCACCCAGGCGGCCGCGGCGACCACGACGAGCGCCAAGCCGGCCACCCACCAAAAACCGGCCGGACTGCCGGTGAAGGGCAGGCCTTCGACATTCATGCCGAACAGGCCGGTGAGCAGGGTCGGCGGCAGGAGGAGGGTGGTGACGATCGACAGGATGTGGAGGTTGCGGTTGGTCTGCTCGGCGAGTTTCAGCGTGATCTCGTCCTGAAGCAGCCTCGCCCGATCGCGCAGTTCGACCACATCGTGATCGATCTCGTCGAAGCGCTGCACGAAATGGCCGGCGTCCTTGTGCAGGCGATGCGCCATCGCCGCCGACTGATCGACGGCGATGCGGCGAAACAGCGAGCGCAGTCCGTTCAGCCGGCGATGGATGCTGACCGTCATCAGCCGCGCGCGGCCGAGGCGCTTGCGCTCGTCGTCGACACGATCCTTGAGGATCGCATCCTCGATCGAATCGATCTCGCCCGCCAGGTTTTCGACGATGCCGTCGATCGCATAGGCGATCTCCTCGACGATCGCCTTGACGAGTTCTGCCGGCGTTGCAAAACGCCGACCGCCCTCGATCTGGCGTCGGACCATTTCCACCGCCTGCATGGCCTGGCGCCGGCCGGTGACGAGAAGCCGGTCGGTCATGATGAAGCGCAGGAAGCCGAAATCTTCGCTGCGCCCGTCGAATGTATAGATCGTGTCGAAGATCAAGCCGCGGATGCTGTCGTCGGTCGCGACGAGTTGCTGGATGTCGTCGGTCGACAGGAGGAAATCGAGATCGAGCCGGGCCAGGCCGGGAAGGCTGGCGAGCCAGCCGCGGGCGCGCTGGTCGGCAAGATTGATGTGCAGCCAGCGCCAGCCGTCGGCTGCGGCGCCCACGATGGCGATATCGGAAAGCGGTTGCGACTCCCCGCTCGCGGCGACGTGGAAGCCGCACAACAGGCCGGGTGCAGGCGTCTCCTGCATCGTCACCCCGACCGTATCCGCCATTCAATGCTCCGTCGCGACTATGACGATTCTATTGAGGCCGCAAGACGGTTTGACGACAGTCAGCGCATCGCTTCGATGGCGGCAAGACGGCTTCGGGCCGCCGGGCCGAGCGCGGCGGCAATCGCCGACAGGAGCGCCTCGACAAGCAGCAGAAGCCCGGCCGACGAGTCCCAGATTGACGGGACCGCGACATGGGCGGGCAGAACGTGCCGCGCGACCTTCGAGATCGGCGACAGCCATTGATCGGTGAAGAGCGCAATCGTGGCGCCGCGCTTCACCGCGCTGCCGGCCAGCATTTCCAGATCTTCCGAATAGCGGCGGATATCGAAGAGGAGCAGCACGTCGCGCCGGCCGACGTCGAGAAGCTGATCGCGCCAGCCGGCCGGCTGCCCGGTAATGCGGCGGACGCGCGGCCGCAGGACGCGGAGATGGGCGACCAGATATTCGGCGATCGGGTCGGTGAAGCGACCGCCAATGACATGCACCGGCCGATTGCCGTCGGCGAGCAGCGCCACCAGCGCCTCGAACTCGCCGGCGACATTGGCCGTTGTCTCGCGGAGATTGGCGATGGTCGCGTCGGCGAAGCGCTTGAGCGGATCGTCGGAGGAATAGTCGGCGCCCTTCATCAGCGGCGTCTGCCGCTGGGCCGAGAGCTCGGCGCGAAGCGCCTTCTGGAAGGCGCCGTAGCTGGAGAAGCCGAGCTTGGCGATCATGCGCAATACCGTCGGCGCGCTGACCCCGGCGGCCTTGCCGAAGGCGGCGACGGTCTCGAGGCCGGCGAGCGGGTAGTCGGCGAGGAGGCGGTGGGCGACGCGCTTTTCGTTGCGGGTCAGGTCGGCAAGATCACGGCGTATCAGTTCGGCGACCGACAGCGCGAAATCACCCGACATGCGCACCCCCCAGGATTGCCCCGTATAGAGGCAGATGATGCTAATATTTCAGAATTGACGAAAATCGCTAGTTCTGTAATTTTAATTCCCGGTGAGTCCGGCCTCTTTATTCAATTAGGGGCGATGCACTGACCTGACAGGGGCAAGATGGAAGCCCTCCTTGCTGCAGACGAACTGCCGGTGGTGGATGTCCGTGAAGCGGACGGTCCTTTAGTCATCGTCTGCGAGCATGCTTCGAGTGTCCTGCCGCGGGCGCTCGGAACGCTCGGCCTCGGCGCAGAGGACCTCCAGCGCCACATTGCCTGGGACCCCGGCGCCTTCGACGTTGCCCGGCTGGTCGCCGACCGTACCGAGTCCGCACTGGTGGCACAGCGCTATTCGCGCCTCGCGATCGATTGCAATCGCGATCCGGTCCTGCCCGACGCGATTCCCGAACGATCCGAATATACCGACATTCCCGGTAACGTCGGCCTGTCGCCCGACGCAAAGAAGAGTCGGATCAAGGCTTTGTGGGAGCCTTTTCATGCGGCGCTCGACAAGGTCATCGGGGCAAGACTTCGTGCCAAGCGCCTGACGACGCTCGTCACCATTCACTCCTTCACGCCGGTCTATCGCGGCATCTCGCGGCCCTGGCACGCCGGGATCATCTCGACGGACGAGCGCAGTCTCGCCGACCGCGTGCTCGGTGCGCTTCGCCGCGACCCGACGCTCGTCGTCGGCGACAACGAGCCTTATTCGGCGAAGGACAATGTCGACTATACGATCCGCCGCCACGGTCGCGATCGCGGACTGCCGCATGTGATGGTCGAGATCCGCAACGATCTCCTGCGCACGCGGGCCGGGATCGAGTCCTGGGCGGATCGTCTCACCGATGCGTTGCTGACGAGTTCAAGCGCGGCCGGCCTGTCGCCGGCGCGGGCTGAAGGCTGACTGGAAACTGGGGATAATTGGGGAGTGCTTCCGATGGCTGATCAGAATGCAGCGGGCGGCGTATCCTATCGCCGCGCCGACAAGGACTATTTCGATAAACGTGGCTTCCAGCGCTATGCCGGCATCTGGTCGCTCTGGGCTCTCGGCGTCGGCGCGGTTATTTCAGGCCATTTCTCGGGCTGGAATTTCGGTTTCGGCACCGGCGGCTGGGGCGGCCTGCTCGTCGCGGGCATCATCATCGCGATCATGTATCTCGGCCTCGTCTTCTGTATTGCCGAGATGGCGCCGGCTTTGCCGCATACCGGCGCGGCCTATTCCTTCGCGCGAACCGCGATGGGCCCGTGGGGCGGTTTCATCACCGGCCTTTGTGAAAACGTCGAATATGTCATCACGCCGGCGGTCGTCTGTACCTTCGTCGTCGCCTATGTGAATTCGATATTCGGCATAGATCCTTCCTATTCGCCCTTCCTCTGGGTCGCCGTCTACATCATCTTCCTGGCCCTCAACATCTTCGGCGTCGAACTGTCCTTCAAGGTGACGCTGATCGTGACCCTCCTGTCGCTGGGCGTGCTGGTTTTCTTCTGGATCTCGGCGATCCCGAACATGGACTTCACGCGCTGGGCGCTGAATATCGGCGTCGGTCCGGACGGCGCCGCTGTGGAACTGCCCGAAGGCGGCGGTAGCTGGTTCCCCTTCGGCATCGGCGGCATCCTTGCCTCGCTGCCCTTCGCGGTGTGGCTCTTCCTGGCGATCGAGCAATTGCCGCTCGCCGCGGAAGAATCGGTCGATCCGAAGCGCGACATGCCGAAGGGCATCATCCTCGGCATGATCACGCTGATCGTCTCGGCCTTTATGATCGTGCTGCTCAATCCGTCCGTGGCGGGCGTCGGGTCCTTCGCTCTCAGCACCTCGCTGGAGCCGATCCTCGACGGCTTCCGGGCCGTCTATGGCGATGTCGGCGTGACGGCGCTCGGCATCGCGGCGCTGACGGGGCTGATCGCCAGTTTCCACACGATCCTCTATGCGCAAGGACGGCAGATCTACTCGCTGTCGCGGGCGGGATATTTCCCGAGCGCGCTCTCGGTCACGCATCCGACCTACAAGACGCCGCATGTCGCGATGATCACCGGCTCGATCGTCGGCCTCGCGATCATGTTCATCATCTGGTTCAGCCAGGGCGCCGAGCAGGGCGGGGCGACGATCGGCAGCATTCTCCTGAACATGGCAGTGTTCGGGGCGATGCTGTCCTACATCCTGCAGGCATCGTCCTTCATCCTGCTGCGCAAGAACCAGCCGCATATGGAGAGGCCCTACAGGAGCCCGCTCGGCATACCGGGCGCCGTGGCGACGATCGTTATCGGCGCGGTTACCCTGCTGTATCAGATCCAGGACGCCAACTTCTTCTACGGCGTATTCTGGGTCGCGGTCTGGTTCGCCGTGGCGATACTCTATTTCGGCCTGATCGGCCGTCACCGGCTGATCCTGTCGCCGGAAGAGGAATTCGCCATGTCGCACAAGGTCTAGGCCTCGCGCCTGATCCGATCGCCCGTCCCGGCCCCGGCCGGGGCGGGCTCGTCACAAAATGAGGGAACGCGCCACCATGCCCGGCATGATGTCCATGAAAGAGCTGCAGATCGCGGTTGCCGGCCACGATATCGATACCGTCTTGGTCTGCTTTCCGGACATGCAGGGCCGGCTCATCGGCAAGCGCATGCAGGCGGAATATTTCCTCGAGACCGCCCATGTCGAGACGCATGGCTGCGACTATCTCCTCGCCAACGATATCGACATGGAGCCGGTGCCCGGCTATGCGGCCGCGAACTGGGAGAAGGGCTATGGCGATTTCGTCCTCAAGCCCGACCTCGCGACGCTCAGGCGTACGCCCTGGCTGGAAGGCACGGCGCTGGTGCTCGCCGATGTCCTCGACCACCACGATCATTCCGACATCCCGCATGCGCCGCGCTCGATCCTGAAGAAGCAGATCGCGCGGCTGGCGGCGATGAAGATGTCGGCCTTCTTCGCCTCCGAACTCGAATTCTATCTCTTCGATGAAAGCTACGAGGCGGTCGCCGCCAAGCGCTATGACGGTCTCAAGACCGCGGGCGCCTATATCGAGGACTACAACATCTTCCAGACGAGCAAGGAAGAAGGGGTGATGCGGGCGATCCGCAAGGGCCTCAACGCCGCCGGCATCCCCGTCGAGAATTCCAAGGGCGAATGGGGCCCTGGCCAGGAAGAGATCAACGTCCGCTATGCCGATGCGCTGACCATGGCCGACCGCCACGTCATCGTGAAGAATGGCTGCAAGGAAATCGCCTTCCTGCAGGGCAAGGCGATCACCTTCATGGCAAAGTGGCGCTACGACCTCGCCGGTTCGTCGAGCCACATCCACAATTCGCTGTGGGACGTGAAAGGCGACAAGCCGCTCTTCCTCGACCAGAAGGGCGAGCACGGCATGTCCAAGCTGATGCGCAACTATGTCGCCGGCCAGCTCGCCTATGCCCGGGAGATCACCTGGTTCTTGGCGCCCTACATCAATTCCTACAAGCGCTTCCAGGCCGGCACCTTCGCCCCGACCAAGGCGATCTGGTCGCTCGACAACCGCACCGCCGGCTTCCGCCTCTGCGGCGCCGGCACCAAGGGCATCCGCATCGAGTGCCGGATCGGTGGCGCCGATTTGAATCCCTATCTCGCCTTCGCGGCGCTGCTTGCCGCCGGCCTGGCCGGCATTGAGCAGGGCCTCGAGCTCGAGCCCGGCTTTTCCGGCGATGCCTATCTCGGCAAGAAGCTCCGGGAAGTGCCGAAGACGCTCCGCGAGGCTTCCGCCCTCATGGACAAGTCGAAGATGCTCCGCGCCGCCTTCGGCGACGGGGTCATCGACCACTATGTTCACACCGCCGATTGGGAGCAGTTCGAGTATGACCGGCGGGTCACGGACTGGGAGCTCAAGCGGGGGTTCGAGCGATATTAAGAAGCGAGTTTATTGTAGGGTGGGCAAAGGCGCGGGAAGCGCCGTGCCGACGCGTTTCAAAATGGTGGGCACGCTTTGCTTTGCCCACCCTACTTCTCTAATGAGCCCATCATGACCGTAAAACTCATCTCTCCCATCGACGGTTCGGTCTATGCCGAGCGTCCCTATACGACCGATGCGGCGCTCGACGTCGCGATCGCGCGGGCCCGCGCCGCGCAGGCCGAATGGGCCCTCGTCCCTGTCGCCCAGCGGGTCAAGCTGGTGCTCGGCTTCCTCGATGCCGTCCTTGCCATGAATGACGAGATCGTTCCCGAACTCGCCTGGCAGATGGGGCGGCCGGTCCGCTTCGGCGGCGAGAAGGGCGGCCTCGAAGAGCGTTGCCGCTACATGGCCTCGATCGCGGCGGAATCGCTGCAATCCTTCGTGCCCGAGGAGAAAGCCGGCTTCCGCCGCTACATCAAGCATGAGCCGCTCGGCCTCGTGCTCGTCGTGGCGCCGTGGAACTACCCCTTCCTCACGGCCGGCAACACGATCTTCCCGGCGCTGATGGCCGGCAATGCCGTCATCCTCAAGCATGCGGCGCAGACGCTGCTGGTCGGCGAGCGGTTCCAGCAGGCTTATGAGAAGTCGGGATTGCCGAAGGGGCTCTTCCACAATGTCGTGCTCAGCCACGAGCAGACCGAGAAGCTGATCGGCTCGGGCAAGATCCGGCATATCAATTTCACCGGCTCGGTCGCCGGCGGCAAGGCCGTCGAGCGCGCCGCGGCCGGCAGCTTTGCCTCGCTCGGGCTGGAGCTCGGCGGCAAGGATCCGGCCTATGTCCGCGAGGATGTGAAGCTCGACCACGCCGTCGAAAATCTCGTCGACGGCAGCTTCTTCAATTCCGGCCAGTGCTGCTGCGGCATCGAGCGCATCTATGTTCACGAGAAGGTCTTCGAACCCTTCCTCGAAGCCTTCGTCGACCTCACCAGGAAATATGTCGTCGGCAATCCGCTCGATCAGGCGACGACGATCGGCCCGATGGCGCGCGGCAGCTTCGCCGACACGGTCCGCGACCAGGTCGCCGAGGCGCTCCGCAAGGGCGCCAGGCCGCATATCGGCATGAAGGTCGAGAACGACCGCGCCGGCTCGCCATACCTGGCGCCGGAAGTGCTGACCAATGTCGACCACCAGATGGCGGTCATGCGCGAGGAGAGCTTCGGCCCGGTCGTCGGTATCATGAAGGTGCGCGACGACGACGAGGCAGTCACGCTGATGAATGACAGCCCCTACGGGCTGACGGCCTCGATCTGGACCACTGACGAGGATAGCGCCGCGTCGATCGGCGATCGCGTCGCCGCCGGCACGGTCTTCATGAACCGCTGCGACTATGTCGATCCGGGTCTCGTCTGGACGGGCGTCAAGGATACCGGCCGCGGCGTCACGCTCTCGCAATTCGGCTTCCACAATCTGACCCGGCCGAAAAGCTTCCACCTCCGCACGAAGATCGGCTGACCAATGAGCTATGTCCAGCAGGTCCTTCAGCCCGGCGAGACGGTCGTTTATGAGACGAAGCTCTCCTGGGCGATGTACATACCGGGCGGAGTTCTGCTTCTCGTCGCGGCCGTCTTTTTCGTCGTCACCCACATGATCTTCGACACGACGATCTGGGCCGATATCGTCAACCTCATCCTGGCGGCGATCGCGGTCTTCCTGCTGGCGCAGGAATGGTTCGAGCGCTGGACGACCGAGATCGCGATCACCGACCGGCGCATCATCTTCAAGCGCGGCTTCATCCGCCGCGACACGATCGAGATGGGCGTCGAGAAGGTCGAGAGCATCGACGTCAACCAGTCGCTGCTCGGCCGCCTGTTCGATTTCGGCGACATCACCATCCGCGGTACCGGCGCCGGCCTGGCGCCGCTCCGCAACATCGACTCGCCGCTCGATTTCCGCAGCCACATCACCGGCCTTGTCGTGAAGCCGCCGCCGGCGGCCGCGGTGCCGGCAAAAGAGAACTGAGCATGCTCGACCGCTATCCTTCGATCATCGCCAACTGGTTTTACCCGACGGCCATCCGCTTCGGGCCGGGCCGGGTCGCCGAACTGCCAGTGGCGCTCGGCATGGCGGGCATCTCGCGTCCGCTCTTCGTCACCGATCCGGGGCTTGTGTCGCTGCCGATCGTCGGCCGGGCGCTCGACATCCTGAAGACGGCCGGCATTCCGTCGGCGATCTTCTCCAAGGTCGATGGCAACCCGACGCTGAAGAATCTCGACGACGGTCTCGCCGCCTATCGCGCCGGCAATCATGACGGCGTCATCGCCTTCGGCGGCGGCTCGGCGATGGATATCGGCAAGCTCATCGCCTTCATGTCGGGCCAGTCGCGGCCGGTTTTCGATTTCGAGGATCGCGAGGATTGGTTCACGCGTGCCGACGCCAAGGGCATCGCGCCGATCGTTGCCGTGCCGACCACGGCCGGCACCGGCTCGGAGGTTGGCCGCGCCGCGGTCATCACCGATCCGTCCGACCACACCAAGAAGATCATCTTCCATCCGCTGTTGCTGCCGAAGGTGGTCATCGCCGATCCCGAGCTGACGCTCGACCTGCCGGCGAAGATCACGGCCTGGACGGGCATGGATGCGCTCAGCCACGCGCTCGAAGCCTATTGCAGCCCCTTCTTCCATCCGCTCGGCGAGGGCATCGCGCTCGAAGCCATGCGGCTCGTCAAGGAATGGCTGCCGGCGGCGGTCAAGGACGGTCATCATGTCGAGGCGCGTGCCTTCATGATGGCGGCGTCGTCGATGGGGGCGGTGTCCTTCCAGAAGGGGCTCGGCGCGATGCACGCGATGAGCCATCCCTGCTCGAGCCTGCGTGGCACGCATCACGGCCTGACCAATGCGGTCGTTATGCCTTATGTGCTCGAGCACAACCGTTTCGCGGTCGACGGCCGGCTGGCGGCGCTCGCCCGCTATCTCGACCTCAAGGCCCATAGCCCGCAAGCCGTGATCGAGTGGGTGCTGCGGCTCCGCAGCGAGATCGGCATCCCCAACACGCTGGCCGAGATCGGCGTCGGCGAGGACATGATCGCGGAGGCCGCGCCGATGGCGGAGCATGATCCCTCGACCGGCGGCAACCCCGTGCCGATGACGGCGGCGGATTATGAGGGGCTGTACCGCAAGGCGATCACCGGCGTGTTGTGAGGTTATAGCCGCAGAGCATCCACTTCCTCGGTGTCATCGGCGGGGCAAGCCCGCCGATGACGACAGAGGGTGTTGTATCGAAATAGCGATACCGTTTGCTCACGTCACCTTCAGCGTATGGGCGCTGACCGCGACGCGGAGCGCTTCGGGGTCGACGGAGAAGACGGCGTTGGGTGTCCCGGCGGCGGCCCAGACCGTCTCATATTGCAACAGGTCCTCATCGATATATGTGCCGATGTGCTGCGGATGGCCGAGCGGCGGGATGCCGCCGATCGCAAATCCTGTCTCATTGCGCACGAAGTCCGCATCCGGCCGCAGAATTGCCTCGCCGATGACATGTTCGACCGTATGCTCATTGACACGGTTGGTGCCGGAGACGAGGAGCAGGTAGGGGCGTCCGCTCGACTTTCCCTTGAAGATCAGTGACTTGACGATCTGTCCGACTTTGCAGCCGCAGGCCGCGGCAGCTTCGGCTGCGGTCCGCGTGCTGTCCGGCATGATGCGGACTTCGACGTTGAGCCTGAGCTCGATCGCAGCCGTCTGGACGCGGTGAGCGGCGGGGGGAAGTTCTGCCACGGCGGGGGCGTCCTTTAATGGCGTGCGGGTTGCAACTGTGTCTGTAGCCGCGCGTTGAGAATAGTAATAAGGTCTTAACCTTGCGACGTGTGCGCAAATGGAGCTTAGGGGTGAGCGAGCTGCCCGACAACGGACCAGCGAGAAATGTGCGGAAGCTGACGGATGCGCTTCGCCGCGTCCGCACGGCTGAAGCCGAGCGTTCGGATATCGTCGTGGAACTCCGCGACGCCGAGCGCGCCCGCCTCGAATTGCTCGCCGACGAGTTGAAGAGCGTCTTTGCCGAGGTCCCGGCCGAGAACGAGACCTTCCTCTTCACCGTCGCCGAGGGCACGCCACCGCGCCTGTGGATCGACATGACGTCCTTCGTGGCGATGAGCCGCGACCGGCGCACCTATCGCTTCCTCAAGGATACGCGCATCGGCCGCACGGTGATCCTCGAGACCACCGATGTGCCCGGCATGGCCGATTGCGTCACCAACTACATCGCCGAGCGCATCATCGAGCGCGACCGCGCCGTCGAGGCCGACTGGCTGGTCAAGCGCGTCCTTCAGGGCGAGGCGCCGGCCAAGAAGAAGAGCGTCCGCCAGCTCATCGAGATGCCGGCGCCGCTGAAGGACTCGCGCAATCTCGGCTGGATCGTCGCGGCGTTTCTCTTCGGCATTCTCGGCGGCGTGACGATGCTCCTCGGCTCCGCCTGGATGAGCCTCTAGCCGATCAACACCTGCTCCGAAAATGTCTCGACCGCGCTGCCGGCGGTTTTGACGCCGCGCTCGGTCATCGTGCAGGTGAACTTGCCGTCCTTCCCGTCGATGCGGAAGAGATTGTAGGAGCCGCCCGGGCGGTCGATGCGGGGGGCGGTCGAGGCGGCGGCGCCGCCGATGACCGGCACGTCGCCCGCCTTGCCGGCAATGTACCCGACATTCGAATGATGGTTATGGCCATGCAGGACGAGCTCGGCGCCGTGCCTGGCGATCTCGGCGCGGAACAGGCCGGCGCCGATGAGGCGCTTCTGCCACGAGGTCGAGCCATCGATCGGCGGATGGTGGATGAGGACGACGCGGAACAGGCCCTCCTTGCCGAGCAGCTCGAGCTGGTCGCCCAGCGCCTTCGCCTGGTCGGGGCCGATGACGCCGGTCGCGAGCAAGGGCAGGGAAGGGACGGCGGAGGAAAGCCCGACGAGCCCGATCGGTCCGCGCCGGCGCACGAAGGGAAAGCGCGCGACCTCTTCCGGATCGCCGTCGCTGCCCATGAATTTCCGCCAAAGGCGCGAACCCTCATCGAAGGCGCCGAAGATATAGGCGTCGTGATTGCCGGGGACGACCGTCACCGTCTCCGGATCGCCGAGCTTCGTCAGCCAGTCATGGGCGGCCGCGAATTCGCTGGCGAGCGCCAGGTTCACGAGGTCGCCGGTGACGGCGACATGGTCGGGCTTGTGGGCCTGCAGGTCGGCGACCAAAGAGCCCAGCACATCCGGATTGAAGCCGTGGGCGCGGTTGCGCCGCCAGTTCACATAGCCGAGCGCCCGTTTCGACATGAGGTCGCGCCGGCGCACGGCCGGCAGCGGTCCGAGATGCGGGTCGGTGATATGGGCGAGCAGGAACATGCGTCCGGGCTTAACGGAGCTGACCTGCGAGGTAAAGCATCAGAAGACCGGCCTATGTTGTTCGACGAATGCGGTTTTCATTCATCGTCTTGTCGGCCGCATGTTACGGAAAGTGTGAAGGGGAGTCGGACTTGAACAGCCGCATCACACAATTTCCGAACCGTATGGTCGTCGCCCTGTCGCGCTTCCGCCGCGGCATGACGCTGGGCGTTCGCGCCGCCGTCTTCGATGCCGAAGGCCGCGTCTATCTGGTCCGCCATTCCTACACGCCGGGCTGGTACCTGCCGGGCGGCGGCGTCGAGCCGGGCGAAACCTTCGTCGAGGCGGTGGGGCGCGAAGTGCTGGAGGAGGGCGGCATGGCAATCGATGCGCCGCCCGAGCTGTTCGGGCTCTATCTCAATCGCACGATCTCGATCCGCGACCATGTCGCGCTCTTCGTCTGCCGCTCCTGGCACCAGGCGGTGACGCTGAAGATCCCCAATCCCGAGATCGTCGCCTGCGGTTTCTTCGCGCCGGACGCACTGCCCGAGGGGGCCACGCCGGCGACACGGCGGCGGCTGGCCGAGATCCTCAAGGGCGAGCCCCTCACGCCCGACTGGTAGCGCGCCGCTTTACCGTCCGGCGCCGCCATGCTATCCGCGCGGCCCGAAAGGACCTTCGCAATGCCCCTGCCGGCACTTCTCCGACGACGAGTTCTCCGACCTGACCTCCGGTCAGGCCACGATCTCGCTCGCCCCGGCGCATTCGCCTCCTGACCCGGAAGCGGTTCTCCGGGCGCCTCTTATCGAAGCTCCCGTCACAGGTTCCGCAATGACCCAGGGTTCCTTTTCCTACCGGCTCGAAAAGCCCGTCGATTCCGACACGATCGAAACGATGCACCGGGACGTCTTCGGCCCGGGGCGCTTTGCCAAATCCGCCTATCGCCTGCGCGAGGGCGTGGCGCATGATCCGGCGCTGTCCTTCGTTGCCGAACGCGACGGCGCCATTGTCGCCTCGGTGCGGCTGACTCCGATCGCCATTGGCGGCCGGCCGGCACTGCTGCTGGGGCCGCTGCTGGTCGTGCCGGCCTTTAAAGGGCAGGGGGCCGGCAAGACGCTGGTCCGCATGAGCCTCGAGGCGGCACGGAAGGCGGGCCATGCGCTGGTGCTCCTGGTCGGCGACGAGCCTTATTACGGGCCGCTCGGTTTCGCGAAGCTGCCGCCCTACGCGATCACCATGCCGGGGCCGGCCGACCCCGACCGGGTGCTCGTCGCGGGCCTGGTTGACGGCGCGCTGGAAGGGCTTTCGGGGCCGGTGACGAGCCTCCGTGACAAGGGCGCCTGACGATTTTCATTGCTTTTCAATGAGTCTCTGCCATATGAGGGGTCGTGACCAAGGTCACTTTGGGCAGCGTTGCACGAAACCGGTATCGGTTTTCGGCCCCCCTCTACTCCCCTAAATCGACAGCCCAGGCCACGCGGGATGTTGCCAAGCACCCGCGCGAAGCGGCGGCGCCTTGTGGCGCACGGCTGTCTTTCGCCTGAACAGAAAGAATATCGACTCCATGTCATTTGAATCCCTCGGCCTCGCCGAGCCGATCGCTCGTGCTCTTGCCGATGCGAAATACACCTTGCCGACGCCGATCCAGTCCCAGGCCATTCCGCCGGCCCTGCAGGGCCGCGACCTGATCGGCATCGCCCAGACGGGCACCGGCAAGACCGCCGCCTTCGCGCTGCCGATCCTCAACCGCCTGGCGCTCAACCCGCTCCGCGTCGAGGCGAAGGCCATTCGCGTCCTCGTCCTGACGCCGACCCGCGAGCTCGCCGGCCAGATCGTCGAAAGCTTCAACACCTATGGCCGTCATCTGCGCCTGCGCGTCCGCCTCGCCATCGGCGGCGTGCCGATCGGCAAGCAGGTCCGTTCGCTTGCCGAAGGCGCCGACATCCTCGTCGCGACACCCGGCCGGCTGATGGATCTCCAGCGCAGCCGCGCCGTCCGTCTCGACCAGGTTGAAGTCCTCGTCCTCGACGAAGCCGACCGCATGCTCGACATGGGCTTCATCCGCGACATCGAATCGATCGTCGCGGCGCTGCCCAAGACCCGCCAGACGCTGTTCTTCTCGGCGACCATGCCGCCCGAGATCGAGCGCCTCGCCGCCAAGATGCTGCGCGAGCCGGTGAAGGTCGCCGTGACCCCCGTCGCTTCGACCGCCGAGCGCGTCGAGCAGCGCGTCGCGCATGTCGACCGCGGCGGCAAGCCCGGCCTCCTGATCGAGTTCCTGCGCAAGGAGCCGGTCGATCGCGCCCTGGTCTTCACGCGCACCAAGCACGGCGCCGACCGCGTCGTACGGACGCTCGAAAAGGCCGGCATCCAGACCGCGGCGATCCACGGCAACAAGTCGCAGGGCCAGCGCGAGCGGGTTCTTTCCGAATTCCGCAAGGGCAAGCTCCATGTGCTCATCGCCACCGACATCGCGGCCCGCGGTATCGATGTCGACGGCGTCAGCCACGTCTTCAATTTCGATCTGCCCGAAGTGCCGGAGACTTACGTCCACCGCATCGGCCGGACGGCCCGTGCCGGCCGCGACGGCATCGCCATCTCGCTCTGCTCGGCCGACGAATTGCCACTGCTCGACGCGATCGAGAAGCTGATCCGCGTCGATATCACGACCGTTCACGGCGAGCGTCCGGCCAAGGCGGCCGCGAAAGCCGCCGAGCCGCGCGGCCAGCAGCGTTCGCGCGGTCAGCAACGGTCCCAGGGCGGTCAGAGGCCGCAGGGCCAGCAGCAGGCCAAATCGGACAATGGCGGCAACGGTCCCGGCAATGGCGGCGGACGCCGCCGTCATGGCGAGCGGCCGCGTTACGATCCGCCGCGTTTCGACCCGCTGCAGCGCGACCGCGAAGGTCTCGCGGCGGTCGCTTTCATGCGGCCGACGTCGCGTAACGGTCAGGAATAAATTGGATTTCGCTGGCCTCGGCTTCGGCCGAGGTCAGCGCCCTTCGCGATACCAGGTCGCGGCGACAGCGCCGAGCAGGATCGCGAGGCCGAGGAAGCCGGCGAAGAGCGGCAGGCGGTTGACGCCGCGCAGCACGCTCGCCTCGGTCATGCGGATGCCCATCCAGTCGGAGCCCGATGCAACGCCGCCCGGCCGGACCGGAATGATCCGCGGCAGGGTCAGGTTTCCCGAAGCATCCGCCATACGGGTGATGAGGCCGCCGGTCGATTGCGTCACCGGCCGCAATTTCTCGTCCGTCGACCGCGCGTCGATGAATTCGCGCGGGTTCGCCGCGCCGACATGCGCGAAGGCGCGTTTCTCGCCCTGCTCGATGCGATAGAGGCCGATCTCGTCGGCCGGCACGGCGGCGCGCCACAATCCCGGCTCCGCGGCGCCAAGGGTCACTGTCTGCGCAATACCCGAGGGCGAGCGAATGATGACGGGCTCGGTCGTGTCGGCCATGGTCTGGCGCTCGACGGTCAGTTCGCCGGCGCGGGCCGAAGCGCGCAGCGCCTCCTCCTCGAGATCGGGTTCCTGCATCAGCCAATGGCCGAGGCGGCGCAGCAGGTCGACATGCGGCCCGCCGCCCTCGAAGCCGCGCGCCCACAGCCAGGCATGATCCGAGAGAAGCAGCGCGACCCGGCCTTCGCCTTCGCGATTCAGCACGAGAAGTGGTTTGTCCTCGGCGCCGCTCATGATGACATTGCCGGTCGGCTTGTCGACGTCGATGAGGCGGAACCAGCGGCCCCAATTGGGCGGATCGCTCATGCCGCCTTCGAGATCGCGGGTCACCGGATGGCGATGGCCGACATCGGTGACCTTGGCATAATAGGGTTGCTCGATGATCTGCCCGGTCGGCGCGACCGGCAGCACCGGCGACAGCGGCGTGTCGTAGAGGCTGCCGTCATCGGCATAATCGGGACCGGCGGCGACGAGCAGGGCGCCGCCCTCGCGGACATAGCGGGCGATGTTGTCGAAGTAGAGGATCGGCAGCACGCCACGGTGCTGATAGCGATCGAAAACGATCAGGTCGAACTGGTCGATCTTCTCCGAGAAGAGCTCGCGCGTCGGGAAGGCGATCAGCGAGAGCTGGTTGATCGGCGTGCCGTCCTGCTTCTCGGGCGGGCGCAGAATCGTGAAATGGACGAGGTCGACGGCGGCGTCGGATTTCAGGAGGTTGCGCCAGGTGCGCTCGCCGGAATGCGGCTCGCCGGAGACGAGGAGGACGCGAAGGTTCTCGCGGATGCCTTCGATGTTTGCGACGGCGCGGTTGTTGGCCTCGGTGAGTTCGCCGGCGAGCGGCGCCGCCTCGATCTCGATGATGTTCGGCCCGCCATGCGGGATGTCGATGATCAGTTGGCTCTCGGTGCCGGGCGTCACGGATTCGGTCGCGTAAGGCGCGCCGTCGCGCGTGACGGTGACACGGACCGGGCCGCTCGCACCCTGCGCCGGGCCGTCGTCGAGGACGCGGTAGCGGACGATCTGGTCTTCGCCGACGATGCCGAAGCGCGGCGCGGCGTCGATCACGATGCGGCGGTCGCGCTCGTCATCATGGCCGGAGAGAAGCGCATGCAGCGGCGCGCCGGGGATCGGCGACTGGCCGTTGGCCGGTGCGTCATGGACCTGGCCGTCGGTCAGCATGATGACGCCGCCGATGCGGTCCGGCGGCACGTCGGCGAGGCTGGAGCCCAGCGCATCGAAAAGCTGGGTGCCATCGACGGCGACGCCGTTGACGCTGCCGCCGGCCTCGATGTTACGCACCTCGATGCCGCGGAATTCGCCGAGCCGCTCGTTGAGGGCGGCGCGCGCCGCCTCGGTCGTCTTGTCACGGCCGTCGAGGGACTGGCTGGCGCTCTTGTCGGTGACGACCGCGACGACGGTCGGCAGCGGCGAGCGCTCCTCGCGGAGTACGACCGGATTGAGGAGGGCGGCGACCAGCGCCGCCACCGCGCCGGCACGGATGAGGCTGCCGCGGACCCGGCGGAAGAGGGCGAAGCCGACCAGCACGAAGGCGACGGCGCCGAGACCGATGACCAGCCAGAGCGGCACGAGTGGCGAGAAGGCGACCGACCAGTTCATCGCTACTGCCCAAGCCGTTCGAGCAGGGCCGGCACATGCACCTGGTCGGCCTTGTAGTTGCCGGTCAGTGTGTACATGACGATGTTGACGCCGGTGCGGAAGGCCATCTCACGCTGCAGCGGATCGGTCGGGATGGTCGGGTAGAGGAAGTTGCCCTGGTCGTCCATCGCCCAGGCGGCTGCGAAATCATTCTCGGTGATGAGGATCGTCGAGACGCCGTCGCCGGCCTGCGCCGGACGCTCCAGATCGGCGTCGGTCGCCGTCTGGCTGGCCTCGACCCAGAGCGGTCCGCCGGTATAGCGGCCGGGAAAATCGTTGAGCAGATAGAAGGCCTTGGTCAGCACATGGTCGGCCAGCACCGGCTCGAGCGGCGGGATGTCGAGGCTCGCCAGCATCTCGCGCAAGCGCTCGACGGCCGGCGTGCCGGAGAAGGAGCTGATATTGGTCGAGCGTTCGAGCTGGTCGCGGGTGTCGAAGAGCACCGAGCCGCCGTCGCGCATATAGGCGTCGATCCGCGCCATCGTGCCGGAATTGGGCAATGCGGCGGCCGCATCGATCGGCCAGTAGATCAGCGGATAGAAGGCAAGCTCGTCCTTCGACGGGTCGACGCCAATCGGCGCGCCGGGCTCGAGCGCGGTCCGCTCGGCGAGGACGTTCGACAGCCCTTGCAGGCCCGTGCGGCTGGCCTCGTCGATCGCATCGTTGCCGGTGACGACATAAGCGAGCCGGGTCGAGGACACCGCCTCAAGCGCCGCCTGGTCGCTCGCCTCATCGGCGTGGGCAAAGTCGGGCGCCAGAAGCGGTGCCGCCATCAGCAAGGCGAGGCCGACAGCGGCGGCGCGACGCGCCATGCGGAAGGAGCCGGCGAGCCAGAGCACCGCGATCGCGTCGAGGATGAGCAGCGCGAGGGCGATCGTCATCAGCCAGGGGGCAATCTCGGTGGGCGACTCGGTCGGGTAGGGCCGGGCGGCGGCACCGGAAACCGCGGCCGGATCGAAGGGCACGATCTCGCTGTCGGGTCCGAAGAGGTTCAGCGCCTGGAATCCTTCTTCCGTACCGTAGAGGCCGGGCGGATGCTCCGCATTGACGACAAGGTCGCGGGCGCCGGCGGGAATCGGCCTAGCTTCGGCGGCCGGCTGGGCAAGCCTGCCATAACCGTCGAGCACCCGCCATGGCGGAATCGGCTGGCGGTCGCCGGTGGCGGCGTCTGTCCCCGTCTTTGCGACTTCGGAGAAGGCGACGATGCGGCGGAGCATCTCGACGAAGATGCCGGAGAGCGGCAGGTTCGACCAGCTCGTGTCCGCTGTGACGTGGAAGAGGACCAGCCAGCCATTGCCCAACGGCGCGGCGGTGACGAGCGGCGTGCCGTCGGCGAGCGCCGCCCAGGTGCGCTCGGCGAGTTCGCCGTCGGGCTCGGCCAGGACCTGGCGCGAGACCGCGACGTCGGAGGGCACGGTGAGGTCGGCGAAGGGGCCGTTGTCGGAGAAGGAGGCAAGCGGCTGCGGCGTCTGCCAGGTCAGGCTGCCGCCGAGGATGCGGTCGCCGTGGCGGAGGCGCACGGGGATGAGTCCGTCGGTCGCCGCGGCGAGGCGCGAGCCGGCGAAGCGCACCAGCGTGCCGCCCTCGCGGACCCAGTTGGCCATCTGCTCCTCGATGTCGGGGCTCAGCGTGCCGATATCGGCCATCGCGATGACCGATGCGCCGCTCTCGATGAGGTCGGGCACGGCAACGGCGGCATTCGCCTCGCGCGGCTCCCGGACATCGGCGAAAGGCTGCAGGGCACGCGAGATGTAATAGAGCGGCGACAGGAGCGGCTGGGCCGTGTCGGCGGAGGCGCCGGACAGGAGCCCGACGCGGCGGCGCTGCCAGCGCTCGTCGAGAAGCTGGACGGCGCCCGCGGTCTCGGCCGTGGCGATATCGGTGCGGACGATCTCGTTGCGGAGTTCGACCGGCAGCACGAAGCGGGCTTCGCCCTCGCTTTCGCCGGCGGGAATCGTGAAAGGTGCCTCGCCGATGACACGGCCCTGGAGGTCGAGCGCGCGGACGAAGCCGCCCGCCGGGCCGGCGGTGCCGCGTCGGATCACCGGCACGAGCAGCGCGTCCGACTGGCCCTGCGGCGGCTTGACGCCGAAGAGGTCGGCCTGGCCTTCGGCATAGATCGTCACGGGTGCGGCAAGCCGCGTCCCGATGAAATCGGCGAGCGCTGCCGTGCCGGCGCCGGAAACGCCGTCGGAAAGCCAGACGACACCGCCGAAGGGGGCTTCGCCGCTCGCGGTCTCAAGCGCCGGC
The DNA here is from genome assembly GCA_945882315.1 of Bauldia litoralis. GTDB lineage: Bacteria > Pseudomonadota > Alphaproteobacteria > Rhizobiales > Kaistiaceae > CAMCWB01. Next base: position 46,041 of record CAMCWB010000003.1, on the reverse strand, counting down.
AGGAAGGACGCACGGTCAGCCGCATAGGGGCGCGGGCCGAGGGCGTCCAACCGCTCCAGCGCCGTGCTGGCTTCGTTCGGCGTGAGGTCCTGCGTCACCGGTTCGGCCGTGGCGAGCAGCGAGATCGGCCGGTCGCTTTCCTCGGCGAGCTGGATGACACGGCGCGCGGTCTCGACGATCGCCGGCCAATGCGGCGCCGACGCCCAGCCATTCTCGACGATGACGAGCAGCGGCCCGGTGCCGGGGGCGGAATCGGTGGTCGGCTTGTAGATCGGCCCGGCGAGGGCGACGATCACCGCGCCGGCCAGCAGCAGCCGGAGTGCCGTCAGCCACCAGGGCGTCTTCGAGGGTGTCTTCTCCTCGGCGCCGATCCGGCTGACGACCGAGCGCGTCGGACCGTAGCCGAGGATTTGCGGACGCGGCGGCGTGACGCGCAAGAGCCACCAGATGGCCGGCAAGGCAATGAGGGCCAGGAGCACCAACGGCGCCGCGAAGGCGAGGGGAAGTCCCATCATGCGGCTTGACCTCCCGGGACGCGGCTCTGCCGGTCGGCCAGCCGCGCGTGCAGCGCCAGCAACGGCTCGGCCGCCGGCCGGTCGGTACGATGCGTCAGGAAGCTCCAGCCGGCGCGCCGGCAGATCTGCGCCAACCGGTCGCGATGCGCGGCGAGAAGCCGGACATAGGCGTCGCGATGCTGCTCGGCGCGGTCGAGCACATGGGTGAAGCCGGTCTCGGGATCGCGGAATTCGACGCGACCGGCAAAGGGGAAGCTCTCCTCGATCGGGTCGACCACCTGGACGAGATGGGCGCGCGTCCCGGCGCGGACGATCGGATCGAGAACCTTCTCGATCTCGTCGATCGGATCGAAGAAGTCGCCGATGAGCACGAGGTCGGAGAGCCGCTTGAGGCTGCGCGTATCGGGATTGGACTTGCCGATATCCATATGAGCCAGGAAATCAGCCAGCCGCTCGGCGGCGTTCCGAGCCAGAATCGGGTTACTGGCGCCGAGCAGCCCGACGCGTTCGCCTGCCGAGGCGAGCAGTTCGGCGAGCGCCAGGAGGAGGACGACGGCGCGGTCGCGCTTCGACGCCTGGGCGAGGCGCGAGCGGGTTGCCATCGAGGACGAGCGGTCGACCCAGAGCCAGACAGTGTGGGCCGCCTCCCATTCCGTTTCGCGCACATAGAGGTGATTGTCGCGGGCCGAGCGCCGCCAGTCGATGCTGGAGCGGGTGTCGTCGGGCATGAAGGGGCGGAACTGCCAGAAGGTCTCGCCGCGGCCGCTCGCCCGGCGTCCGTGCCAGCCGGCCAGCACGATCGCGGCGACGCGCCGTGCCTCGATCAGGAAATCGGGCAAGCCGGCCGCGATTCCCTTCGCCTCGGTCAGCGAACCGCGGACAGGGGCAAAAAGATCGTCGGCCTCGGCCTTGCCTGCCATCAGCCGATCTTTGTCTTGAGGTCGGCGATGACGTCGCGCACCGTCAATCCGTCGGCACGGGCCGCGAAGCCCAGCGCCATGCGGTGCTGGAGAACCGGTTCGGCCAGTGCCGCAACGTCGTCCAGCGAGGGCGCGAAGCGGCCGTCGATCAGGGCGCGGGCGCGGGTCGCGAGCATCAGCGCCTGGCTGGCGCGGGGGCCGGGCCCCCAGGCGATGGCGCTTGCATATTTCGTGTCGCCGCCGTCGCCGGGACGGGCCGAGCGGACGAGATTGAGGATCGCCTCGCCGACCGATTCGCCGACCGGCATGCGGCGGACGAGCTGCTGGATGCCGCGAATGGTGACGGCGTCGAGCGCGGCTTCGGCGATCGCATCCTGCGCCCCCGTGGTCTCGAAGAGCATGCGGCGCTCGGCCTCGCGATCGGGATAGACAACGTCGATCTGCATCAGGAAGCGGTCGAGCTGGGCTTCGGGCAGGGGATAGGTTCCCTCCTGCTCGAGCGGGTTCTGGGTGGCGAGCACATGGAATGGCGCCGGCAGGTCGTAACGGTTGCCGGCGATCGTCACATGGTATTCCTGCATGGCCTGGAGCAGTGCCGACTGCGTGCGCGGGCTGGCGCGGTTGATCTCGTCGGCCATCAGGAGCTGCGCGAAGACCGGGCCGCGCAGGAAACGGAAGCTGCGGACGCCGTCCGGCGTTTGGTCCATCACTTCGGAGCCGAGGATGTCCGAGGGCATTAGGTCGGGCGTGAACTGGACGCGCTGCGACGAGAGCCCGAGCACGGTGCCCAGCGTTTCGACCAGCTTGGTCTTGGCCAGGCCCGGCACGCCGACCAGCAATCCGTGGCCGCCGGAGAGGATGGTGACCAGCGACCGCTCGACCACGGTTTCCTGGCCGTAAATGACCCTGCCGATGGCGGCCCGCGCGCCCCTGACGCGGGCGATGGCGGTCTCGGCTTCGGCCACGATGTTTTCAGCGTCGAGAGGGGAAACGGGTGTGTTGATCGCGCTCATGGTGGTCCATATGCTCGCCGCGTCCGGTCTGGGCGCGTTCCCACGGGGCTTTCCGGCCTGCGCTACCTAAGATAGACGCGCCGGTAAGAATGTCTTGCGGAAGATTTGCAATTTCCGCGCCGCGACTGCCATTTCAGGGATAAAGGACGGCGAAACCGTGGCCTTCCAAATCTGCCGCGACCTTGTGCATCATGGGGTGATTAATGTGATCCGTCGGCGACTTCGGCACTCACTTGTTTGTGATGCAGTCTGGTCCTTCGCATGAGCAACCGAAACTTATGAATACCTTAGCTCTCGGGGTATCGCTTTTCGCGCCGGACGCCTTTTTCGCGCGGGCCGCGACGCGCCTCGATCGCGAGCCTGTTCCGCAGGAGACGGCGCGACTGGGCGATGAGCACCTCAATCCGGATATTACCGCCGAAGGCATCACCTTTCGCGACGCGGCGGTGCTGATTCCCGTGGTGGCGCGCGAGCCGGAAGCGAGCATCCTGCTGACGCAGCGGACCGCGCATCTGTCGGCCCATGCCGGGCAGATCGCCTTTCCGGGCGGCAAGATCGAGCCGGACGATGCCTCGGCGGCGGCGGCGGCGCTCCGCGAGGCGGAAGAGGAGATCGGCCTGTCGCCGGCCCTCGTCGAGCCGCTCGGCTATCTGCCGCCCTACCTGACGCGCACCGGCTACCGGATCATCCCGGTCATCGGCCGCGTCGACCCGGCCCACAGCCTGACGATCAATCCGAACGAGGTCGTCGACGCATTCGAAGTGCCGCTCTCCTTCCTGATGACGCCCGACAACCACCGCCAGGGCAGCCGCGTCTTCAAGGGCACGCCGCGCTATTTCTACGAAATGCCGTTCAATGAACGCTATATTTGGGGAATCACGGCCGGGATCATCCGGGGCTTGTATGAACGGGTGTACGGCTGATGGCACGAATTGTGGCGCTTAATGCGATCTTCTTTCTCGTGCCTTTCGCGGTCTATGCGATCTGGCTCGCGGCCGCCCGCCGGCCGCTTTCGGACATGGCGTCCTGGCCGTTAAAGACCATCGCCTATCTCTCTGCCGGCGGTTTCGTGCTGACGGCGATAGCGCTCGTCTTCTTCATCCATTTCTCCGCCGCCCCGCCCGGGGCGGAATACCGGCCGGCGACGATCGGCGAAGACGGCCGCATCGTTCCCGGCACGCTTCAATAGTGCGGCCATCCGGGAGGCGCCGTTGAGCATCGCGCCGCAAACGCTTGCCGCCGCGTCCTGGCTCCACCAGCCGCGCCTCCGCGCCATCTTCACCGCGATCGGGCGCGAGGGCGACGAGATCCGCGTCGTCGGCGGCGCCGTCCGCAACGCGCTCCTTGGCGCCGCCATCGCCGATATCGACCTGGCCACGACGGCGACCCCGGACGTCGTCTCGGCCCGCGCCGAGGCCGCCGGCTTCCGGGTGGTGCCGACCGGTATCGACCACGGCACGGTGACGCTGGTCGTCGACGGCCGCGGCTATGAGGTGACGACGCTTCGCGAGGACATCGAGACCGACGGCCGTCGTGCCGTCGTGCGCTTCGGCCGCGACTGGACGGCGGATGCGGAGCGACGCGACTTCACGGTCAATGCGCTGTCGGTCGATGGCGACGGCACGGTTCATGATCCGCTCGGCGGCTATGGCGACATTCTCGCCCGCCGCATCCGTTTCATCGGCGATGCCGACCGGCGGATCGCCGAGGATCGGCTGCGTATCCTCCGCTTTTTCCGTTTCCACGCCGAATATGCCGAAGGCGCGCCGGACGCGGCCGGACTTGCGGCGTCGATCCGGGCGCGGAACGGGCTTCGCGACCTTTCGGCCGAACGCGTCGGACAGGAGATGCGGCGGATCGCGCTGGCGCGTCGGGCAGCCGAGACCGTCGTCGACATGCAGGATTCGGGAATCCTGCCGGTCGTGCTCGGCGGCATCGGTTATGTCGCCGGTATCCGCCGCTTGCAGGCCTTCGAGGCGGCGCGTCACCTCACGCCGAATGTCGCCTTGCGCCTTGCCGCCATCGCCTGCCGGATCGAGGAGGATGCCGTCCGGCTCTTCGAGCGCCTGCGTCTTTCCAACGCCGAATCCGGACGCATGGTCAAGGCGATCGCCGGCGCTGGCTTCTTCGCTGGCGACATCGGCGAACGGGTCGCACGGCGAGCCCTCTACACGATCGGCGTGGAGACCTATCGCGATGCGGCGGCGCTCGCCTTCGCCTGGTCGGATGGTTCCGCCGACGATCCGGCCTGGGCCGGCCTCGCCACGCTGCCCGACCGCTGGACGGCACCGGTCTTTCCGCTCGGCGGACGCGACGTGCTCGGCGATACCGCGGCGCGGGGCGCTGCGGTCGGCACGCTGCTTCGCGCCATCGAGGCCTGGTGGATCGAGAACGACTTCGTTCCGGACGAGACAACGCTGCGCGCGCGCCTCCAGCAGGCGGCCGCCGCGGCCCAATAAAGCAGCCGGGAACGGCCGCGGATGCGGAGATGAGAAGGGGAGGTTGCGTGTCTTTCGCCTGGGAAATCTCGCGGCCGTGTCTGACGGCCTGACCTGAAATGTCTTTCCCCTCGCCAGGGGAAGCCGAACATCGCGAGGGCACGTCGGCAGGCGTGTTTCCCGGTGCGCGGTGGTTCGCGCGCGGCGACATAACGTTCGCCGTGATCCTCGGCCTCTTCGCGATGCAGGCCGCGCTGCGCTTCGCGAGCCCGCTCTCCGGCGATGTCGCCTGGTATCTCTACGCGGCCGGCCGGCTCCTCGATGGTGCGGCGCTTTACACGGATGTCATCGAGGTCAGCTCGCCGCTCGGCCTGTGGCTCGCCATGCCGGTCGTGGCGCTGGCACGGGCGATCCCGGCCAATCCGATTCCCGTCCTGAAGAGCGTGCTCCTGCTCCTCAGCCTGGCATCGATCTTTCTCTCCGCAAGGCTGCTGTCGCTGGCGGGGGAGATCCCCCGAGAAATCCGCAACCTCATCCTGATTGCGGTCGCGGCGCTGATGCTCTTCCTCCCCGGCGCCGATTTCGGACAGCGCGAGCATGTCGCGATCATGCTCGTCACGCCCTGGCTCCTGCTGCAATGGCAACGTCTCGCCGGCCGGGAGGTTTCGCCTGGGCTAGCCATCCTCGTCGGAGCATTGGCAGCGCCGGGCTTCCTGGTGAAGCCGCATTTCATCTTCGCCTTCGTCGCCGTGGTGCTCGTCGTCGTGACGGTCAGACGCGAATGGCGCAATGTCCTGCGGCCAGAGGCGCTCGTAGTGCTGTTCTTTCTTGGCGCCTATTTCGCGATCGGCCAGTTCTGGCTTCCGGGTCGTGTCGAGATGTCGACCATCGGCACGCTGGCCTACATCCCTTTTTACGGTGAGACGTTGCGCGATCTTGCCGGCCGGCTTGCCTTGCCGGGCCTTCTCGTGCTGGCGGCCGTCATCTCCGCCGGTCGCGGCGAGGAGCATATTCATCCGCTGCAGACCATCCTGGTCGTTGCCGGCGTCGCGTTCCTGTTTGCGGCCTTCGTCCAGGTCGGGCTCGCCTATCAGTTCCTGCCGGCGCTCTATTGCCTGTCGGTCGCCGCCTGCGTGGGCGTTGCGGCGCTTGTCTCCGAACCGTCGCCCGGCCTCCGTCGCATGGCGGCAATCGCCTTTTTCGGGCTGGCGCTTGTGCTGGTCGTCGGCGAAAGCCTGGCGCGGCAGATCCCGGCGGATCGCGGGACGCGCTTCGCATTGGCGATCGCGAGGGAAGCGCCGGACGCCGACACCGTCTTCATCGCATCAAATTCCGTCGACGACGCTTTTCCCCTGGTCGTCGAGAAAGACCTCGTCTGGGCGGCGCGCTTTCCGCGTCAGTGGTTTCTCCGCTTTGCCGCAACGAACCTTGTCGCCGACGGCGCGCCCGACCACCACATGGTCCGTTTCTTCCTGGATTCGACGGTTGGCGACCTCGTTGCGCTAGCGCCCGACATCATTTTCATCGAACGGCCCGAGACCGCCGCGCCGGCCGATGTCTTCAACCATCTCCACTTCTGGAAGCGCGACTACCGCTTCGAGGATCTCTGGAGCGGTTATGACGAGCGCGCGCCGATCGAGGGCTTCAGCGTCTATGTCCGCAAGTAGCGTCTAGGGCCATTTGGCGATTGGCGGCATGGAGGAGAGGATCGAGTCGACATTGCCGCCCGTCTTCAGGCCGAAGATGGTGCCGCGGTCGTAGATGAGATTGAACTCGACATAGCGTCCACGGCGCACGAGCTGCTCCTCGCGGTCCGCTTCAGTCCACGGCGTCGCGAGGTTGCGGCGGACGAGGCGCGGATAGATGTCGAGGAAGGCCTTGCCGACCGATTGGGTGAAGGCGAAATCCGCTTCCCAATCGCCACTGTTCAGCCAGTCATAGAAGATGCCGCCGGTGCCGCGCGGCTCGTTGCGGTGCTTCAGGAAGAAATAGTCGTCGCACCAGGCCTTGAACTTCGGATAGTCGGCGCTTGGCTGCCCGTCACAGGCAGCCTGCATGGCCGCATGGAAATCCTTCGCGTCGGCGTCGTCCTGGATCCTGCGGCGTTCGAGGACGGGCGTCAGATCGGCGCCGCCGCCGAACCATTGCCGCGACGTGACGACCATGCGCGTGTTCATGTGCACGGCCGGCACATTCGGATTGTGCATATGGGCGATCAGCGAGATGCCGCTCGCCCAGAAACGCGGATCCTGTTCGGCGCCGGGGATCTCCTTGCGAAACTCGGGCGAGAACTCGCCATGCACGGTCGAGACATGGACGCCGACCTTTTCGAAGACGCGGCCATGCATGATCGCCATCGTGCCGCCGCCGCCGTCGCCGCCGGTGTGGTCCATGCGCCGCCAGGGCTTCCGCTCGAAGCGTCCGGCGGCTGTGTCGCCATAGAGCGCCGGCGCCTCGTCCTCGATCGCTTCGAAGGCGGCAGTGAGTTGTCCCTGCAGATCCGCGAACCACGCAGAAGCCAGCGCCTTCTTTTCGTCGAGCCGGTCGGGGAGGGGAGCCGTGGAGGGAACGTTCATGCGTCTGCTTCGCCTTTCTGGTGCATCGGGGGGAAGCCCGCGGTTTGCCGCAGCGCCTCGCCCAATGCCATTGCCGCAGTCATGGCGACATTGATCGAGCGCAAACCTGCGACCATCGGCACCAGCAGCCCATGGTCGGCGGCGTCGTGGACCTCGTCCGGAACGCCGGCGCTCTCGCGGCCGAGGAGGATGATGTCGTCGGGCGCGAAGGCAAATCCGGTATAGGGCGCGCTTGCCTTGGTCGTCATCAGGACGAGCCGCCCGCCGCCGTCTCGCCGCCACGCCTGGAAGGCCGTCCAGCCTGTGTGCCGGACCAGGGCGGCGCGATCGAGATAATCCATGCCGGCGCGCTTCAGGGTGCGATCGGAAAGCTCGAAACCGGTCGGCCCGATGATGTGGGTGGTGACCCCCAGGCAGGCGGCAAGCCGGAGGATCGTCCCGGTGTTCTGGGGGATGTCCGGCTGGAACAGGGCAAGCGCGATCATGGGCGGAGGAGAAGCCCGATGCGGGCGGCGCCGTCAACCGGCGCATGGTTTAAGCCGCCGCCGCCCGGCGCTAGACTGCCGATTCTCCCTCTCGGGCGCCGGAAGTGGACTTCCGAGCCCTGAAAGCCCACATAGACGCCATGAAGACGAGCTGGTTCGAAAACCTTTTCGACCCTTTCAAAGACTTTCCGGTCGAGCAGCCGCCCCAGAAGGTGCTCGCCTTCTATCGCTATTTCATCAAGCCGGTGAAATGGCTGGTTCTCGCGGTCATGCTCGTCTCGCTGGCGACGACCGTCACCGAGATGCTGCTCTTCGTCTTCCTCGGCTGGATCGTCGACTGGGCGAGCACGACGCCGCCCGAGCAGTTCTTCGCCACCCATGGCATGGCGCTCGCCGGGATGGTCTTCGTCGTCCTCGTCCTCAGGCCAATCCTGGCGCTCCTGACGCGCGGCTTCAGCAATCTCGCACTGGTTCCCGGCCTGACGGCGATGGTTCGCTGGCGGAACTATCGCTATGTGCTCCGCCAAAGCCTTTCCTTCTTCCAGAATGATTTCGCGGGCCGCGTCGCCCAGAAGGTCATGCAGACCGGGCCGTCGCTTCGCGAGACGGTCACCAGCCTGATCGACGGCGTCTGGTCGCTGCTCGTCTATGTCGTGGGCACGGCCTATCTCTTCATCGGCCTCGACGCTTGGCTGTTCGCGCCCGTCATCGTGTGGCTGGCCGCCTATGTCTTCGTCATCTTCAGGCTGGTGCCGCAGGTCCGCGACCGCTCCGCCGCCTCGTCGGAAGCGGCCTCGGCGCTGTCCGGCCGGATCGTCGACAGCTACACCAACATCCAGTCGGTGAAGCTCTTCGCCCATGCCGAGCGCGAGGACGCTTTCGCGCTCCGCGGTTTCCAGAATCATATCGAGGCCTTCCGGGCCGCGGCGCGGGTGATGGCGTCGCTCGTCGTTTCCCTCTCGACGATCAACAGCATCCTGATCGTCGCGGTGACCGGCCTTGCGATCTGGCTGTGGACGCATGAGGCCGTCACGGTCGGCGCCGTGGCGCTGGCGACGTCGCTGATCCTGCGGCTCAACCAGATGTCGACGATGATCCTGCGCCAGATCACGTCGCTTTTCGAGAATATCGGCGCGGTCGAAAATGGCGTCGCGACGATCAGCCGGCCGCAATCGCTGGTCGACGTGCCCGAGGCCAAGCCGCTTGCGGTGACGAAAGGCGAGATCCGCTTCGAGGATGTCAGCTTCCACTACGGGCGCGAATCCGGCGTCATCGATCATCTGACGCTGACGGTGAAGCCCGGCGAGAAGGTCGGGCTGGTCGGGCGTTCCGGCGCCGGCAAGTCGACGCTGGTCAACCTGCTCCTCCGTTTCTACGACCTCGAGGGTGGGCGCATCCTGATCGACGGCCAGGACGTCGCGCAGGTGACGCAGGAAAGCCTGCGCGCCAATATCGGCGTCGTCACGCAGGATACTTCGCTCCTGCACCGCTCGGTCAGCAGCAATATCAGCTACGGCCGGCCCGGCGCGACGGACGAGGAGATCATCGCCGCGGCGCGGCGCGCCCAGGCGCATGAATTCATCCAAGGGCTTCAGGACGTCGGCGGCCGCGAAGGCTACGAGGCCCGTGTCGGCGAGCGCGGCGTCAAGCTCTCGGGCGGTCAGCGCCAGCGCGTCGCCATCGCCCGCCTGATCCTCAAGGACGCACCGATCCTCGTCCTCGACGAGGCGACGAGCGCACTCGATTCGGAGGTCGAATCGGCCATCCAGGAACAGCTCTACAGCCTCATGACCGGGCGCACCGTCATCGCCATCGCGCACCGGCTCTCGACCATCGCCATCCTCGACCGGCTGGTGGTGATGGATGACGGCAAGGTCGTCGAGACCGGCTCGCATGAGGAGCTCCTGCAGCGCGACGGCCTCTACGCCGCCCTCTGGCGCCGTCAGTCGGGCGGCTTCCTCGGCGTCGAGCCGCCGGTGCAGCAGGCCGCCGCGGAGTAAAATCCGGGCGTCCCGTCTCAAGGCGGTCACAATCGGCGGCTCAAACCGTCGCCGCGCCCGGCGGCATCCCGGGCTTGCAATATTCCTTCAACCGACTTCTCTGACGGGCGAACGGCATCGGCCGCCCGGACCGACGGATTTCCGCCATGTATGCCTTCTTCGAAAAGCTGGTCGATCCCTATCCGGCGGGCGATCCCGGCCAGGCCCCCAAGGGTTTCTGGGCCTTCGTCTGGTTCTATTCGCGGCCGCTCGTCCCCTGGCTCATCGTCCTGGCGCTGCTGACGGCGCTGATCTCGGTCATCGAGATCACCTTCTTCAGCTATATCGGCGCGCTGGTCGACTGGCTGTCCACGGCCGATCGCGAGACCTTCTTCGCCGATCACGGCACGACCCTCTTCTGGGTGGGAGCGCTGGTGCTCGTCGGCTTCCCGGTGATCACGCTCCTCCAGTCGCTCTTCTTCCACCAGACGATCTTCGGCAATTATCCGATGCTCGTCCGCTGGCAGGCGCATCGCTACATCCTCGGCCAGAGCCTCAACTTCTTTCAGGACGAGTTCGCCGGCCGCGTCTCGCAGAAGATGATGCAGACGGCGCTGGCCGTCCGCGAGACGGTGACCAAGTTCACCGACGTCTTCATCTATGTGCTGGTCTATTTCACCGGCACGCTGATCCTCGTCGGGCAGGCGGACCTTCTCTTCCTCGTTCCGCTCCTGATCTGGGCAGGGTTCTATGCGGCGATCATCTATCGCTACGTGCCGCGGATGCAGAAGATCTCGGAGACGCAGGCCGATGCCCGCGCGCTGATGACCGGCCGGATCGTCGACAGCTACACCAATATCCAGACGGTCAAGCTCTTCGCCCATACGCTGCGCGAGCACGGCTATGCGCGCGACGCCATGCAGGAATTCCTGGCGACGGTCTACCGCCAGATGCGGCTGATCACCGAGCTTACGGTCGTACTCCATATCAACAATTCCATCCTGCTGGCCGCCGTTGCCGGCATCGCGATCTATGCCTGGCAGCAGGATGTCGTGTCGCTCGGTTCGATCGCCGTGGCGATGGCGCTGGTCATGCGGCTCCGCGCCATGTCGCAATGGATCCTCTGGGAGGTCGCCGGCGTCTTCGAGAATATCGGCACGGTGCTGGACGGCATCAACACGATCGCCCAACCGGTGACGGTCGTCGACCGGCCGGACGCGAAGGCGCTGGTCGTGTCGCGCGGCGAGATCGAGTTCCGCCATGCGCGCTTCCATTACGGCCGCGAGACCAAGGTGCTCGAGGATTTCACCCTGACCATCCGGCCGGGCGAGAAGATCGGCATCGTCGGGCGTTCCGGCGCGGGCAAGTCGACGCTCGTCAACCTGCTCCTCCGCTTCTACGACCTCGAAGGCGGCGCCATCCTGATCGACGGGCAGGACATTGCCGCCGTGACCCAGGAATCGCTTCGCCGCCAGATCGGCATGGTCACGCAGGACACCTCGCTCCTGCATCGCTCGGTCAGGGACAACATCCGCTACGGCCGGCCCGAGGCGAGCGACGCGGCAGTGGTCGAGGCGGCCGGGCGGGCGCATGCCCATGGCTTCATCGCCGACCTGTCCGACCCCAAGGGCCGGAAAGCCTATGACGCCCATGTCGGCGAGCGCGGCGTCAAGCTCTCCGGCGGCCAGCGCCAACGCGTCGCGATCGCCCGGGTCTTCCTCAAGGATGCGCCGATCCTGGTCCTCGACGAGGCGACGAGTGCGCTCGATTCGGAGATCGAGGCGGCGATCCAGGAATCCCTCTACGAGCTCATGGCCGGCAAGACGGTGGTCGCCATCGCCCACCGGCTGTCGACCATCGCCGCCATGGACCGGCTGGTGGTGCTCGACCACGGCCGCATCGTCGAGGTCGGGCGGCATGACGAATTGCTCAGGAATGGCGGGCTTTATGCCGATTTGTGGCGCCGCCAGTCGGGCGGCTTCCTCGATCTCGGGCAATTGCAGGAAGCCGGCGAATAGCGCCGTCCGCCAGACGCCGGCTTTATTGCGACAATGTGCGCATTTCGCTTGCGGAGTCTGGACAACATCCAAGGTCGGTGGCTAAATAATCGCCACCGCTGGGCGTTTATGACTCCCGGCCTTCCGAGGGCAATCGGCTCGAAGGGGAGCGACTTGGCAAGCACCGATAGCGCGCACCGTGCGGAGCCCACCCGCCGCGATTTTCTCTACATCGCCACCGGCGCGGCTGCCGCGGTCGGTGCGGTCGCGGTTGCCTGGCCTCTCATCGACCAGATGAACCCCGATGCCGCCGCGCTGGCGCTGGCCACCACCGACGTCGACATCTCGACCGTCGCGCCGGGGGCGTCGGTGACCGTGAAGTGGCGCGGCAAGCCGGTCTTCATCCGCAACCGTACGCCGGAAGAGATCGAGGCCGCCAAGGCGGTGCCGCTCGCCGACCTGCCCGACCAGAATTCCCGCAACGAGAATGCCCCGACCGCGACCGCCGACGATTCCAACCGCGCCGCGGCCGGCAAGGAAAACTGGCTGATCATGGTCGGCATCTGCACCCATCTCGGCTGCGTGCCGCTCGGCCAGCATGGCCCCTTCGGGGGCTGGTTCTGCCCGTGCCACGGTTCGGCCTACGACACGGCCGGCCGCATCCGTCAGGGACCGGCGCCGGAAAACCTGCACGTGCCGAAATACGAGTTCGTTTCCGATACACAGATCCGCATCGGCTAAGGCGGGACGAGGCATAAAATGGCGGGAACCTCCACCTATCAGCCGAAAAGCGGCTTCGCGAAGTGGTTCGAGGCGCGACTGCCGATCGTCGGCCTGGTCCACTCGTCCTTCGTCGTCTATCCGACGCCGCGCAATCTGAACTACTGGTGGACCTTCGGCGCCATCCTGTCCGTCATGCTCGGCGTCCAGATCATCACCGGCGTCGTGCTGGCGATGCACTACACGCCCCATGCGACGCTCGCCATGGGCTCGGTCGAGCACATCATGCGCGACGTCAATTACGGCTGGCTGCTGCGCTACCTGCACGCCAACGGCGCCTCGATGTTCTTCGTCGCCGTCTATGTCCACATCCTGCGCGGCATGTATTACGGCTCCTACAAGGAGCCGCGCGAGGTCCTCTGGATCCTCGGTGTGATAATCTTTCTCCTGATGATGGCCACCGCCTTCATGGGCTATGTGCTGCCCTGGGGCCAGATGTCCTTCTGGGGCGCCACCGTCATCACCAATCTCTTCTCGGCCATTCCGCTGGTCGGCGAGTCGATCACGACGTGGCTGTGGGGCGGTTTTGCCATCGACAACCCGACGCTGAACCGCTTCTTCTCGCTCCACTACCTCCTGCCGTTCATGATCGCCGGCGTGGTGATCCTGCATATCTGGGCGCTGCATGTCTCCGGCCAGAACAATCCGACCGGCATCGACATCAAATCGAAGGACGACACCGTCCCCTTCACGCCGCACGCGACGATCAAGGACAGCTTCGGCATCATCTGCTTCTTCATCTTCTTCGCGTGGTTCGTGTTCTTCCTGCCGAACTATCTCGGCCATCCGGACAACTACATCCCGGCTGATCCGCTGAAGACACCGGCTCATATCGTGCCGGAATGGTATTTCCTGCCCTTCTACGCGATCCTGCGCGCCATCCCGTCGAAGCTCGGCGGCGTCATCGCGATGTTCTCCTCGATCGCGATCCTGATCTTTATCCCCTGGCTCGACACCTCGCGGGTGCGCTCGGCGACCTACCGGCCGCTCTATCGCCAGTTCTTCTGGATCTTCGTCGCGACGGGCATCGGTCTCGGCTATCTCGGCTCGCAGCCGCCGGAAGGCATTTATGTCATCGCCGGCCGCATCCTGACCTTCTATTACTTCGCCCACTTCCTGCTCGTGATGCCGCTGATCGGCATCCTCGAACGGCCGAAGTCGGTGCCGTCGAGCATCACCGAGGCCGTGCTGGCAAAGACCAGGAGCGGACACGGCGCCGCGGAGTCAAAAGCATGATCGCGCCCGTGCCGCCGGAAATCGTTTCATGAGCCGTTCCTTGATGTCTCTCGCGGGTCTTGCCGGAATTGCCGCGCTGGCGCTCGTTCTCGCCGTCCCGGCCTCCGCGCAGGAGGCTGAGCCGGCCGCGGAAGCCGAGCATCATGAGGGCGCCACCGCGCATTACCCGATCCACAAGCCTGAGCCGCAGTCCTGGACCTTCGCCGGCTTCTTCGGCAAGTTCGACACGGCGCAGTTGCAGCGCGGCTTCCAGGTCTATCGCGAGGTCTGCGCGAGCTGCCATGGCCTGAAGCTCGTCGCCTTCCGCCATCTCGGGCAGGAAGGCGGCCCGCATTTCGGCGAGGAAGAAGTCCGCGCGCTCGCCGCCGAGTATCAGGTGACCGACGGTCCCGACGATGCCGGCGATATGTTCGAGCGTCCGGCGCGTCCGTCCGACTATCTCCCGAGCCCCTTCGCCAACGACCAGGCCGCCGCGGCGGCCAATGGCGGCGCGGCGCCTCCGGACCTGTCGCTGATGGGCAAGGCGCGCGGCGTCTCGCGCGGCGTCCTCTGGGCGCTCCTCGATTTCTTCACCCAGTATCAGGAAGGCGGGCCTGACTATATCCACGCCCTCCTGACCGGCTACGACCAGCAACCGGCGGCCGGCGTCACGGTGCCGGAGGGGACTCATTACAACCCCTATTTCATCGCCGGCCCGGCGCTTGCCATGCCCAAGCCCCTGTCGGACGGGCAGGTGACCTATGCCGACGGCGCGCCCGGCACGGTCGACCAGTATTCCCGCGATGTCTCGGCCTTCCTGATGTGGGCCGCCGAGCCGCACCTCACCGAGCGCAAGCGCATCGGCTTCCAGGTGTTCCTCTTCCTCTGCATTTTCGCCGGCCTTCTCTATGTGACCAAGAAGAAGGTCTGGTCGGGCGTCTCGCACTAGCAGCCGCCGGATCGAAAGTTTAAGGGCCCCGCAAGGGGCCCTTTTCTTTTGTGGCGGTGACTCGTAGGGCGAATAGCGCAGCGTATTCCGCCACCAAGCGGCGGGTTACGCCTCCGGCTAATCCGCCCTACGACCCGATCAAATGCCCGGGCCGCGCATCTGGAAGGTGCCCTGACCGAATACCGCCGCCATCACGCCGCCGATGACCATGAAGATCAGCGTCAGGATGATCGCCGCCGGGATCGCGGCGAGGCTCCATTTGACGAAGATCAGGACCAGCCGGAGGAAAGGGATGTCGATGTCGGAGAGCACATATCTCTGGGCCGCGGGCCGCATGTCGCTCATGGCGTCGCCTCTTTGGCAGTGATAGAAACCGCGGGCTCGAGCTTGCGCCGGGGGCGCGGGCGACGCAATCGGGGATGCTAGAATGGCGGCCAGCGAGGCCATCGACATCAGGTCGCTGATCCGGACAATTCCGGATTATCCGAAGCCGGGCATCCTCTTCCGCGACATCACCACGCTGATCGCCGATCCGCTTGGCCTGCGCGCCGCGGTCGACGGGCTCGTCCTGCCCTTCCTCAAGGCTGGCATCGACCATGTCGCCGGCATCGAGGCGCGCGGCTTTATCCTCGGCGGGGCGGTGGCGCATGAACTCGGCCGCGGCTTCATCCCGATCCGCAAGAAGGGCAAGCTGCCCTGGAAGGTGATCGGCCAGGAATACAGCCTCGAATACGGCGTCGACACGATCGAGATCCATGCCGACGCGATCGGCAAGGGCGACCGCGTCCTGCTGATCGACGACCTCGTCGCCACCGGTGGCACGGCCGAGGCGGCGATCGAGCTCATCCGCCGCTCCGGCGGCGAGATTGTCGCCGCTGCTTTCGTCATCGACCTTCCCGACCTCGGCGGCGCCGATCGCCTGCGCGGGCACAAGGTCGACGTCCACACACTCGTCAGCTTCGAAGGACACTGACCTTGCCCGATTTCCATCTCTATATCGGCTACCGACACACCTCGTCCTGGTCGCTCCGCGGCTGGATGGCGATGCGCAAGACCGGCGCGGAATTCGAGGAGACACTGATCCGCTACCGCCTGCCGGATCACAAGGCGCGGCTCGCTGCCGTCTCGCCGACGGCCAAGGTGCCCTTCCTCATCCATCGCCGCGATGGCAAGGAATTCCACATCTGGGATTCGCTGGCGATCGGCGAATATCTGGCGGAGTTCTTCCCCGAGGCGCGGCTCTGGCCGAAGGACCCGGAAGTCCGCGCCTTCGCGCGCTCGATTTCGGCGGAAATGCATTCCGGCTTCCGGCCGCTGCGCGAGTTTCTCAACATGGCGCTGCTCGAAAGCCATCCGCGGCCGCGAAACGCCGAGGCTGACGAGGACATCAAGCGCGTCGGCGCGATCTGGCGCGAATGCCGCGAGCGCTGGGGCGAGAAGGAAGGCGGGCCATATCTCTTCGGCCATTTCACCATCGCCGACGCGATGTATGCGCCGATCGTGACGCGTTTCCACACCTATGGCGTCAAGCTCGACGCGGTCGGCAACAACTATATGGAGACGATGCTCACCGATCCCGACCTTGCCGCCTGGTACGCCCAGGCGAAGATCGACCCGGTGCCGGAGCCGCTGCTGAGCTGAGCGGCGTGATGTTGGGTTAGGGTATCGAAGCTACCCACACTCCGCTCATTCCCGCGAAAGCGGGAACCCAGGGCCACGGGCTCGGTGTCTGCCGCCCCTGGCTCCCGCTTGGCGGCGGGGACGAGCGGAACTGGGGGGCGGTGTCCTAGATTTTCGCAGTTCCAGTCATCGCCACAAACACATGCCCCGTATAGGCGAACACCGGCTCGCCCTTCTGGTTGGTGCCCGTCACCTCCATGCTGACGACGCCCCAGCCCGGCCGCGATCGCGTCTGGCGCTTGTCGACGATCCGGCCTGCATAGCGGATCTCGTCGCCGACATAGACCGGCTTCAGCCATTTCAGATTATCGAAGCCGGGGGAGGGGCCGAGCGCCGGGGAAGGCTCGTCGCGTGAGGCCGCGGCCTCGGCTTCCCGCGTAAAATGCCGGACCATCAGGCGCATCATCACCGAGGCCGTGTGCCAGCCGCTGGCACAGAGCGCGCCGAAATGCGATTTCGCCGCGGCGTCCTCGTCGATGTGGAAGGGCTGCGGGTCGTAAGCGTTGGCGAAGCGCTTGATCTCCTCGGCGGTGAAGACATGAGTGCCAAAGTCGAGGCTGTCGTCGACCGCTATCTGCTCGAAGGCCGCCATCACGCCACCTCCCGGCAACCGAAGAGGATCGGGTTTTCGAGCCACATGACGGTCTCGCCGGCCTGGTTCTCGACCTCATGGCGGAAGCGGACGATGCCCATCTCCGGTCGGCTCCTGGAGCGCCGGGCGTCCAGCACGATCGACTTGCCCGTCAACGTGTCTTCGGCACGAACCGGCTTTCGCCATTTCAGAGTCTCGATGCCGGGCGAGCCCATCGAGCTCGATTCGAGCAGGAAGCCGGTGCACATCATGCGCATGAAGAGGCCGCTGACATGCCAGCCCGACGCGATCAGCCCGTCGACCATGGCCGCGCTTCCCTGGCGCTCGTCGAGATGGAAGGGCTGCGGGTCGAATTCCGCGGCAAAGGCGATGATTTCGGCGCGCGTTACGGTATGGCTGCCGAGGGGCAGCGCGGCGCCGACGATGAAATCCTCGAAATAACGTTGAACCATGGACAACCCGGATCTGTTGACAGGGGATCGATAGCCCTCCGACAGCTCGCGATCAATGTTCAGCGTCTTGCCGGCTTTGCGTTGGCAGGCCATTGTTGGAAGACGCAGGCGCGTGCGGAGGATATCGGTGATCCAGGGCGGTGCGCGGAACGGCAGGGCCGGTATCGTGGATATTTCGCTTCCGCGGCGGCTTTCGACGGCTCAAGTCATGGATGGCTCCGGCGCATGAGGCGGGTTGCGGCTGTTCTTGCCTTGTCCCTTTTCTCGGTCTCGGCGCTGGCCGCAGGCAAGTTCCAGCTCGTTCCCTACAAGGACGAGCTGTTCGCCAATCCGAAGCCCGTCCAGTCGCTTCATGGCGGCAGCTTCCAGGTCGTCGAATATTCGGTGCAGCGCGATCTCCGCGATCGCGACGAGGTTCCCGAGAAGAAGGCCAAGGCCGACTATGTCTCGCTCGACACGCAAGCGGCCGAGTAGACGCTGACCATGACCGACGGGCCGCACAAGACGACGATCGCGGTCGTCGGCAAGGTCGAGGGGCCCGCCAAGGCGATCGTCATGTTTCTGCATGGCCGCGGCGCCGGCCTCAAGGCCGGCTTCGACGACTGGAACTTCGGCGGCAATTTCAATCGTATCAAGAACCTGATGATGCGGAGCGGCGGCCTCTACGTCTCGCCGAGCTTTGCCAATTTCGACGATGCCGGCCGGGCGCAGGTCAAGGGTGTCATGCGGGCGCTGGCCAAGGGGTCGCCCGACGCGCCGGTCTTCCTCGCTTGCGCTTCGGCGGCCGGCCGGCTGTGCACCGCGCTTGCCGCCGACAAGGAGGCAGGACCGCGCCTTGGCGGCATCCTGTTCCTCGGCGCCAACGTCAAGGAGATCGCGCCGGCCGCGGCGGCGCTGACCAAAACCGGCTATCGCATTCCGATCTTCATCGGCCATGGCAGCAAGGACAAGGTCGTCGACTGGGTCCGCCAGGAACTGTTCTTCAAGGCGATCAAGGCAGCCGCACCGGATTATCCCGCCCGCTTCACGCTCTACGCGCCGGGCTTCCACGGCACGCCGATGCGCATGGTCGACTGGCGCGAGGTGATCAACTGGATGCTGACCGTCAAAAGCGGATGAGCGGTCTCAAACGTTGAACTTGAAGAGCATCAGGTCGCCGTCGGCGACGACATACTCCTTGCCTTCGTCGCGCGCCTTGCCGGCCTCCTTGGCCGCCTGTTCGCCGCCGAGGCGGACGAAGTCGTCATAGGCGATGGTCTGGGCACGGATGAAGCCGCGCTCGAAATCGGTATGGATCACGCCGGCCGCCTGCGGCGCCCGCATGCCCTTCGAGATCGTCCAGGCGCGGACCTCCTTCGGGCCGGCGGTGAAATAGGTGATCAGGCCGAGAAGCCCATAGCCGGCGCGGATCAGGCGGTCGAGGCCGGGCTCTTCAAGGCCGATGGTCTCCATGAACTCACGCTGCTCGGCGTCGGAGAGCTGGGCGAGCTCTGCCTCGATCGCGGCCGAGATGACGACCATCGCGGCGCCCTCGGCCTTGGCCATTTCCGCGACGCGCGCCGAATGGGCGTTGCCGGTGCCGGCCGATTCCTCATCGACATTGGCAACATAAAGGATCGGTTTGCCGGTCAGGAGGCCGAGCCCGCGGAAGGCGGCTTCCTCTTCCTTGGCGACTTTGAGGAGCCGTGCCGGCTTACCGTCGGAAAGGAGGGCAAGCGCGCCGTCCATCAGCGCAACTTCCGCCTTGGCTTCCTTGTCGCCGGACTGCGCTTTCTTGCGGAGCGGCTGGACGCGGCGCTCGAGGCTGGCGAGGTCGGCGAGCATCAGCTCGGTGTTGATCGTGTCGGCATCGGCGACCGGATCGACCCGGCCCTCGACATGGGTGATGTCGCCGCCGTCGAAGCAGCGCAGGACGTGCACGATCGCGTCGACCTCGCGGATATTGGCGAGGAACTGGTTGCCGAGCCCTTCGCCCTTCGAGGCGCCGCGAACGAGCCCGGCAATGTCGACGAAGCCGATCCGGGTCGGCACGATCGAAGCCGGCTTGGCGATCGCCGAGATCGCGTCGAGGCGCGGGTCGGGCACCGCGACCTCGCCGGTATTCGGCTCGATCGTGCAGAACGGATAATTGGCGGCCTGTGCGGCGGCGGTCCGCGTCAGCGCGTTGAAAAGGGTCGACTTGCCGACATTCGGCAGGCCGACGATTCCGCATTTAAAGCCCATGCCGACCTGTCAGCGAGAGGAGGAATAAGCGGGGACGAGCCCGCTCGGTGCCAAGCTTTTGGCCGTTGGCGGGCCTCGGCGTCAAGGGTCTTTGCATTTGGCCGATCAGTCCGGTTCCGCGAATGTCCTTGCGGCATGGTGCAAAAATGCTGCATTGCATTAATTGTTTGCCGCGAAACTCCGCACGGGTGCTTTGCTCCCTCCCGCTCGTGTGTCGGCGACCTATATGGGAAATCGGGAAGAAGGGGCCTTACCTCTTCGAAGGGCGACTGTTTCTGATGATAAAGCGCTTCATTATCGCGGCCATCCTGCTTGTCCTGGTCGGCGGCGGCCTCGTCGGTTTCAACCTTTTCCGCGCGCAGGCGATCAAGGACTTCTTCGCCAATATGCCGCGCCCGAGCCTGACCGTCTCGACATTCGAGGCGAAGCCGGTCACTTGGCGCCCGACCATCGATGCCGTCGGCACGGTAAGTGCGGCGAATGGAGTCGATCTCGCGGTCGAGACCGGCGGCATTGTCCGGCAGGTCAATTTCAAAGCGAATGACGATATCACGGCGGGCCAGCTCCTCGTCCAACTCGACGATCGCACGGAGAAAGCGGACATCGCCGCCGCCGAGGCCCAGCTCGCCAGCGACCAGCAGACGCTGGAGCGGTCGCGGACGCTCAGCGAGCGCGGCGTCAACTCGACCGTGACGCTGGAAAATGCCCAGACCACGGTGGCCGCATCGCAGGCGCAGGTCGATCGTCTCAAGGCGATCCTCGACCAGAAGGCCATCGAAGCGCCTTTCTCCGGCACGATCGGCATTCCGAAGATCGACGTCGGTCAGTATATCGCCGTCGGCGCGCTGGTCGCGACGCTCCAGGACCTGTCGCGGATGCGCGTCGATTTCACGGTGCCGGAGCAGGATTTCAACCGGCTGTCGATCGGCCAGGTCGTGCGCATCAGCGACGCTCTCTCCGACAAGTCCTTCGAGGGCAAGATCGTCGGCATCGACCCGAAGATCGATCCGGCGACCCGGTTGATCTCGGTCCGTGCCGAGATCGACAATTCCGATCGACTGCTCCAGCCCGGCCAGTTCGCGCGCATCGCCGTCGAATTGCCGGCCGAGGAGGGGATCATCGCGCTGCCGCAGACGGCGGTCGTGACCAGCCTTTACGGCGAATACGTCTATATGGTCGTCGAGGCAAAGCCGCAGGCAAGCGCCGCCGCGCCGGCCGAACCGGCCGCTACCGAGCCGGCGACGCCGCCCGCTGCCGGCGGGGATACCGCAGCGGCGCCTGCGGCCAAGCCGCTCGAGGTGAGCCAGATCTTCGTCAAGACGGGTCGCCGCTCCGGCGGCTTCGTCGAGGTGGTCGAGGGTGTATCGGCCGGCCAGCAGATCGTCACCGCCGGCCAGAACCGGCTTTCCAACGGCTCGCCGGTGACGATCGACAACACCGTCGATCCGGTCGCCGCCGCCCGTGCAGTGACTGAAGCGCCATGAATTTTTCCGCCATCTTCATCAAGCGCCCGGTCCTCTCGACTGTCGTGGCGCTGATCATCCTGCTGCTCGGCGCGCAGGGCATCTTCAACCTGTCGGTACGCCAGTATCCGGAGGTCGAAGAGACCGTCATCACGATCACGACGGCCTATCCGGGCGCCAGCGCGGACGTCATCCAGGGATTCGTCACCTCGCCGATCGCGCAGGCGGTCGCGACGACGGAGAATATCGACTACGTGACCTCGTCGAGCGCCCCCTCGATCTCGACCGTCACCGTGCAGATGCAGCTCGGCGCCAACCCCGACAGCGCGCTCACCGAGGTGATCTCCAAGGTCAACCAGGTGCGCGGCAACCTGCCCAGCGAGTCGGAAGATCCCGTCGTCCAGAAGGGCACGGGCATGAATTTCGCCACGATGTATCTAGCGGCGCAGAACCCGAACATGACCAGCGAGCAGGTGACCGAATATCTCGACCGGGTCATCAAGCCGCGCATGTCGACGATCGAGGGCGTCGCCGAGGCGCAGATCCTCGGCGGCCAGACCTATTCGATGCGCGTCTGGATCGATCCGGTCCGGCTCGCGGCGCGGGGCATCACCGCGCCCGAGGTCCTGCAGGCGATCAACGCCTCGAACTTCCTCGCCGCACCGGGCAAGACCCAGAACGACCTCGTCGGCGCCAGCATCACGCTCCGCTCGACGCTGCAGACGCCGGAAGCCTTCGAGAAGATGCCGCTCAAGTCGGAGGGCGACGAACTCGTCCGGCTCGGCGACGTCGCCGATGTCGAGCTTGCCGCCGAGAGCGTCGACACGGTCGTCTCGTTCAACGGGTCGAGCGGCACCTTCATGGGCATCTTCCCGACGCCCGCCGCCAATCCGATCGAAATGGCGGATGCCGTCAATGAGGAGCTGCCGGCGATTCAGGCGTCGCTGCCACAAGGCATGTCGCTGGTACTGGTTTATGACGCGACCGAGCAGATCTCGGCTTCGATCGACGAGGTGTTCAAGACCATTGCCGAGGCCGTCGCGATCGTCATCCTCGTCATCATCCTTTTCCTCGGTTCGCTGCGCTCGGTCGTCATCCCGGTCGTGACGATCCCGATCTCGCTGATCGGCGTCTGCTTCATCCTTTTCGCGATGGGCTATTCCATCAACCTCCTGTCGCTTCTCGCCATGGTCCTGGCGATCGGCCTCGTCGTCGACGACGCCATCGTGGTTCTGGAGAATATCCATCGCCACATTGAGGAAGGCCTGACGCCGATGGACGCTGCCCTTCAGGGCATGCGCGAGATCGGCGGCCCGGTCGTGGCGATGACGATCACGCTCGCCGCGGTCTTCGCGCCGCTCGCCTTCACCGGCGGCCTGACCGGCTCGCTGTTCCGCGAGTTCGCCGTCACGCTGGCCGGCGCGGTGGTGATCTCCGGCTTCGTGGCGCTGACGCTATCGCCGATGATGTCGGCGCGGCTTCTCAGGCACGGCGGCGCCAGCCGCTTCCAGATATTCATCGACCGGCGCTTCGAGCGTCTCGCCAACTGGTACGAAAAGCGGGTTTCCAACTCGCTGAACTACCGGCCGGTGACGCTGATGGTCGTTGCCTCGCTTCTGGCGCTGACCGGCTTCCTCTTCGTCAACACGTCGAGCGAACTGGCGCCTGAAGAGGATTCGGGCGCGCTCTTCGCGCTCGTCAACGCGCCGAAATACGCGACCAGCAAATATACCCAGCTCTATGCCGAGCAGATCGATTCGCTCACCAAGGACCTACCCGAACTCGATACGCGCTTCTACATCACCGGTCTTGGTTCGGTCGATACGGCCTTCTCGATCTGGGTTCTGAAGGACTGGGCCGACCGCGACCGCAGCCAGCAGGAGATCCAGCAGGACCTCACGTCCCGCATCGCGCCGGTTGCCGGCGTCGAAGCCTTCATCTTCTCGCCGCCCTCGCTGCCGGGCGCCGGCGGCGGCCTGCCGATCTCGGTGGTCATCCAGTCGATCGGACCGGCCGACCAGGTCTTCGAGGTCGCCGAGCAGATCAAGAACGAGGCGCAGGCTTCCGGCCAGTTCATCGTGGTGCAGAACTCGCTGTCCTTCAATTCACCCCAGATAACCGTCGAGATCGACCGCGACCGGGCCGCCTCGGTCGGCGTTTCGGTCAGCGATATCGGCGCAACGCTCGGGCTTCTTGTCGGCGGCGCCTCGGTGGCGCAGTTCGACCGCGACTCCAACAGCTACGACATCATCCCGCAGGTGCCGCAGGAATACCGGCTCAACCCGGAAAATCTCGGCAAGTTCTTCGTCCGCAGCATTTCCGGACAGATGGTGCCGCTGTCGGCGCTGACCACCGTCAGCGAGAACAGCTCGCCCTCGGCGATCGAGCAGTTCAACCAGCTCAACTCGGCGACCATCTCGGCGCTGCCGTTGCCGGGCGCCACGACCGGGCAGGGGCTCCAGACGATCGTCGATGCGGCCCAGCGCGTTCTGCCGAACGGCTTCTTCATCGATTATTCCGGCCAGTCGCGGCTGGAGGTCGAGCAGGGCAACACGATCCTGATCGCCTTCGCGCTCGCCATCGTCGTCATCTACCTGGTGCTCGCGGCGCAGTTCGAGAGCTTCCGCGATCCGCTCATCATCATGATGACGGTGCCGCTCTGCATCTTCGGCGCGATCATCCCGCTCAATCTCGGGCTCGGCACGCTGAACATCTATACCCAGGTCGGCCTGATCACGCTGGTCGGGCTGATCACCAAGCACGGCATCCTGATTGTCGAGTTCGCCAACCAGCAGCGCGAGCACGGCCTGACCAAGCGGCAGGCGATCGTCGAGGCGGCCAAGGTCCGGCTGCGGCCGATCCTGATGACCACGGCCGCCATGGCGCTGGGCGTCGTGCCGCTGATCATCGCGTCGGGCGCCGGCGCCGCGGCGCGCTACTCGATGGGCCTGGTGATCTTCACTGGCATCCTGATCGGGACGATGTTCACGCTCTTCGTCATCCCGATGTTCTACACGTATATTTCGCGCCGCGACGCGCCGGCCAAGGAGCCTGAGGGGTCGGCGGTGCTGACGCCGTCCCCGTCGCATCCGTGATGGGGATCAGCGTCTGGATTCTTTGATTTTACGCAATGTCGGAGGAAAAGCCGGTTTCCGCTCTTCCTGACGGCTTTAGTCGCGGAGGCCGAAAAGCCGTTTGAGGCCGGCAAAGGGGCCGGTCTTGCTCTCGGCGGGCGCCGGGGCGGCTTCGGATTTTGAATCCGCTTTCTTCTCCAGGCCACTGACGGGCTTTTGTTTTTTGCCGGCGTTGTCATCCGGGCCGAGCTTCTCATGCATCCGGTTGCCGAAGGTCGAATCCTTGCCCTCGGCGAGAAGCGGCACGAATTCGGCGGTCGCGTCGAGAAGCGGGTCGATCCACTCCGCTTCCGCCTTGGCGAAATCATGCAGGACATAGCCGGAGACAAGCTCTCGCGCGCCGGGATGGCCGACGCCGATCCGCAGCCGCCGGTAGCCGTCGCCGATCGCGCCGGTGATCGAGCGGAGCCCGTTATGCCCGCCGGCGCCGCCGCCGGTCTTCATGCGGATCTTGCCCGGCGGCAGGTCGACCTCGTCATGGATGACGAGGACATCGGCCGGCGCGAGCTTGAAGAAGGTCGCGGCTTCGCCGACCGACTGGCCGGACCTGTTCATGAAGGTGAGGGGCTTCATCAGCAGGCATTTCTGGTCGCCCAGCGTGCCTTCCGACACGTCAGCGTGGAAACGCTGCCGCCACGGCCCGAAACGGTGATGGCGGTGGACTGCGTCCACCGCCATGAAACCGATATTGTGCCTGTTGCGGGCATATTTCGGCCCCGGATTGCCGAGACCGACGATCATGAGCATGAGGCGAACTCCAGCGAATGGAGAGGGCCGGTACTCGTCTTACTTCTTGGCGGCCGGCTTGGCAGCGGGCTTCGCTGCGGCAGCGGCCGGCTTGGCCCCTGCGGCAGGCTTGGCACCGGCTGCCGGCTTGGCGCCCGCGGCCGGCTTGGCGCCCGCCTTGGCGTCCGCTGCACCTTCCGCCGCGCCTTCCGCGACCGCTTCCACCGGCTTGCCGGCAGCATCGGCCTGGGCGCGCATCTCTTCCTTCACGCCGGCCGGAGCCGCGATGGTCGCAACCGTGAAGTCGCGGGCGATCGTCGTCCGCACGCCTTCCGGCAGCGGCACATGCGAGATGTGCAGAGAGTCGTTGATGTCGAGGCCGGCGAGATCGGCGACGATCTCGTTCGGGATCGCATCGGCCGGGCAGGAGACGGAGACAGTGTGGCGGACGATGTTCAGCACGCCGCCGCGCTTGATGCCCGGCGAGGCCAGTTCGTTGATGAAATGCACCGGAACATCGATCGTCAGGCGCGAGCCTTCGATGACGCGCATGAAATCGACATGGACCGGACGGTCGCTGACCGGGTCGAGTTGATAGTCGCGCGGAATGGCGCGGATCTTATCGCCGCCGACGTCGATCGTCGCCAATGTCGTGTAGAAACCACCACCGTGAATCTTGAGAAACACGTCTTTGCTGGCAAGCGAAATAGCCAGGGGAGGCTGCTTGCCGCCGTAGATTACAGCCGGTACTTGACCATCACGACGCGTCGCCCGGGCGGCCCCCTTGCCCACCTTTTCGCGAACCGTCGCCGTGAGCTCGTATGTAGTGCCCATCGGACAACTCCTTATTTGAAAACGGGCCCGCCCCTCTGGCGAACCCGGTGCCGCGTTGCCTCCAGGGGTGTCGGCGCGGCTGGCGGGCTTATAGAGGAGGGCTGGCAAAGGCGCAAGAAGCGCCTGCCGACAAGGGCCGGAACCGGTCGATTCCGGTCAGTCGAAGAGGCTCGAGACCGACTTTTCCGACGCCGTCCGGGCAATCGCCTCGCCGATCAGGCTGGCGATCGGGGTGACGCGGATATTCTTGGCGGTTTTGACTGCTTCGGTCGGCTGGATCGAATCCGTGATCACCAGCTCCTGGATCTTGGAGCCGACGATGCGGGCCACGGCGCCGCCCGAAAGCACGCCATGGGTGATGTAGGCCATCACCGAGGCGGCGCCCATGCCGATCAGGGCTTCGGCGGCGTTGCACAACGTACCGCCGGAATCGACGATGTCGTCGAACAGGATGCAATCGCGGCCGCTGACGTCGCCGATGACGTTCATGACCTCGGATTCGCCGGGCCGTTCGCGGCGCTTGTCGACGATGGCGAGCGGCGCATCGATGCGCTTGGCAAGCGCGCGGGCCCGCACCACGCCGCCGACATCCGGCGAGACGACCGCGATATTGGCGGTGTCGTGGTGCTCCTTGATGTCGCGGGTCATCACCGGGACGGAATAGAGATTGTCCGTCGGGATGTCGAAGAAGCCTTGGATCTGGCCGGCGTGAAGATCGAGCGTCAGGACGCGGTCGGCGCCGGCGCGAGTGATCAGGTTGGCGACCAGCTTGGCCGAGATCGGCGTGCGCGGGCCGGGTTTCCGGTCCTGCCGGGCATAGCCGAAATAGGGCAGGACCGCCGTGATGCGGCGGGCCGAGGAGCGGCGGAGCGCGTCGATGATGATCAACAGCTCCATCAGGTGGTCGTTGGCCGGATAGCTCGTCGACTGGATGACGAAGACGTCCTCGCCGCGGACATTCTCCATCACCTCCACGAAGATCTCCTGGTCGGCAAAGCGGCGCACCGTACAGCGGGCGAGCGGAATTTCGAGATAGGCCGAGATCGCCTCGGCAAGGGCGCGGTTGGAATTTCCGGCGACTATTTTCATGAAAATCCGAGTCTCGGGGATGGCCGCCCGGCTGCCGGTTGACGTCGAATCCCGCCCCAACCGTTGCCGGCGGGCGGGGTTTTAGCAATGGCAGCGTTAGGATGCAAACCGGCTGAGGCCGGTTTCCGGAAAGACGTCTAACTTATCCAGGCGATGAGGTCGTCGATCGTCCGGCTTGCCGCAGTGGTGACCGCGTCCTCGTTGATTCCCGACCAGGGGTCGCTGGAACTGCCGCTGGCAGGCTCCTGCCCGGATACCCGGTGAAGGCGCTTGCCGGTCAAGTCGGTGACGTCCCAGACATAGACGAGCAACGTCCCGCCGCTGTCGCCGATGGCCGACAGATAGCCTTTGACGACATAGGTGGCGGTCGGGTCGTTGGCCTCGACGACGTTCAGCTTGCGGGCCAGCGCTTCCCGGTCGATCGCCTTCTCGAAGGCCATCTTCTGGGTTGCAGGCGCGCCATTGATCTGGACGAAGGCGAATCTGGCGTCGTTGCCCTTGATCGGGGCCGGGCCCATGCGGATCGCCTGCTTGACGCCGACATTGGGCGGACCCTTGCCCATTTTCGGCATGGGCACGCTCACGGGCGAGCAGCCGGCAAGCGCCGTCGTTACCGCAAGGAGGGTCAGGAATCGGCGCCGACTGATGCCGGTTTCAAGCATAATGGTATCCCGAATTCCCCCGGCGACTGTCTAACCCTATTCGGCACGCGGGTCCAGAATCGCAATAAGGGTATCGTGCGGCTGTTTAACGCCCGGCGAGCGAAATCGCGGAAATTAGCCGCCCGTAGTCGGGCTCGCCGCGGTGGGTGCCGCGCCGGTAGGAGAAAAAGCGCTCCTCGTCGGCATAGGTGCAGAAGCCGATCCAGGCGGCTTTCACGCCGGCGGCGGTGAGGCGCGCGACGACAAAGCCCGGCAGGTCGAATTGGGAATGGCCGGCCCGGGTCGAGGGCAGGAAGTATTTCTCGTTGGCGGAATCGGCTTCCATGAACTTCTCGAGGAATTCAGGCCCGACCTCGTAATTCGGCTGGCTGATGGTGGGGCCGAGCACCGCGACGATCCGCTCGCGCCGCGCGCCGAGTTTCTCCATCGCGGCGATCGTCGATTCGAGAACACCGGAAAGCGCGCCGCGCCAGCCGGAATGCGAGGCGCCGATGATCCCGGCTTCGGCATCGGCGAACAGCGTCGGGCCGCAATCGGCCGAGCCGACGCCGAGGGCGATGCCCGGCCGGTCGGTGACGACGGCGTCGGCCTTCGGTCCCTTGCCCGGCCCCCAGACCTTGGTGACGTGAACCGCCTCGATGCCATGCACCTGGTAGGGCGTTGCCAGCCGTTCCGGCGCGATGCCGAGCGCCGCCGTGACACGAGCGCGGTTTTCAAGCACCGCGGCATGATCGTCCTTCGATCCGGTGCCGCAATTCAGGCTCTCATAGATCCCGGTCGAAACGCCGCCCTGGCGCGTGAAGAAGCCGTAGCGGATTCCGGGAAGGGCGGAGAGCAGGGGGTGGGTGAGCTGGTTCGACATCTATCGGCGAAAGGTGAGGGGCGGTGGGACCGGTGTCAATCGCGTCAGCCATGGCCGTCGAAGGCCGGCATCAACAGGCCGGGCGCGCCGACGGCAAGCACCTTGAAGAGCTCACCCATCGCTGCCGGGCCGGTCAGGCGTTCCAGCGCGGCGCGGACCCCGCCCTGCGTCGCCTCGTCCTTGCCGGCGGCAAGCGCGTCGGCACGCGGCCCGATGCCGAGGCGCGCCAGAAATTCACCCTGCCCGATCAGCGGATGCGCCTTGGCGCCGGCCTCGGCCGCGACGCGGGCGAGCGCCGCGAAATCGACATGGGCGGTGAGATCGGCTTCGCCGGGCTCGGCCAGCGGGTCGGTATATTGATGGGCCTTCACCGCCTGCAGCGTATCGCCGTAGCCGGGACGGTCGCTGCCATAGTCGATCGCCAGCAAGGCGCCGCCGGTCGCGGCGATACGGCCGGCCAGCGTCGCCATCACCGCAGTGGCGATCGGCGAGGTCTCGACGATAGCGCCGTCGGGCAGCGGCCTTGCCAGCGGCCGCTGGTCGAGCGGGCGGAGGCCGAAGGCGAGCCTGCCTTCGGCGTCGAGCCCGACCATCCGTTCCGCCCAGCGCTCGTCGCCCCAGCGGAACTGGCGGATCGGCAAGGCGTCGAAGAATTCATTGGCGATGACGACGAGCGGCCCCGCCGGCAAGGCGCCGATGCGCGTGTGCCAGTGGATCTTCGAACCGCAGCCGGCGAGCGTGCGCTCCTGGATGGCGCGGAGGCGGGGGCTGGTCTCGACGAGATGGATCTCCGCCGCCGCGGTGAAGCCCGGCATGACGCGGACGACGCGGAGGAGGTCGGCCATCAGCGTGCCGCGGCCGGGCCCCAGTTCGGCGAGGACGAAATCGCGCGGCGAGCCCATCGCCTCCCAGGCGACGACCGCCCAGACGCCGATCAGTTCGCCGAAGATCTGGCTGACTTCCGGCGCGGTGACGAAATCGCCGTAACGGCCAAAGGGCTCGCGGCGCATGTAGTAGCCGTAGACCGGGTCGGCGAGGCAGGCTTCCATATATTCGGCGACCGTCATCGGTCCGAAGGCGCGGATGCGCGAGATGAGCTTCTCGCCGAGCGGGCTCATGCCTGGGCGGGGGCGGCCGGCAGCGGCGGCCGGTGTGATGCGGTCACGACCAGATAGATGCCGTAGGCGATCATTGGCAGCGACAGCGTCATCCCCATGGTCAGCCCGCCGGCGAGATAGCCGATCTGGATGTCGGGCTCGCGGAAGAATTCGACGAAGACCCGTGCCGTGCCGTAGCCGATGCAGAAGATGCCCGAGATGAAGGACGGGTAACGCAGGCGCTTGTAGCGATGCGTGAAGAGCCGGAGCACGAGAAAGAAGACGATGCCTTCGAGGCCTGCCTCGTAAAGCTGGCTCGGATGGCGCGGCTCGGGTCCGCCCATCGGGAAGACCATCGCCCAGGGCGCGTCGCTGGCCCGGCCGAACAATTCGCCATTGATGAAGTTGGCGAGGCGGCCGAAGAACAGCCCGAACGGGACGGCCGCGGCGACAACGTCGATCAGGCACCAGGCCGGAATGCCGCGCGAACGCGCGAAGAGCACCATCGCGAGGATCGTGCCGAGGAAGCCGCCGTGGAAGGACATGCCGCCGTTCCAGACCGCGAAGATCTGCAGCGGGTCCGAGGCGAAGAGGGCAAGGTCGTAGAAAAGCACGTAGCCGATGCGGCCGCCGAGGATGATGCCGAGCGAGGCCCAGATGACGAGATCGTCGATGTCGGTCGGCTTCATCGGCGCCAGCGACGGCGACCAGAGCCGCGCATTCGCGACGAGGCGCTTGGCGTACCACCAGCCGATGAAGATGCCGGCGATATAAGCGAGCGCGTACCAGCGGATCTGAAAAGGACCGATCTCGATGAGGACGGGGTCGATCGTCGGAAAGGGCAGGACGAAGGTCGTCATCGGTCACTCGCTGTGGTGCGGCGAACTTATCTGGCGCCGATGGGCGGTCAAGCATGTCCTGCCTTGCGGCGCAGCGCGGCGCTCCCCATAGTAGGAGGACAAGCATTTTCCGGCCGATGGAGGCCTTGATGACCCAGACAAATAACCGGATTTTCGACGAATTCGCCCGCCTGATGACCGATGCCGCCGGGGTGGCCCAGGGGGTGCGTCGCGAGGCCCAAAACGTGTTTCGGAGCCAGATGGAACGTTTTGTCGCGGACCTCGACCTGGTGAAGCGCGAAGAATTCGACGTGGTCCGGGAGATGGCCTCGAAGGCCCGGGTCGAAAACGAGCAATTGGCGGCCCGGATTGCCGAACTTGAGGCTAAGCTTGGCCTTGGCGGCGATTCAGACCCGGAAAAGCCGAAGCGGACGCCGCGCAAGACGGCGGTCGGCTAAGGCCCCGTTCTATTAGCCGTCTTTCCACAATCAGCTTGGCAAGACCCCTGATTCGTCCACAATGAATTGTGGCCCGTCGGAGGCGCGGACCTATATACTGATTCAACGAAGATTCGCCCTTGCCTATCTTCGGCCATTGATCGAGGGCAAGTATCCTTCATGAGCCTCATCGATATCGAGCAAGACCGCGATTCCAACCCGGTCGACGTCATCGAGCAAATTGCTTCCCTGAATGACTGGACTTTCGAGCGCGCCGGCGACGACGAGATCACCGTGTCGATTTCCGGAAGCTGGTCGGACTATCACGTCTCGTTCTCCTGGATGGAAGAACGCGAAGCGATTCATCTCGCCTGCGCCTTCGACCTGAAGGTCCCTGATCCGCGCAAGCTCGAAGTCATGCGGCTCCTGTCCGCCGTGAACGAGCAATTGTGGATCGGCCATTTCGATCTGTGGAGCGACGAGGGCGTCGTCATGTACCGGCAGGCGCTGCTCCTGTCGGGTGGCGCCGAGCCGAACGCGCAGCAGGTCGAGCGCCTGCTGGTCACCGCGATCGAAGCCTGCGAGCGTTATTTCCAGGCGTTCCAGTTCGTCGTCTGGGCGGGTCGTCCGGCGGCGGAGGCGCTGGAAGGCGTCCTCTTCGAGACCGCCGGCGAAGCCTGAGCCGAAGCCCGAGGCTGGAAATCCGCGGCGCCGCGTGAGAGAGGTGGCAGCGATTGCCACAGCGGATGTTGCCCATGTCTCTCGCGACCGCCTTTTCTGCTTCGTCACCGCTCGCCCTTGTCGGGGCCGGCAAGATGGGCGGCGCGTTGCTCGCCGGCTGGCTCGATAACGGCCTCGACCCGCAGGCCGTTCTTGTCTTCGATCCGGCCCCTCCGGAAGAGTCGCTGGCTTTCCTGAAACGCGCCGGCGTTGCGATCGCGGCCGGCCCCGAGGCCGGACGCCAGGCCTCGATCATCGTCGTCGCGGTCAAGCCGCAGATCATCGCGAAGGTTCTTCCGACGCTGCGGCCGCTGATCGGTCGTGGCACGATCGCTGTGTCGATCGCGGCCGGAACCACGCTCGCGACACTTGAAGGCTGGCTCGGTCCGATCGGGCTCGTCCGCGCCATGCCGAATACCCCGGCGCAGGTCGGTCGCGGCATCACGGCGGCAGTCGCCAACCGCCAGGTCGGCGTGCCGGGAAAGGCGCTGGTCGGCTCGTTGCTCGATGCGGTCGGCGCGACCGTCTGGGTCGAGGACGAAGCCCTGATCGATGCGGTCACGGCCGTTTCCGGCTCTGGCCCCGCGTATGTCTTCCTGCTCGCCGAATGCCTCGCAGCGGCCGGTGTCGAAGCCGGCCTGCCGCCCGACGTCGCGGCGCAGCTTGCCCGGGCGACCGTGGCCGGGGCCGGCGAACTCCTGCATCGCTCGGAGCTTCCCGCCGACCAACTCCGCAAGAACGTCACCTCGCCGAACGGCACCACGGCCGCGGCGCTCGAGGTGCTGATGGGCGAGGGCGGTCTTCGCCCCCTCATGGTCAAGGCGGTTGCCGCAGCCGCGAAGCGCTCGCGGGAACTTTCCGGCTGATCTTTGGCCTCGTCCTCGCCGCGATCCGTGCCTAGATTGAGGATACGGAACAGGAGAGGATTGTCATGGCCAGACAGACTGCCAAGAAGCCGTCCGGACGTTCGGCGCCGCGCAAGCCCGCCGCCGAGCCGAAAGACGCCATCATCGATGCCCTGCTGACGCTTGCCGCGACACGGGATTTCGACAAGATCGGTCTCAACGACATTGCCGACGAAGCCGGCGTCTCGCTTGCCGCGATGCGCGAGCATTACGACGGCAAGCTCGCGATCCTCCGGGCCTTTACGAGGCGCGTCGACAGCGTCGTCCTCGATGGCGGGCCGGCCGAGGGCGAAACCGGCCGCGACCGGATTTTCGAGATCCTGATGCGCCGTTTCGATGCGTTGGAGCCGCATAAGGCTGCCGTGAAGAGCATTGCACGGGCGGCACGCCGCGACATCTGCCTCTCGGCCTTCCTGCATCGCAATGCGCAGCGCTCGGTCAGATGGCTGATGTCGGCGGCCGATGTCGAGAAGTCGGGCGTGCTCGGCGCCGTGGCGCTTGAAGGCATCGTCCTCGTCAACGCCGACGCTTTCCGCGCCTGGCTTGACGATGATGAGTCCGGCCTCGCCAAGACGATGGCGGCGCTCGACCGCGGCCTGCAGCGCGGCGAGCGGGCGATCAGGTTCCTCGACAATGTCTGCTCGCGTTTCGCCGATCTGACGCGGCGCGACAGGGCGCCGTCGAGTACCGCTCCGGAAGCCGCCTAAAGTCTGAATGTAGGGTGGGCAAAGGCCGAAGGCCGTGCCCACGCGTGGCCCGTTGGCGCGACAATGTGGGCACGGCGCTGAAGCGCGCCTTTGCCCACCCTAGTCACGCAACGTTGAGCGCGGCGCGTCCTCGTGCTAGCTCGCCCCTTCGGCAGGAGCGGGAAGAGCATGAGCCAGGACACGTCGGCACGCATCGTCTATGACGATTTCCAGAAGGTCGACATCAGGGTCGGCACGATCGTCGAGGCCGCGCCTTTTCCGGAGGCGCGCAAGCCCGCCTATCGACTGGTGATCGATTTCGGCGAGCCGATAGGGATCAAGAAATCCTCGGCGCAGATCACCAAGAACTACACGATGGAAGAACTCGTCGGGCGCCAGGTCGCTGCGGTCGTCAATTTCCCGCCGCGCCAGATCGGCCCGTTGATGTCGGAGGTGCTGACCCTCGGCTTTCCCGACGAAGCCGGCGAGGTGATGTTGATCAGCCCCGACCGCAAGGTGCCGAATGGCGGGCGGCTCTACTGAGTCCGCTTCCAGCTGACGTACGTATCGCTGCCCTTCTTGGTCACCTCGATGCCGGGCAGGCTCCGCACCAGCGTGCCCGTGGTGCCGAAACCGTACTCCTTCGACTGGAAATCGGGGACGACGCGCCGTATGGCATTGCCGACAGCGCGGACATTCGCCCTGCCGTCGGGGCCCATTGCGCGATCGATCGCATCGAAGATCTTGTCCCGAAGCTCGATCGGGATGGACGCCGCGGGTCGCCTCTCCGGATTTGCGGCGGGGGCAGGAGCGGGGCGTGGTGCGGGTGCGGAGGTCGCTATCGCTGCCGCGGCCTGCCGTCTTTGTGACGGCGGTGCTCCGGCGGGTATGCCCTGCGGCGAGACCTTCTTCTCGGCGGCGAGCAGCGTGTCGCATTCGAAGAATTTCTCGAATTCCTCCTTGTAGGCGGCTGGCGCCTTCTTGGCGCCGAAGCCATAGGCGGCGAGCGCGCTGGCGCGGATGCGTGCCGCCAGCGGCGTGAAATCGCCGTCGCTGGAAGCGATGCAGACGCCGTCGAGATGGCGGCCGTGGAGCATGTCCATCGCCTCGATGACGAGCTTCATGTCGGTGGCGTTCTTGCCGTGCACGAGCGGCGAGACGTTGACCGGCGTGATGCCGAAATCCTCGATCTGCTTCATCCAGGATTTCATCTTGCCGCTTTTGAACTGGCCGTAGATGCGCCGGATGGCGACCGTGCCGAGCTTGCCCGCCTCGCGCATGATGATCGGCATGTAGGCGGCGCTGACATTGTCGCCGTCGATCAGCAAGGCAAGCCTGATTGCCGATATCGCATCGTTGCCCGCCATGATCGGACCTCCCTTGTTTAATTTAAACCGGTATCGTCACGGTGACGCGCAGGCCGCCGAGCGGGCTCGCGGCGAGCGTCACGTCGCCGCCGTGGCTGCGCGCGATGTCGCGGGCGATCGAGAGGCCGAGGCCGGTGCCACTCTCGTCGATGTTGCGGGCGTCGTCGAGCCGGTAGAAGGGGCGGAAGATCGCCTCATACTCTTCGACCGGCACGCCCGGTCCGTCATCATCGACGGCGATCGTCAGGGTGCCGTCGGCGTGATTGCCGTCGATCGCGACGTTCTCGCCGTGGCGGCAGGCATTGCCGACGAGGTTGGCGAGGCAGCGCTTGAAGCTTTGCGGCCTGAGCTTGACCATCGGGTCTCCGGCGAAGGTCGCGGTCACGCTGTGGCCCGGAACGCGGAATTCCTTGGCGATGTCACGGAGCAGCACGTCGATGTCGGCCGCCACGGCCTGTTCGCCGCTGTCGCCGCGGGCAAAGGCGAGATAGCCCTCCAGCATGCGGTTCATGTCGTCGACGTCGTGCTTCAGTGCGTCGGTGTCGGGCGACTCGGCGAGCAGCGCTAGTTGCAGCCGGAAGCGCGTCAGGATGGTGCGCAGATCGTGGCTGACACCGGCCAGCATGGCGGTGCGCTGCTCGATCTGGCGCTCGATGCGACCCTGCATGTCGCCGAAGGCGATGGTCGCGGCGCGGACCTCGCGGGCGCCGCGCGGCTTCAGCGGCGTCACGGCGCGGCCCTTGCCGAAGGCTTCCGCCGCGTCGGCAAGGCGGGTGATCGGGCGAATCTGGTTGCGCAGGAAGAGGATCGAGATGGTGAGCAGCACGACGCTCGTCGCCACCATCCAGCCGATGAAGATCAGCGAGTTCGAGGCGTTGGTCTGGCTGCGCCTTGCGAAGACGCGCAGCACCTTGTCCTCGAGCTGGATGCGGATTTCGACGATGCGCGAGCGCCCCACCGTATCGACCCAGAAGGGCCGCTTGATCTGCTGCGTGATCTCGCGGGAGAGGGTCAGGTCGAGCTGCGAAAAGAAGGGCTTCTCGGTTGGCGGCGGCAGCGGCTCGGGTGGCAGGATGGCGATGTTGAGGCCGAGCCGGTCCTTGGCGATGCGGACGATCTCGGAATAGTCCGGCGTCTGCGGGTAGGTCGCGACGATGTCGATGATCGCGGCGATGTCGGCGACGACGGCGGCCGACAGGCGCGCCGTCACCGTCTGGTAGTGGCGCTCCATGAAGACGAAGGCGACGAAGGCCTGGAGCAGGACGACCGGCATCAGGATGATTAGCAGCGAGCGCGCATAGAGACCCTTCGGCATCGCATCGCCGAGCGCGCGGGCGATGCGGCCATAGAGGCCGAGAACCCCGTTCCGGGCTTTTACATCCGGTTCGGCTATGCCCGCGACCGTGTTCTGTTCGCCGGTCGTCGTCATGATGCTATGCGGCGATGGACAGGCGGTATCCGACGCCCCGCACGGTCTGCAGATAGGCCGGATTGGCCGGGTCGATCTCGATCTTGCGGCGCAGCCGGTTGATCTGCACGTCGACGGTCCGTTCGCCGCCGCTGCCGTCGCCGCCCATCAGCGCGTTGCGCGGCACCGTATCGCCGGGCGCGGTCGCGAAGATCGCCATGATCTCGCGCTCGCGGTCGGTGAGGTGGATGGGCTCGCCGCCGCGGGTCAGCTCGCGCCGGCCGCGATGGAAGGCGAAGGGGCCGAAACGCACCTGCTCGATGAGCGGCGCTGCCGGCTTGCTGCCGCGGCGCAGGATGTTGTTGATGCGCAAGAGCAACTCGCGCGGCTCGAAGGGCTTGGCGAGATAGTCGTCGGCGCCATATTCGAGGCCGAGGATACGGTTCTCCGATTCCGAGCGTGCCGTCAGCATCAGGATCGGCACGTCCATGGTCTCCCGGAGGCTCCTGGTGAGGTCGAGGCCGTTCTCGCCGGGCATCATCAAGTCGACGATGAGGAGGTCGAAAGCGAGGCCGCCCAGTCGCCGCCGGGCCTCGGCAGCGTCGCCCGCGGCGGTGACGCGGAAGCCCTGGCCGCCGAGATAGCGGGCCAGCAGCGAACGGATGCGGCTGTCGTCGTCGACGATGAGGAGATGCGGCGCGTCGTCCCGCACCGGCGGCTCGGCCGGCGGGCTCAAGGTGGCGGTGGTGCTGTCCTGGGTCATTTGCCGATCAGCCTCGCCACCTTGTCGCGCTCGCTTGCGTCGACGATATGGCGGAGAAATTCCTCGGCGCCTTTCCGTTCGGCCGGCGACAGCGAGGCCAACGCGGCGCCGATGCGGCGCGCCTGCGGGTCGAGAAGGCGGAGCGACAGGGCGCGGCCGGCCTCGGTCGGGTAGAGGAGGCGCTGGCGGCGGTCCTGCGGTCCCGGCAACTGCTCGATGAAGCCGCTGTCGACCAGTTGCTTCAGCACGCGGCCGAGGCTCTGCTTGGTGATCTTCAATATGTCGAGGAGATCGGCGACGCGGATGCCGGGATGGCGGTTGACGAAATGGATGATGCGATGGTGCGCCCGGCCGAAGCCGTAGGAGAGAAGCTCCGCATCCGGATCGGAGATGAAGTCGCGATAGGCGAAATAGAGAAGCTCGATAAAGGGAATCTCAGCGCGCTCGGTTGCCGAGAGCGGCGTCGAGAGGGGGCCCCGCGGTGCGTTTGCCGACAGTTTGGTTGACTCGCTCGGTTTGAAATTTATGTCAGCCATGTTGACATATTTTTGGTGGATGGATACACAGAAATTCGGCTGCCGTTAGCGGATCATATGTCCGGCCTCATGCCGTTGGTGCAGCGCGGAATCCCGCCGCACCATATCGACAGATGAGACGCGACGCAAAAGCCTTGCCTGGAGGGAACTCCGGGCGCTCAATGACGGGCCACGGCAACAAGCGGCCCAATCGCGAGGAGCGGACCAATGGCGGCTCAGCCTTTCGACCGACGCGACGGCGTCATCTGGTACAATGGCGACTATCGGCCATGGGCAGATGCCAACCTGCACGTGCTGTCGCACGGGCTGCATTATGCCAGCGCCGTCTTCGAGGGCGAGCGCGCTTATAATGGCGTGATCTTCAAGCTCGACGAGCATACGCGCCGCCTGCATGAATCGGCGCAGATCCTCGGCTTCGAAATCCCCTATTCGGTCGAGGCCATCAATCAGGCCTCCCAGGACCTGATCGCCCGCCAGGGCCATGCCGATGCCTATGTCCGGCCGATCGCCTGGCGGGGCAGCGAGATGATGGGCGTCTCGGCGCAGAATTCGCACATCAATGTCGCGATCGCGGTCTGGGAATGGCCGTCCTACTTCAATCCCGAAGAGAAGCTGAAGGGCATCCGGCTCGACATCGCCAAATACCGGCGCCCGGATCCGATGACGGCGCCGTCCAAGGCCAAGGCCGCCGGGCTCTACATGATCTGCACGATCTCGAAACATGAAGCCGAGCGCAAAGGTTACGCCGACGCGCTGATGTTCGACTATCGCGGCCGGGTCGCCGAGGCGACGGGCGCCAATGTCTTCTTTGTCAAGGATGGCGTCATCCACACGCCGACGCCGGATTGCTTCCTCGACGGCATCACGCGGCGCACCGTCATCGACCTCGCCCACAAGCGCGGCTTCCAGGTCATCGAGCGGACGATCATGCCCGACGACATGGCGAGCTTCGAGCAGTGCTTCCTGACGGGAACGGCGGCGGAGGTCACGCCGGTGTCCGAGATCGGTCCCTACCGCTTCACGCCGGGGGCGATAACCAAGACGCTGATGGAAGATTACAGAGCCGGGGTGTTGCCGGCGCAGAAGCTTGCGGCGACCGGCTAGGTCGCAGACGATTTCGCGGGCCGGCGACGTTGGTCGGCGGCCGATAGCCCTCAGATCACCTCTGTCCTTGCGGCCGGCCACTCGAACCGGCGGCGCTTCAGCTTGCGGCCTGCAGCTCGACGGCTTTCGGACCCTTGCCGCGCTTGTCCGGCTCGGTCTCGAAGGAAATGCGCATGCCGTCGGTCAGGCCGCCCATGCCGGAATGCTCGACCGCCGTGACATGGACGAAGACGTCCTTGCCGCCATCGTCCGGTGTGATGAAGCCATAGCCCTTTGACGCATTGAAGAACTTGACGGTGCCGTTCTGACGCATCGTGTCGCCTTTTCAATTCGTTGCATGATCCCGGCGGCCCTCACCACCGGTGCAGGAGAAAACTCTCCAGATGTCGGGTGAAAGGATCTGCGTCTTCGGCAGTCACTGTTCGCATACGCGTCCTGTACACTGCTCGGCGCGTTGTATTCGACTTGCGCCCTCGCTCTCGTCCAGTCTCCGTCGGCTCCGTTAGCCTGCCGGTGCCCATAATTTATGATGCAGTTACTTTTCAAATGCAATGCCGATGCCAGTCGCCGGCATTTGAGGGAATATTTCACGCGGCATGTCGCCGCGCCGATGCGATCATCGTCTGGTTGTCCGCTACGGAACACATTCGCGTGAGACGCGACGGAAGCGCGGAAGCAACGGCGTTGTTCGGGCATCCTTCAAGCGCAGCGAAGCAGACCCAGGCAGGGAAGGAAGCCCGATGAACGTCCCGAAAATCTCGCAGGAAATGATCCAGGCCTATGATGAGTACACGCATCTGACGCTCGACCGGCGCGGCTTCATGGAGAAGCTGACCAAACTCGCTGGCAGCGGCGCCGCCGCGGCCGCGATCGCGCCGATGCTGTCGAGCAACTATGCGCAGGCGCAGATCGTGCCGCCGGACGATAGCCGCCTCAAGATCGAGAACGTCGCCTTCCCGGGGCCTACCGGCGAAATGAAGGGCTATCTCGCCATCCCGGCCGATGCGACGGGCAAGCTTCCGGCGGTTCTTGTCATCCATGAGAACCGCGGGCTCAATCCGCATATCAAGGACGTAACGCGGCGGATGGCGCTTGAGGGCTTCGTCGCGCTCGGCGTCGACCTCTTGTCCCGCGTCGGGGGCACGCCGGCGACGGACGACGAGGCGGCTGCGCTGTTCAAGGACATCGATCGCGACGCGCTGGTGCCGGATGCGGTCTCGGCGATCGCCTATCTCAAGGGATCGCCGGCGACCAACGGCAATGTCGGGGCGATCGGCTTCTGCTTCGGCGGCGGCATCGTCAACCAGTTGGCGGTGGCGAGTCCCGATCTCAAGGCCGGCGTCGCTTATTATGGCGGCCAGGCCAAGGAAGGCATCGACAAGATCAAGTCGAAGCTGATGCTCCACTATGCCGGCCTCGACGAGCGCATCAATGCCGGCATCCCGGATTATGAGAAGGCGCTGAAGGCGGCGGGCGTCGACTATCAGCTCTTTCTCTATGAGGACGTGAACCACGCCTTCAACAACGACACCTCCGCCGCTCGCTACGACAAGACGGCCGCGGATCTCGCCTGGTCGAGGACGGTGGCGTTTCTGAAAGAGTCGCTCGCCGGCTAGCCAGTGCAGCGGCATCGAGGCCGGCTGGGAACAAGGAGGGCGTCGACGGATTTGCCGTCGGCGCCCGTTTCATGTTCCGGATGGCATATCCGGCGGGTGAGACCCGGCCTGGAAGGAAGCGTAAATGAGAATTCGTAGTCTTGCCGTCGCGGCGGCGCTTCTGGCCTTCGGCGTGCCGGCAACCGCCAGCGCCTACCAGGCGACGACCATCAGTCCGGTCAATGTCCGCGCCGGCGCCGGCAGCAACTTCACGCGCCTTGCGACGTTGCCGTCCGGCGCCTCGCTGTGGGTCGACTTCTGCCAGAGCGGCTGGTGCGCGGTCAATGCGGACGGCGTCACGGGCTGGGTCGCGCGGCGCTATCTCGCCGGTGCCGGTGGTGGTGCCTACTCCTATCGCCCGCCCTCTCTCTCTGCGCCGGCGATCCCGCGCTACGTGCCGCCGCTCGTCATCCCGCGCGGCCACGTCCACGACTACGGCTACAGCAGCCAGCACAAATTCCAGCGCCGGTTCCAGAAGAAGTGGAAGAGCAGGCATGGTTCGGCAAAGCATGACGGCAAGGATTGGCGCCGACATCCGGACGGGCGGAACGGACGCTCC
This sequence comes from Bauldia litoralis, assembly GCA_945882315.1. Taxonomy (GTDB): domain Bacteria; phylum Pseudomonadota; class Alphaproteobacteria; order Rhizobiales; family Kaistiaceae; genus CAMCWB01. The sequence continues at coordinate 5,381 of CAMCWB010000003.1, read as the reverse complement.
GGCAAGAATGAATGTCCTGAATGGATGTGCCGGCTGTAAACCGTCGATCCATTGCGGGTGATTGCGAGGGCCGGAGCGGAAATGCTCCGGCCCTTTTTTGTTTGCACTCTTCCGTACCAGTGCGTCGCGATCATCGGCCGCCACCTCGCAACGGTGAGGCGCCGATCGGCGATCCCGACGACCTTCGCTGGATGCGCGCGCGTGACATCGACGGGTGTATCGCGTCGACGTGGGCCGCTTACGCGCCCGAGAAATTCTTTCGTGGTGTCGAGCAGTCGCGTCCTCCGCCGCGCATCGCGTGAAAAATTTCGCGAGTCACATGAGTGCTTCTCCCATTCGACTCGGGTGTCACATCGAGTCGAAAAAACGCCGTCGAGTCGTCGGGATCGCGTCTTCGCGCGCGAAAAAATCCATCCGCGGTGAAAAAATCTGCGTGATGCGAATTTTTTTTGACGTGATTTTTCTGTTGAGCGGCGTCTGCCGGTGCGCTCTTGCGATGTCTCGCGAGAAGTTTTTCGAGCATGTCGCGATGATGCAACGCGCGCTGTGTAGACGATCGAGGTGCCGAGCGGGCTGTTCGATATGTTTATCTGTACCGATCGTTCGAGAATGAATCCCGCGACGCGCAGGGCCGGCGCGCCGATGCAAGAGGCGGCTCACCGCCTGGCCCTGTTCACTCTTTGTAAGATGTTGATTTTACAAATAAATCCTTGACGCAAGAAAATGGACTCGGGGCGTCCGTTTCCCAGCCCATCAAGCAGAAGAGAGCGTCATCGCAGTGCCATCATCGATTAGATCATTCGCAAAATTCGCGCTTGCATCAGTAGGGAGAAGATTCGTTCTGCGCTCGACACGTCTTTCGTCCGACGATGTCGCACGTCATTCATGACGCTACCTTCGCGCATGTATTCGACATGCGAGAGCGACGTTGTCGTCGCCTCTAGTCGAAGGGCGTTTGTGCAACTAGAAAAGAATTAGCGCGTTGTTAACCGCTAAGTTGCACTAGAATACGCGCGTGAGCCGATTCGCGGCTCTCCATGGAGAGGAGAATTACATTGGCTAAAGCTGCTGCTAAGAAACCCGCTACGAAGAAGGCCCCGGCGAAGAAGGCCGTTGCCAAGAAGCCGGCTGCCAAGAAGGCTCCGGCCAAGAGAAAGTAGTTCGACAAGGCGCCGACTTCGGTCGTCGCCGTCGAAGCTTCCGGCTCGCTGTTGCGGTTTGCGTCTCAGCGATCGCACAGCGGGCAGGACAGCAAAAAGGGCATCCTCGCGATGCCCTTTTTCTTTTGTGCAATTTCGAAGGCCGATGCGAACGGGCGCTGAGCGATGTCAGCAACGCTTCACAAATATATCGAGCGCAGCAAAGGCGCCGGCTTCGCCAATCTCACATTGTCATCCGGCGAGCGCATCTTCTTGTCGCTGGCGAAGGGCGGCATCAGCATCCACCCTCTCTATTTGCGTGGCTTCATTCCCGGCAAGGCGATCCATGCCGCCGATGCAGCATCCTTGAAACGCGCTGTCGTGATCCTGGCGCGCGACCTCAATCAATTCCCCGAGCTTCCCGACGATGCCGCCATGCAGGCCTTGCTGGTCGGCGGAACGGCGGCGCTGACCGATCCCGCCATCTTCGACGAGTGGCCCCTGGACGGAAATGTGCCGCTGACGCCGCTGTCGATCGTCACCCGCGCCGCCCTGGCGCAGGAGGACAGCGCCGCTTTGAGCCGGCTGCTGACGCGGGCGGCGAATACGGCCCTCTGACAGGCCGTAGATCGTTGCGGGCTGGCCCTTTTCCTGCCGCATGACTCAGCCCATATTTGAGCCATGCCTCCCCGTAAAAGCTCCGGCTTCTCCGAAGCCTCCCAGAAGCAGTTCAAGACCTCACGCGGCACGTCGATGGGCGGGCCGGCGAGCGCCAAGGAGCGCGCCGCCTCCGGGCTCAACCCGGTGCCCGGCGTCGATGTCGACCTCGAGAATGTCGGCTCGATGCCGGCCAGCGCCGTCACCGCGACGGTCGAGGCGTTGTCGAGTCTGATCGAGACCGGCCGCCCGGAGTTCCTCGACAAGACGTGGATGCCGCACCGGCCGCCGCGTCCGGAGAAGTCCGAGGGCGGCATACCGTTTAGGATCGTTTCGGAGTTCGAGCCGAAGGGCGACCAGCCGCGGGCGATCGAGGAACTTGTCGCCGGCGTCAATGCGCAGGAGCGCGACCAGGTGCTTCTCGGCGTCACCGGCTCGGGCAAGACCTTCACGATGGCCCAGGTCATCGAGCGGACCCAGCGGCCGGCGCTGGTGCTGGCGCCCAACAAGACGCTTGCCGCGCAGCTCTATGGCGAGTTCAGGAGCTTCTTCCCCGACAACGCCGTCGAGTATTTCGTCTCCTATTACGACTACTATCAGCCCGAGGCCTATGTGCCGCGGACGGACACCTACATCGAGAAGGAATCCTCGATCAACGAGCAGATCGACCGCATGCGCCACTCGGCGACGCGCTCGCTGCTCGAGCGCGACGACGTCATCATCGTCGCCTCTGTCTCCTGCATCTACGGTATTGGCTCGGTCGAGACCTATACGGCGATGACCTTCGCGCTCACCATCGGCGAGCGCATCGACCAGCGCCAGCTCCTCGCCGATCTGGTCGCGCTGCAATACAAGCGCTCCGACATCGACTTCCGCCGCGGCACCTTCCGCGTCCGCGGCGATACGGTCGAAGTCTTCCCGGCGCATCTGGAAGATCGCGCCTGGCGGATCACGCTGTTCGGCGACGAGATCGAGGCGATCACCGAGTTCGATCCGCTCACCGGTCAAAAATCGGCTGAGCTGAAGTCGGTAAAGGTCTATGCCAACTCGCATTATGTGACGCCGCGGCCGACGCTCGCCCAAGCGGTGAAGGGCATCAAGGAAGAGCTGAAGCTCCGCCTCGACGAACTCGCACGCGCCGGGAGGCTCCTCGAGGCGCAGCGGCTGGAACAGCGCTGCCGCTTCGACATCGAGATGATCGAGGCGACCGGCGCCTGCGCCGGCATCGAGAATTATTCGCGCTACCTCACCGGCCGCAAGCCGGGCGAGCCGCCGCCGACGCTGTTCGAATACCTGCCCGACAACGCCCTCGTCTTCGTCGACGAGAGCCATGTCACCATTCCGCAGCTCGGCGGCATGTATCGCGGCGACTTCCGGCGGAAGGCGACGCTGGCCGAATACGGCTTCCGCCTGCCGTCCTGCATGGACAACCGGCCGCTCCGCTTCGAGGAGTGGGATTTGATGCGGCCGCAATCGGCCTATGTCTCGGCGACGCCGGGCAGCTGGGAGATGGGACGCACCGGTGGCGTCTTTACCGAGCAGGTCATCCGGCCGACCGGCCTCATCGATCCGCCCGTCGAGATACGTCCGGCCAAGGCGCAGGTCGACGACCTGCTCGGCGAAGTGCGGCTGGTTGCCAAGCAGGGCTACCGCTCGCTGATCACTGTACTGACCAAGCGCATGGCGGAAGACCTGACAGAATATCTGCATGAGCAGGGCATCCGCGTCCGCTACATGCATTCCGACGTCGAGACGCTGGAGCGCATCGAGATCATCCGCGACCTCCGGCTCGGCGCCTTCGACGCGCTGATCGGCATCAATCTGCTGCGCGAAGGCCTCGACATACCGGAATGCGGCCTCGTCGCGATCCTCGATGCCGACAAGGAGGGTTTTCTCCGCTCCGAGACCTCGCTCATCCAGACGATCGGCCGCGCGGCGCGCAATGTCGACGGCCGCGTCATCCTCTATGCCGACCGGATGACCGGTTCGATGGAGCGCGCCATCGCCGAGACCGACCGGCGCCGCGAGAAGCAGGTCGAATACAATCTCGCCAACGGCATCACGCCGGAAAGCATCAAGAAGTCGATCGGCGACATCCTCTCCTCGGTCTATGAGCAGGATCACGTCACCGTGCCTGCCGGTTTCGGCGAGGAAGGCGCGCTTGTCGGCCATAATCTCAAGGCGACCATCGCCGATCTCGAAAAGCAGATGCGCGATGCCGCCGCCGACCTCGAATTCGAGACCGCGGCGCGGCTTCGCGACGAGATCAAGCGCCTGGAGACGCTCGAACTGGAGACCTCCGACGATCCGCTGTCGCGCGGCTCCAATACGGGCGAGGCTTCACCATCCAGCGCGAAGCGCTCGGGGCGTGGCGAATCCGCCGGGCCGCGCAAGAACAATCTCGACGAGATGACGATCCGCCGGACCGAGATCCCGGCCGGCGGCGTGCGACCGCGCAAGCCCGCGCTCGACGAGATGGGGCCCGGCAGCGATGCTAGTGTGCCGCTCTCACGCCCGATCCCGCCCAAACCCCGCTCGATCGGCGGCCGCGCCGGCAGCCATGCCGGCAAGAAGGGGCGGAAGCATTAGCGCGTGCGTGGGCGGATCACCTCTCATCTCGAAGCCCTATATGCCCGAGCATGTCCATAAGCTTGTGATCCGGCTTCTCACTGGTGCGGCTTTTGCCGGATCCAACCAGCAAGGCAAGCAGAATGACCAATAGGCCACAAAAACACGGCGAGCCCTGGTCGCATGATGATGTCAAAAAATTGCGGGAGATGGCTCCCTATCATCCGGTGCGCGCCATAGCCCTGGAGCTGGAGCGAACTCAGGCGTCGATCACGAGCAAAGCCGCAGACGAAGATATCAATGTCTCCACCGACCGGATCATCGCCTTTCCGTCGGCGGCTCAACTCGTCCGGAGCTAGAAAAGCTGCAACTGCGCCGGAATGCGGCTGACTGTCCGGCCCGCCAGGATGGCCGAGGCGATCTCGATCGAGTCCCTCAGGTCCGTGTCGTCAAACGGCTTGGCGAGGACGCCGATCGCGTGGTCGCAACGCTCCGCTTTCTCGGGTGCACCGGTGACGAAGAGGGATGGCGTGCCATACTTGGCGGCCGCCTTTCGGACCAGCTCGCAGCCACATTCGCCTTCCGACAGGCCGATGTCGGCGATCAACAGGTCCGGCCTGTGAGCATCGACCAGGTGAAAGGCCGCGTCGGAGGATGCGACGGCGCCGATTATATCGTGACCGGCGTCGCGAAGTACTTCCTCCATGAACATCGCTATCAACCCGTCATCTTCCGCAATGACCACGCGCATGTCGCTCTCTCCTGACCGCAGGTGGTGGTCAAGTCCCCGCTAAACTTAAGGTTCCAGTCGGAAAGTCCCGGTAATATGCGCAAGGCTGCGCTTCGAACTTCGCCCATGAATATTATGCGGGGTGCCGTCGCGAAGTTGGTTGGAATTGAGGGTGGCGTAGTCTCCGGGTGCTTTAACCCGAACGAGTCCAGCGTTGACGCGCCGGACAGGAGACCACGCCATGACGAGCACTACCACGAAGCCCGAAGCCGTTCAGCCTGATACCG
>CAMCWB010000002.1 GCA_945882315.1 Bauldia litoralis | reverse complement strand
TGTCGAACCGTGTGTTCAAAACCTACGACGAGATCGTTGCCCTGTGCTGTGACGCCTGGAACAACCTTATCGATCGACCTTGGAAGATCATGTCCATCGGAATGCGTGACTGGGCACATCGGTTCTGATCAGTGCGGGCTGGTATTAGTCAATCGGGCAGAAGCTTTCGACCCAAAATTGATTTTCTGGGGAACAAAATCGTTCTTGCTTCGTTCTCTTTGGAGAGATAGGAATCTTTTCCATGAGCGCGATCGATCATCGTCAAGCCTCCGCCCGCCGACTATCGCAGCCGTGTGACGAGTATGTCGGCGTGCGCATCGAGCCCGACCGGCGGCACGGTCGCGGTGCCGAAACCAACCGGAGCGGACGCTTCGAGAAGCTCGAACGAGCCTTCGTCGATGACGGCTGGTCGTCGCTCGATATCCTGCCGCCCTTCAAGACCGTGGTCCAGGAAGAGGTCGCCAAGCAGATCATCACGCGAAACGAGTCGCCGGACATCTCCTTCGACCGGTCGATCAACCCCTATCGCGGCTGCGAGCATGGCTGCAGTTACTGTTTCGCGCGGCCGACCCACGCCTATATGGGGCTCTCGCCGGGCCTCGATTTCGAGACCAAGCTTTTCGCCAAGCCGAACGCGGCCGAACTTCTCGAAAAAGAGCTCGCCAAGCCCGGCTATGAGGTGCGGACCATGGCGATGGGGACGAACACCGACCCCTATCAGCCGATCGAGCGGCGCTATCGGATCACGCGCGAAATCCTCGAAGGCCTCGACCGCACCAGCCATCCGGTCGGCATCGTGACGAAGTCGGCGCTGATCACGCGGGACATCGACATCCTGTCGCGCATGGCCGAGCGCGGCCTTGCCAAGGTGGCGCTGTCGGTGACGACGCTCGACCGCAAGCTGGCGCGGGCCATGGAGCCGCGCGCCGCGACGCCGCCGCGCCGGCTGGAGACACTGAGGCTCCTTTCGGAAGCCGGCATCCCGACGACGGTGATGGTGGCGCCGATCATCCCGGCGCTGAACGAATCCGAGATCGAGAAGATTCTCGATGCGGCCGCCGCCGCTGGCGTCAAGGAGGCCGGCTATGTCATCCTCCGCCTGCCGCTGGAGGTCCGCGACATCTCCAAGGAATTCCTCGAGCGCGAATATCCCGACCGCGCCAAGCATGTGATGTCGCTGGTGCGCTCGATGCGCGGCGGCAAGGATTACGATTCCGAGTGGGGCAAGCGCATGACCGGCGTCGGCCCGCATGCCTGGCAGATCGGCCGGCGCTTCGAGCTCGCGGCAAAGCGGCTTGGCCTCAACCAGAAGAGGCTCCGCCTGCGCACCGACCTCTTCACGGCGCCGGTGGCGAAGGGCGCCCAGCTCAGCCTGTTTTGACTACCCGCTTCGTAGGGTGGGCAAAGGCCGAAGGCCGTGCCCACGCTGTCACGTCAGCGAATGTGGCCGCGTGGGCACGGCGCGTTCCGCGCCTTTGCCCACCCTACAGACCTACTCTAAACTGACGCCGGTAGAGCCGCTCGATTTCGGCGGCGTCTTCAGGGGCGAGCGGTGACAGGCCGGTGACGGCCACAGCCTCCTCGACCTCGGCTTCGTTCTTAAAACCCGGCACGACGGTCGCGATCGTCGTATGATCGAGGCAGAAGCGGAGCGCGGCGGCCGACAGCGTCCGGACCGGCCCTTTCCTGAGGAACGAAAGAGTAGCGGCGCGAGCGTGGTCGCGGGCGACGTCGGATTCGGGTTTCACGGAACGGTCGAGGCGGTCCGCGAGCGCGCCGGCGGCATGTGAGCGGATGCCGATGACGCCGATGTCATTCGCCGCAGCAGAGACGAGCGCCTCCCCCTGGTCGAAATCGTCGAAGCCCAACGGCGGCGGACCGGCGGCGGTGTGGTTGACGAGGTTGTACAGGATCTGCGCGGTGTCGAACGATCCGCGTTCAAGCACGGCGCGGATCGTTTCCTTGTCGCCATCCCAGGCGGTGATGCCAAGGAAGCGGACCTTGCCTTCCCTGACGAGATCGCGCGCGCCTTCGGCGAAGCGGAGCGCATCGGCAGCGGTGAGGCGCGGCGCGAAGCGCGGCGGATCGGCGGCGAACATGTAGCGGCCACGGACGGCGCCGAGCTGGTGATGGATCTGGAGGATCTCGACACGGTCGGTGCGGAGACGCCGGAGGCTCGCCTCGACCGAGCGGCGCATGAAGGCTGCCATGTCGTCGAGATCGGCTTCCTCGGGAAAGCGGACCTTGGTGGCGAGCACGATCCTGTCGCGAAGGCCGGAAAGCGCACTGCCGAGCCTTTCCTCCGAGCGCGTGTTGCCATAGACCGGCGACGTGTCGAAAAAGTCGATGCCTAGCTCCACGGCCCGGCGGATCGCCCGGACGCACTCATCGTCCGTGCTGGCGCCATAGGCGCCGCCGATTCCGGCACCGCCGAAACCGACTTCGGAGACTTCGAGCCCGGTGCGTCCAAGACGACGGCGCTTCATGACTGTCTTCTCCGCGCCACCGATACCGCGGCGAGGCGACATACTATCCAGGCCGACGCATTTGTGGGATTCTTCCCGAAATCCCACATGAGACTTGCGGCTCTTGACCCTTTCGATCCTCCTCTCCGCGGCCGTCGCCGGCGTCACCTACACGCTGATCCCCGGACCGGCCTTCCTGGCGCTTCTCGGCATCGGGGCCAGCCGGGGGCGGCGGGCCGGCGCCGGCTTCCTCGCCGGTCATTTCGCCGGCGACATCGTCTGGGCGACGCTATCGCTTGTCGCGATCATTGGCGCGCATTCGGTCAGCCGGAATTTCTTCGACATCCTCGGCCTCGTCTGCGGACTCTATCTCTGCTGGCTGGGCTTCACGGCGCTTCGTGCCAAGCGCGACGAGGCCGGCCGGCTCAAAGCCGAGGCCAAGCGTCCGGTGCTGCGTGGCCTCACTTTCGGCCTGACCAACCCGAAGGGCTATCCGGTCTCCATCGCCATGTTCACGGCGCTGCTGGCAAGCTCCGCCGACCAACTCGACTGGTCGGCCCTGCCGGCGTTGCTTGGGGCGGCCTGCGTCGGCTTCATCCTTGCCGACATCGTCCTCGTCGTCTTCGTCGGCGCCGGGCTCGTGCGGCGTTTCTATGCGCGCTACGACATCTGGATCGCGCGGGCCTCCGGCTTGATCTTCATCGGCTTCGGCCTGCATGCGCTGTCGGAGTCGCTCTCGGGGCTGCTGGGACGCAGGGCGTAGTTCGCTGTACGCCTCTCCCATGGCGACCTTTGCATAAGCGTCTTGTTGGGCTTTGCGCATCCACACCCTTTGCCAAGGGATACGTAGACTCTGAACTACTAGGCAGGACCGCTCAGCCGCCCAATTCGCCGGCTAGCCGCCTGAGCGTGCCCGCCGGGTCGTCGGTGATCGGTTCGCCATGCGAGACGATGATCCGCTTCAGCCCGTCGAACTCGGCCCATTCGCGCATCTGCCGGGCGAGCGCCTTCGGATCCTTGATGAAGCGCCTGACGGTTCTGGGCACGCTCGGCCGATGGATGCCATAGCCGAAAAGGCGCGCCATGATGTTGGCGCCGAGGCCGTGCGGCTTCCGCACATGGCCGATGATATCGTTGGTGATCAAGGTCACCCCGCTGGGACGCCCGACCTTCAGCGCACTTTCCCCCTCGGCGGTGCCGTCGACGACGATGAACGACACATCCGGATCACCCAGAATATCTTCGGTCGCATCGACCTCGACGACATCCGAAACCGGCCCGCGGGCGCCGGGCGGCGTCAGCACCGCGATATCCGGATAGCGCTGCTTCCATATCTTCGCATCCAGCCTGTGCCCTGGATTCGGCACGATCAGCACGGCAGGACGACCGAGCACCTCGATCCGTTGCATGTCCGACTCCTGAAGGGCTATGGCGCTCCAGATGGCGGTACGCCCGCCCCACAACCGGATCACCGTCATCCGGCGCGGAAAATTGCCGAGCGGCATCGGGATATCGCCGGCAACTGTCAGGATGCCTTCGTCGATCTCGACAAGCGGCCCGTTGGGCAACACGGTCCATGTGTCATGAATCTTCGGCATGCGGCCTCCTGGCGGGCTAAAATTCTCAAGACGGTAGATCGTTCCGCACTTGTCGGCTGCGGGGAAAGCGGAAGCGGGCGCTTGTCTCGCCCTGATTGGCGGGTAAGGCTCGGTCATGCCGCCGCGCCGCAATGATTCGCCACCCCTGATCGAGCTGCCGCCCGAGCCGACCGACCGCTCCGAGAAGCGGGCGCGGCGCAAGGGGGCGCGGTTCATCGCCGGGGTCGACGAAGTCGGGCGCGGGCCGCTCGCCGGCCCGGTCGTGGCCGCCGCGGTAGTCTTCGAGGGCAAGCGCTTTCCCGAGGGGCTCGACGATTCGAAGCGGCTCGCCCCGGCCGAGCGCGAGCGGCTTTACGAACTGATCGTGGCGGAGGGCCATATCTCGGTCGCGGTGGCGAGCCGGGAACGTATCGACCGCATGAACATCCTGCGCGCCTCGCTCTGGGCGATGAGCCGGGCGCTCGCCGGCCTGCCCTGCCGCCCCGACCATGTGCTGGTCGACGGCCGCGACCTGCCGCCGGGCCTGTGCTGCCCGGGCGAGGCGATCATTGGCGGCGACGGATTGTCGGTGTCGATCGCCGCGGCTTCGATCGTCGCCAAGGTGACGCGCGACCGGCTGATGGGCGAAATGGGCCGGGCCTTCCCGGAATACGGCTTCGAGCGCCACATGGGCTACAGCACGGTGCGCCATCTCGAAGCGCTCGGCCTGCATGGACCCTGCCCGCATCACCGGCAGAGCTTCGCGCCGGTGCGCGGCCGTCTCGCGATCGTCGTCGCCGACGACCCGCTCTTCGCGGATCGCGCCTAGACCACGCCGCGGATAAATCAGTTCAGCTTGGATTTGACGTCGCCGATCGAGCGCGCGATCAGCGCTTCGCCGGCCGGACCCTTGACCTTGACGCCAAGGATCTTCTCCGCGGCGGCGATGGCGACATCGGCCGACAAAGCCTTGACCTCCTGGAGAGCCTGCGTCTCGGCCTGGGCGATCTTCTGCTCGGCGAGCCTGGTGCGGCTCGCGACATACTCGTCGAGGCGGCGGGTGGCTTCGCCGGCGATGGCTTCGGCCTCGCGCTTCGCCTGGTCGATGATCTCCTCGGCTTCGGTCTCGGCCTCGCGGCCCTTGCGCTGATATTCGGCCAGCAGCGCCTGGGCTTCTTCGCGGAGCCGGCGCGCATCGTCGAGCTCCTTGCGGATCGTGTCGGCGCGCTTGTCGAGCGCCGAGGTCACGACGCCCGGCACCTTCAGGTAGACCATCAGCAGCAGGAAGAGAACCAGGGCTACGAGGGCCCAGAATGTTGGGTCTTGAAGCATCGTCCCGTTCCTACTTCGCCATCACGGAGGCGACGGCGTCGGCAATCTCGGTCTTGCCGAGATCGCTGTCGACCAGCGCCCGAATGACCGATTCGGCGGTTTCCGACGCGATCTCGCCGACATCGGCGAGCGCCTTGGACTTGATCTCGCCGATGCGCTTCTCGGCAGCGGCGAGCTTGTTGGCGAGATTTGCCTCGGTGGCGGCGCGCTTGGCGGCCGCCGCCTGCTTGGCGCCGTCACGGGCACCCTCGGCGATCGCGTTGGCGCGGATCCGCGCCTCGGCGAGCGACTTCTCGTAGCCGGCAAGCGCGGCTTTCGAATCCTGCTTGAGGCGTTCGGCGAGGTCGAGATCGCTGGCGATCCGGTCGCGCCGGTCCTCGAGGATGCCGGCGATGCGCGGCAGCGCAATCTTCGACATCACATAATAGAGCAGCACAAAGGTGATCGCGAACCAGAGCAGTTGCGAAGCGAAAGTCGTCGAGTCGAACGGCGGAAACACCTTGTGCTCCGCCGGCTGCTCGACCAGCGTACCGCCCTCGCCGGGTGCGAAGGGCGTCGGTTCGTGGCTCTGGGTCGCCATCGCGTCCTGTCTCGAAAAGTCGGCTTAGCCGAAGAGGAGGATGAGCGCGACGAGCAGCGAGAAGATGCCGAGCGCCTCGGTCACGGCGAAGCCGAAAATCAGGCGGCCGAACTGGCCGTCAGCGGCGGCCGGATTGCGGATCGCGCCGGCGAGGTAGTTGCCGAAGATGTGGCCGAGGCCGATGCCCGCGGTGCCCATGCCGATGCAGGCGATGCCGGCGCCGAGGAACTTTGCTGCTTCCGCTTCCATTTCAATTGCTCCTGTGAAGGCTCGTGATTGTCGAAATGCCCTGGCCGATCAGTGACCGGGATGCAGGGCGTCGTTCAGGTAAAGGCAGGTAAGGATGGCGAAGACATAAGCCTGCAGCGCCGCCACCAGGAATTCGAGCGCGGTCAGCGCGACGGCGGCAGCGAGCGGCAGGATGGCGCCGAGGATGCCGACGAAGCCGAACGAGCTCAGCATCACGACGAAGCCTGCGAAGACCTTCAGCGTGATGTGGCCGGCGAGCATGTTGGCGAAGAGACGGATCGAGAGGCTGATCGGCCGCGAGATGAAGGAGAGGATCTCGATCATCGTGATGAAAGGCAACAGCACCACCGGGACGCCGCTTGGCACGAACAGCTTGAAGAAATGCAGCTTGTGGAGCCACAGCCCGTAGAACAGCACGGTTAGGATGACCGCCATCGACATCGCCGCGGTAACGATGATGTGCGAGGTAACCGTGAAGAAATAGGGGAACATCCCCAACAGGTTGGCGAAGAGGATGAAGATGAAGAGCGAGAAGACGAAGGGGAAGAACTTCATCCCTTCGCTGCCGGCCGATTCGCGCAGCGTCCCGGCGACGAATTCGTAGGTCATCTCCGCCGCCGACTGCCAGCGGGTCGGTACGAGACCGCGGCCGCGGCTGGAGAGAATCAGGAAAGCCGACGCCCCGGCGACGGTCAGCGCCATGAAGAGGGCGGAATTGGTAAAGGAAAAGTCGACGCCGCCGACTTCGATCGGGATGAGCGTATGGATCTGGAACTGGTTGATCGGATCAGTAGCCACGCGTCTTTCCCTATCTGCCCTCGTCCGGACCGCCGGTCCGCGGCCGAACTATTCCGGCCGTGCGCATAACATTCAAAAGGCCGGCGGCAAACCCCAGAAGGATAAGAACCACCAATCCCCACGGCGAGGTATCGAACAGCTTGTCGAATCCCCAGCCCAGCGCCCCGCCTACGACCACACCAGCTACAAAGTCGGCGCTGAGCCGTAAAGCCACCGCCACGCCAGGACTGCGCGGCGCGTCGTCGCGCTCGTCCTCGCCAAGGTCGATCCGGCGCTCGCCGATTCGTTTGTCGAGTTCACGCAGCCTCTTGCAAAGCTCGGCGTCTTCGGCGTCTGACGACTGGTCCGGACGTCCGTCCCTGTCGCTCATCGCTCGCTCCGCCTCGGCCGGGAAGCCCCGGATTCCCGCCATACCTTCCAAAGCCGCGCGCACCATAGTTGTGGCCCCAAAGAGTGTCAAGAAGTCCGGACAAACAGGTAACTCTTTGTATTCGCTGAACTATCTGCACTGTTGGACAGGCTTATTGCAGCGTACTGTCCCGCCGTGAAAGCGCACACCGCTTTTGCTTGTGCCGCCGTCATGCGAAAATGCCCCGCATGGCGGAAACGGGAAACAAGCAACGCAGGCGCGGGCCGGTCTCGATCGCCGAACTGATCGGCAAGACGCTCGACCCGCTGACCGCCAAGCGCGGCTTCGCCGCCAGCCAGCTGACGGCCAACTGGGCCGAGATCGTCGGCCAGCGCTACGCCGATTGCAGCCTGCCGGAAAAGATCGTCTGGCCGCGTGGCGCCGCCAATGACGGCGTCTCGGGAATGCTGGTGGTGCGCATAGAGGGGCCGCGCGCTCTCCTCTTCCAGCATGAGTTGCCGCAGGTCATCGAACGGGTGAATGCGACGATCGGCCATGGCACGGTCGACCGCATCCGCGTCGTGCAGGGGCCAGTTCCGGCCGCAACCCAGCCCGGCAAGCCGCCCCCGCCTCTCGACGCCAAGGGCGAATCGGCGCTCGCCGACAGTGTCGGCAGCGTCGAGAGCGCCGATCTGAGGGATGCCCTTAAACGCCTCGGCCGCGCCATCCTTTCAGGCCGCGACAAGAAATAGTGACTGGCCAGGGACCGGAAAGAGCCATAATTCCGCTGTCCATTCCCGCCGGCTTCCGGCAGATTCGCTCGGAATCGTCCCCTCTCCGGGGCGTCAGACAGGATCCTCATCGTGGCCCTCAGTTCGCGCAATCTCCTCCTCGCTCTCGGCGCCGTCGTCATCGTAGCTGCCGGCGGCATCTACTATTTCGTGAACCAGCCGGAAGCTTCGGCGATTCCGGCGAGCGGCGCCGGCGCGCCGGCGCCGCTCGCCGACAGCGAGCTGATGGTCGCCGGCCCGCTCGGCGAGAAGGCGCTGGGCGATCCCAACGCCAAGGTGACGGTGATCGAATACGCCTCGATGACCTGCTCGCATTGCTCGCATTTCCACGAGACGACCTTCACGCCCTTCAAGGAAAAATACGTCGACACCGGCAAGGTGCGCTTCATCTTCCGCGAGTTCCCGTTCGATCCGGTGGCGACCTCGGCCTTCATGCTGGCGCGCTGCGCGCCCGGCGACGCCTACTTCCCGATGGTCGACCTGCTGTTTCGCCAGCAGAAGACCTGGGCCTTCAGCGATCGTCCGGCCGACGGGCTGTTCAACATCGTCAAACAGGCCGGCTTCACACAGGAGAGTTTCAAGGCGTGCTTGACGAATCAGTCCATACTGGACGGAGTGAACTGGGTGAAAAACCGTGCCTCGGAGAAATTCGGTGTCTCGTCGACGCCGACCTTCTTCATCAACGGCGAAATGCAAAGTGGAGCACTCACTCTTGAAGAGCTGGACAAGCAGATCGAACCGTTGCTCTAGCTGCGTCCAGCCTGCGGCGCCGGTCGCCGCGACGGAGGCTTTCCGGTGAAGTTCACCCGCCTCCGTGTCCTTGGTTTCAAGTCTTTCGTCGAACCGACCGAGTTCGTCATCGAGCCGGGCCTGACGGGCGTCGTCGGGCCGAACGGCTGCGGCAAGTCCAATCTCGTCGAAGCGCTGCGCTGGGTCATGGGCGAAAGCTCGTACAAGAACATGCGCGCCTCCGGCATGGACGACGTCATCTTCTCGGGCAGCGGCAACCGCCCGCAGCGCAATACCGCCGAGGTGACGCTGCAGGTCGACAACACCGACCGGCTGGCGCCTGCCGCCTTCAACGATTCGGAAGTGCTGGAGATCACCCGGCGCATCGAGCGCGAGGCAGGCTCCGCCTACAAGATCAACGGCCGCGACGTGCGCGCCCGCGACGTGCAGCTTCTCTTCGCCGACGCCTCCACCGGGGCGCATTCGCCGGCCATGGTCGGCCAGGGCAAGATCGGCGAGCTGATCTCCGCCAAGCCGACGGCGCGCCGCGCGCTCCTCGAAGAGGCCGCCGGCATTTCCGGGCTGCATAACCGGCGTCATGAGGCCGAGCTTCGCCTGAAGGCGGCCGAACAGAATCTCGAGCGGCTCGACGACGTCGTCTCGGAGATCGAGACGCAGCTCGACATGCTGAAGCGGCAGGCGCGGCAGGCCGTGCGCTACCGCACCCTATCCGGCGAGATTCGCAAGGCCGAGGCAACCGTCCTGCATCTGCGCTGGCTGGCCGCGAAAGCAGCCCTTGGCGAAGCGCAAACGGCGCTGGCCGAAGCGGGCCGGCTGCAGGCCCTTTGCGCCGAGGCGCAGGCCGTCGCCGGCCGCGAGCAGGCAGAAGCCGCAGCCGCCCTCCCCGAGCTTCGCGACGACGCGGCCCGGGCCGGCGCCGCGCTGCAGCGCATGACGATCGCGCGCGAGACGCTCGACACCGAAGAACGGCGCATCCGCGAGCGGATCGCGCATATCGAACGGGCCCTCACCCAGCTCGGCGACGACCTCATCCGCGAGGAGCGGATGCTCTCCGACAACGCCGCCATCCTCGTCCGGCTCGACGAGGAGGAAGGCGGCCTGGTCGCCGCCAACGAGGCGATGTCCGAGCGCCAGGCGAGCGCCACGTCACGCCGCCACAGCGCCGAATCGACGCTCACCGACAGCGAGGCCGCGCTTGCCTCGACAACCCAGCAGCTCGCCGAGATCACGGCGCGGCGCGGCCAGTTCGAACGCGCCGTCCGCGAGGCGGAAGGACGCTCCGAGCGCCATCGCTCGGAAGCCAAGTCCGTCGAGGGCGAATTCGGCCAGCTCGAACTGGCCTTGTCGGGCCTTGCATCCACCGACATCGCCCGCACGACGGTCGAATCGGCCGAGGTCGCGCTGCACACAGCCGAGGAAGAGGCGATCGCCGCCGAACAGCGGACGGCGGCGGCGCGCGACAGGCAGACGGTGGCCCGCGAGGCGCTGACCGAGGCGGAACGGGCCTTCGGCCGGGTCGACGCGGAAGCGAATGCGCTGGCCCGCCTGCTGGCAAGCTCGGTCGCCGCCGGCGCCGAGCCGATCCTCGATGCGGTCAAGGTCGCCTCCGGTTTCGAGACGGCGCTGGGTGCCGCCTTCGGCGACGATCTCGACGCCTCGGCCGACGAGAGCGCACCGGCGCATTGGCGGAACGTCACCACCGACGGCAGCGACCCGGCCTTGCCGGACGGCGCCGAGGCTCTCGCCTCGCATGTCGTGGCGCCGGCGGCCCTTGCCCGCACGCTGGCGCAGATCGGCGTGGTCGACAAAAGCGACGGGCAGCGCCTGCAGGCGCTTCTGAAGCCCGGCCAGCGGCTCGTCACCCGTGACGGCGATCTCTGGCGCTGGGACGGCTATGTCGCGGCGGCGGAAGCCCCGTCGCCGGCGGCGCTCCGGTTGGCCAACCGCAACCGGCTCGAGGCGCTGCAGATCGAGGTCACGGCCGGCCAGCAGGCCGTCGCCGGGATACGCGCCGGCATGGAGACGGCCAACGCCGCCCTCCGCGATGCTGGCGAAGCGGAGAAGCAGGCCCGCGAGGCCTGGCGGCAGGCGCAGCGGACGCTCGACGGGGCGCGCAGCGCACTCGCCAATGCCGAGCGCGAGGCAAGCCGCATCGCAACGCGCCGGGGCGCTGTCGAAGAGGCGCGGAGCCGTCTCGCGACGAGCTTGGCGGAAGCCGAAGCGGCGGTCGCCACGGCGCGAGAGCAACTCGCCGCGACGCCCGAGACCGGGCCGGTCAATGAACGGCTCGGCACTCTCCGGACCAAGGTCAACGAAGACCGCGCCGCTTTGGCGGAAGCCCGGGCCGCGGTCGAAGGCCTGTCGCGCGAGGCCGAGCTGCGCACGCGACGGCTGGCGGCGATCGCCGTCGAGCGGAAGACCTGGCACGAGCGCGGTGCCAATGCCGAAGCGCAGATCGCGACGCTGACGACCCGCCGCAACGAAGCAGACGCCGAGAAGATCCAGCTTTCCGAGGAGCCGGCCAAGATCGAGGCAAAGCGCCAGGCGCTGCTTTCCGAGATTGCCGACGCGGAGAAGACCCGCGCCGACGCCGCCGACCGGCTGGCGGCGGGCGAAGCAATCCTCAGCACCGCCGACAAAGCTGCCCGCGCCGCCCTCGACCAGCTTGCCGAGGCCCGCGAATATCGCGGCCGCGCCGAAGAGCGCGTCGTCGCCGCCAATGAACGGCGCGACGAGATCGCCGCCCGCATCGTCGATGCGCTTGATTGCGAGCCGAATGGGGCTGCCGAGCTTGCCGGGATCAAGGCCGATGGGTCGCTGCCCGACCTCAACGATACCGAGGCGCGGCTCGACCGTTACAAGCAGGAGCGCGAGCGGCTTGGGGCGGTGAATTTGCGCGCCGAGGCCGAGGCGACGGAAGTCGCCGAGCGCCGCGATGCGCTGGTCGGCGAGCGCGACGACCTCGTCGCGGCGATCCAGCGGCTCCGCCAGGGCATATCGAGCCTCAACAAGGAAGGCCGCGAGCGGCTTATTGGTGCTTTCGAGACGGTGAACGGGCATTTCCAGCGGCTGTTCACGCATCTCTTCGGTGGCGGCACGGCCGAACTCCAGCTCACCGATTCGGAAGACCCGCTCGAAGCCGGCCTCGAAATCCTGGCGCGGCCGCCCGGCAAGAAGCCGCAGATCATGACGCTGCTTTCCGGCGGCGAGCAGGCGCTGACGGCGCTGTCGCTGATCTTCGCCGTGTTCCTGACCAACCCGGCGCCGATCTGCGTGCTCGACGAAGTCGACGCGCCGCTCGACGACGCCAATGTCGAGCGCTTCTGCAATCTGCTCGAAGAGATGACGCGCCAGTCCGACACGCGCTTCGTGGTAATCACGCATAACCCGATCACCATGGCGCGGATGAACCGGCTGTTCGGCGTCACCATGGCCGAACGCGGCGTCTCGCAACTCGTCTCGGTCGACCTGCAGACGGCGGAGCGCTTCCTCGAGGCGGTTTAAACCGCTTCGAAACTGCGACGCACGCATGTTAGCGTTGCCTATGACCCCCGACGCCCGCTTGCTGCTTGCCTGGTACGACCGCCATGCGCGGGTGCTGCCGTGGCGGGTTGGGCCGAAGGATCGGGCGCGTGGCGTGAGGCCCGATCCGTATCGCGTCTGGCTTTCCGAAGTGATGCTGCAGCAGACGACGGTCGCCGCGGTGAAATCCTATTTCATGGATTTCGTCAGCCGCTGGCCGACGGTCGCGGACCTTGCGGAAGCGCCGCGCGACGACGTGCTGAAGGCCTGGGCGGGACTCGGCTATTACGCGCGGGCGCGCAACCTCAAGGCCTGCGCGGAGACGGTCGCGTCGGACCATGGTGGATTATTTCCAGTGACGGCGGTGGGGCTGAAGGAGTTGTCCGGCATCGGCGACTATACGGCGGCAGCGATCGCTGCGATCGCCTATGACGAGGCGGTGCCGGTCGTCGACGGCAATGTCGAGCGGGTGATCGCCCGCATCTTCGCCATCGACACGCCTTTGCCGGCGGCGAAGGCGATCATCCGCGAGCACCAGGCGCGGCTCACGCCGCAAAGTCGCGCCGGCGATTACGCGCAGGCGATCATGGATCTCGGCGCGACGATCTGCACACCGAAGCGCCCAGCCTGCGCGCTCTGCCCGTGGTCGGAAGCCTGCCTCGCCCGCGCCGAGGGCACTCAGGAAGACTATCCGGCGAAGGCCGAGAAGGCCAACAGGCCGGTCCGTTTCGGCGCCGCCTTCGTCGCGGTCCGTGCGGACGGCGCGCTCCTCCTCCGGCAGCGGCCGGACAAGGGGTTGCTCGGCGGCATGACGGAGGTGTCGGGCAGCGCCTGGTCGACGGGCGGAGACGCGGACGCATCGGCGGCGCCGTTCCATGCGGACTGGCGGCTCCTGCCCGGCCGTGTCGTCCATGTCTTTACGCATTTTCGGCTTGAGCTTTCGGTCTGGCGGGCCGACATTCCCGTGAGGCATGAGGCTCCGGCCGGGACATGGTGGTCGCCGGCCGAGGCGGTTGCCGGCGAGGCCCTGCCGACCGTCTTCCGAAAGGTCATCGAGGCGGCCGTGCCGGGCGCAACCAAACGCGCGAAAAGGCGGGCCGCTTGAGCGGCATACGACACATCGTCTTCGATCTTGGCCGGGTTCTGCTGCGCTGGGAACCAGAGCTCCCCTATCTTCGCCTGATGCCGAGCGCCATCGAGCGCGAGCATTTCCTCGCCGAAATCTGCAATGCGCGCTGGCTGCTCGACACCGATCTCGGCACCCCATGGGCCGATGCCGAACGCGAGCTCATCGCGCGGCACCCCGAGCACAAGGCGATGATCCGGGCCTTCCGCGAGCATTGGGGCGAGATGGTGCCGGGACTCGTCGAGGGCATGCCGCTCATCCTCTCGCAACTCATCGCGGCCGGCTATGATTTGACGGCGCTGACCAATTTCGCGATCGACACTTTCGACGAGGCCCTTGAGCGCTTCAGCGTGCTCGGCGCCTTTCGCGGCATCACGGTCTCGGCGCACTGCGGGCTCGCCAAGCCCGACGAGGCAATCTTCGAGCGCCACGCGGCCGATTTCGCCCTGGAGCCCAAGGCGACGCTCTTCTTCGACGATGTCTGGGCCAATGTGCAGGCGGCGCGGCGGGTCGGCTGGCAGGCGGAAGTCTTCACCGATGCCGACACGATGCGCCGCGACCTCGCAAGGCACGGCGTCAGGATCGACTGAACGGGCTTAAGGAAGCCAGATCGGGTTGCTCCAGGCGAGATGGCGTTCGCGGTCTTCGATGACGACGCGGAGCCAGTCGCCGGCGAATCTTTCCGCCGGGAGGATCATGGACGTCGCTTCCTTTTCGGGGCGCTTCTGCACGGCGCGCGAGCCGCGGCCGACCAGGGCAAAATTGCTCGCCGGCGATGAACGGACATGAATCTCCTTGCCGACCACCGAGACATCGTGGAGGCGCGGCCCCTGGCTCGAATAATACTCCCCTCTCTTCAGGGCCTCGACGAGCAGGGCCGGCTCGTTGGCGGTTGCCTTGACCATGACCCAGCCCCTGAAGCCGTCGTCGATACGGAAATGGGCGTCGTCGGCGGCGTAGCCGGAGAGCCGATTGCCTTCGTTCAGCAGCGCGTCGAGGAGATAGGTGCCGTCCGGCCGGGCGCATTCGACATCGCAGGAGGTGTTGTAGATCTCGACGGAATGGGCGGCCTCCAGCATCGAGCGGCCGTCTTCGATCGACAGCGACGACCATTGCGGATGCGCGATGCCGACAAAGGCACCGGCAGCGCGCGCCCGGCGGGCGAGGTCGACACCGGATTCGGTCTCGCCGGTCGGCGCGAAATCGGCCGGCAGGCCGGCCGCCAATATGTGCCAGACCTCGCCATGGCTGTTCGCCGGTGCATGGATCTCGGCGCCGAGAATGGTCGTGAAGCGATCCGTCCGGAACGGCAGCGTGTCGGAGATGGGAAAGCCGTATCGGGCGATGAAATGATCAGAGAGGCAGAGGAAATCGTAGCCGGCATCGCGATAGAGCGCGCACACCTCTTCGGGCGGCAATGCCCCGTCGGAGCGATTGGAATGGGTGTGAAGATTGCCGCGCCAGAATTTTCCAGGCGCGGCGAAAGCCTCGATGCTCATCATGGCGCTCCGCTGGATCAACAGCCGAGCTTATATAGCCGGCCGATGGCAATCAGGCGACGGCGCCGAGATCCTTGCGGACGATGCGGCGGAGATCGTCGATCGGGGCAAGCGCGCCATTCAGCTCGGAGTGCCAGAAGGTCCAGCCATTGCAGGCGTCGAGGCCCTGGACCAGAGCACCGACGCGGTGAATGGAGCCGACATGCTCGCCGCAGCGGAGCGTGCCGTCGGCCCGGACTTCCGCCTCGTGGCGGGCGCGCGCATCGCGGAGAATCGCGCCGGGGGTGATGAGGCCGGTCTCGATCAGAGTGCCAAACGGGATACGGGCCTCGCCGCGCTTGCCGGTCGAGACGGTGAGCGCGGATTGCGGCGCCGGCTCGATCGCGGCGATCCGGGCTTCGGCCGCATCGATATAGGCCTGCTCGCGCTCGACGCCGATGAAATGGCGGCCGAGACGCTTCGCCACTGCGCCGGTCGTGCCGGTGCCGAAGAAGGGATCGAGGATCAGATCGCCGGGCTTGGAGGACGACATCAGGATGCGATGCAGGAGGGCTTCCGGCTTCTGGGTCGGGTGGACCTTGCGCCCCTCGGCACCCTTCAGCCGCTCATTGCCGGTGCAGAGCGGAAAGAGCCAGTCGGAGCGCATCTGGAGGTCGTCGTTCGAGGCCTTCAGCGCCTCGTAATTGAAGGTGTAGGATTTCGTCGCGTCGCGGCTTGCCCAGATCAGCGTCTCATGGGCGTTGGTGAAGCGGCGGCCGCGGAAATTCGGCATCGGATTGCTCTTGCGCCAGACGACGTCGTTGAGAATCCAGTAGCCGAGGTCCTGCAGGATCGTGCCGACGCGGAAGATATTGTGATAGGAGCCGATGACCCAGAGGGCGCCGTTCGGTTTCAGCACGCGGCGGCAGGCGAGCAGCCAGGCGCGGGTGAAATCGTCATAGGCGGCGAAGCTCGCGAACTTGTCCCAATCGTCGTCGACCGCGTCGACCTCGGACTGGTCCGGGCGGGTCAGGCGGCCCTCGAGCTGTAGATTGTAGGGCGGGTCGGCGAAGATCAGGTCGACGGAGCCCGAGGGCAGCTTCTCGAGCTGGGTGACGCAATCCCCCTTGAGGATCGTATCGATCAATGCCTCGCCGACAGCAACTTTACGCAACGCAACCATGAACGCCCCGCCACACACACTCGGAAACTCACGCGCGGATTGTCATTCCGTTAGGGTAAAGGTCGCGTTAGCCAGCATGGTTAACCAGACGTAACCGGCGAGAGGCCGCCCTTCCCTCGCCGCAGTCCCGGCGCTAGACAGGCAGGCAATCTCTCTGAAAGGCCGAGAATGATCTTCCTGTTCGACTGCGACGGCGTGCTCGTCGATTCCGAAATCGTGGCGGCGTCGGTCGATGCGAGCATCCTCGCCTCGGCGGGCTACCAGATCGCCGCCGACGACATCATCCACCGCTATGTCGGCCTGACCTTCCGCGCGGTCGTGGCGATCATCGCCAAGGAGACCAACCGGACCTTCCCGGAAGACATCTACGCCAAGCAGCGGGCCGAGCTCGACCGCCGCCTCAGGAAGGAATCGAAGCCGGTCGCGGGCGCCGCCGATGTCCTCAAGAAAATCTCCGGGCCGCGCGGCGTCTGCTCCAATTCAGGCAGCGAGCGGCTGAAGATCACGCTGGGCGGCGCCGGCCTGATCGACGCCTTCGCACCACATATCTATTCGGCGGTCGAAGTCGGCGACATGCCACCGAAGCCGGCGCCGGATGTCTACAGCTATGCCGCGGCACAATTCGGTGTTGCGCCGAAGGACTGCATCGTGATCGAGGATTCGGTCTTCGGCGTCACGGCGGCGAAGGCAGCCGGCGCCCGCGTCGTCGGCTTCACCGGCGCCTCGCATAGCTGGCCAGGCCATGCCGACCTTCTTACCGAAGCCGGCGCCGAGACCGTGATCAACCGGTTCCGCGACCTGCCGGCGGTCGCCGAGGCCCTGGCCTCCTGGTCGGGCCTGCCGGACTAAGCGCATGATCCGTTTCGATGGAAACGGATCATGCTCTAGCTTCCTTAAATTTGCGCAATGTCGGACGGAAACCCGGTTTCCACCCCGGATCGTCGTCCGGGGCATGCTTTTCCTGACATTGCTCTAAGCGAAGGCCTTCGCACCCGCCCGTCTGGGCTGCACCTTCTTTGCCTTGCCGGCAAAAAGCAGCTTCAGATACTTCCGGAAATATTCCGATTGGCGCGCCGTCAGGCGGCCGTCATTGTAGGCACGCGCCAGCACGAAGCCGCCTTCGATCACCGAAACAACCATCTCCGCAAGCTCGCGGGCGGTTACGGGCACGGCCGGCTCATATCGATCCAGCACCTCGTGGAACTTGCGGACATAAATTGCGGTCCATTGCCGGAGCGTGTCGGCGACGATCTCCCGGATAGCCGGCTCGAACTGCATGCTCTCGTATGTGTACACGGCGTAGATGCAGCCCGGCGGCTGCTCGCCGAGCTTGCTGACATAGCCTTCGAAGCTTTCCATGAAGAGAAAGACCTGCTCGAGCGGGTCGTCGCTCTGCTCCTCGGCCTGGCGCGCCAAATCCATGAAGAAGGCGATGTCCTTCTGCGCGTGGCGTTCGACCAACTCGCGGACGAGAGCGCCCTTGCCGTCGAAATGATGGAAGAAGGCGCCCTTGGTCAAACCGGCGCCTTTCAGGATGTCGTCGACCGAGGTGCCGGCGAAGCCCCGCTGCATAATCAGCGTCTCCGCCGCATTGAGGATTCGATCCTTGCTGCTCTCGCCCTTGCTCGTCATTGGATAGACCTTCAATACCGACCGGTATGTAATATCAGCCTAACGCGTTGAAACTGCAAGGTGCCGTAACCTGAGACGCCCGTCACAGACTTAGCCCCGGCGCTCCTTTAACAAACCGACCGGTCTGTATGTTAAAGGAGGCTCTCCCATGGACGAGCTCATGAAAATTGTCAGCGAGCATCCAGGGGCGACGGCCTTTGGCGCCCTCGGTCTTGTCTGCCAGCTCGCCTGGCCCTGGTTCCGCGAACGGCGTGTGATCCTGTCGATCCAGCTCTGCATCGGGCTGCTCTATTGCGCCCAATATGCCCTGCTCGGCGCCGTCAGCGCGGCCGGCGTCTGCGCGATCGGCGCGATGCAGACGACCCTGGCGCTCGCCGCCGGCGACCGGCCCTGGCTGCGGCGCGCCAGCCTGGTCTTCCTGCCCATCGTCGCCTCGCTGTGTCTGGCGACCTGGAGCGGCCTGCCCTCGCTTTTTGCGCTTGTCGGCGTGACGTTCGTCATGCTCAGCCGCCTGCAGCAGGACCTCCTGCGGCTCCGCATGCTGCAACTCGGCTCGGTGCCCTTCGCCATCGGCCACGACATGCTCGTCGGTGCGGCTCCGGCGCTGGTCGGCTGCATCGTCTCTGCCTGCGTCGCATCGGCGGCCCTGTTGCGCGAGCTACGGTTGCGCCGGAAAGCCCTCGCAATCGCCTGATTTCCCGAAAGGACCTTGTAGATGCCCAGTTATCTCATCGAGGTGATCCAGCCCGCCGGCGGCATCGCCCGGCGCCGGATCAACATTGCCGCAGCGACGCTCGGCTCACACTTCGTCGCCCGCGCGAGCTGGCGCCAATCCGGCGCCACGCATATTGGATCGATGGTCGTCGATTGCGGCGCAAGGACGGAGGCTCTGGCGCTCGTGCCGCCTTGCCTTCGTGCCTTTGCCCGAGTGACGCGGCTCGACCGTGCCAGGGCAGCCTGAGCCTATCGCTGCGAGACAGGTCGCCGGCAGGAAGATCCGAGACGGCTTCCCTAAAGACCCACCCGTCGCCTTGCCGTTCGTCACCCGGACCGGCACACTGGCAGAAATACGATGGAGTCTTTTCAATGCGGCGTCTCCTTGCCTGCCTGCTGTTCTGCTTCGCGATCCTGCCGGCGCGCGCCGACCAGGCGATCATCGTGCTCGATGCCTCCGGCTCGATGTGGGGCCAGATCGGCGGCGAGGCGAAGATGGAGATCGCGCGGCGGACGCTCGCGAATGTGCTCGGCACCGTATCGCCGGATCTCGAACTCGGACTCATCGCCTATGGCCATCGCGACAAGGGAAGCTGCGGCGATATCGAGCTGATGGTGCCGCCGGCGGCCGGCACCGCGGCGACCATCTCGGCGGCGGCGAATGCGTTGCAGCCGAAGGGCAAGACGCCGATCACGGATGCCATCCGCCAGGCAGCGTCGGTGCTCCGCTATACGGAGGAAAAGGCCACCGTCATCCTGGTCACCGACGGGATCGAGACCTGCGAGGCCGATCCCTGTGCGGCAGCGACCGAACTCGAGCAGGCGGGCATCGACTTCACCGTGCATGTCGTCGGCTTCGGCCTGTCGAGCGAGGAAAGAAGGCAGGTCGCCTGCCTCGCCGAGAATACCGGCGGCCGCTATTTTCCGGCCGGCGACGCCGCCGCGCTCGGCGAAGCGCTGACGACGACCGTCGCGGAAACCGTGGCGCCCGCGCCGCCGCCGCCACCACCGCCGGCATCCGCAACCAGGAACGGCGCCAATCTTCGCGTCACGGCCCGTGCCGCGGTCGCAGCGCCGCCTTACACCGGCGCCGATACGATCCGCTACGACGTCTTCCGTGTCCTCGCCGACGGCTCGAAGGAAGAGCAGCCGGTCGAAACGGTTTATGGCGGCGAAGGCTCGGAGGCGGCTTTCCAGTTGCCCGCCGGCCGCTACGCCGTGCTGGCGAGCAAGGAGCTCGCCTCGGCGGAAGTCGTCGTCGAGGTGATCGACACGGCGACGACCGAAGCCGGCATCGTGCTCAATGCCGGCACGATCAGTGCGCGCGCCATGCTGACCGAGACGACGCCGGCCGAGGATGGCGGCGTGCGCTTCGACATTACCGACATCGACGGCAACACCGACACGAGCTACGGGCCGACGCGCACCGTCGCGGTGACGGCGGGCGCGGCAACGGTGCAGGGCTCGCTGGGCAGCGCTACCGCATCGGTGCCGGTCGATGTCGTCGCCGGCGCCACGATCGAGGTCGATGTGGTGCTTGGCGCCGGCACGCTGGTGCTGCGCGGCAAGCGGAGCCCCGAGGCCAATGATTTCGACAGCGGCATCCGCTGGGACGTCACGCCGGCGGCCGGCGGCGAGGCCGCGACCACCTATGGCGGCGAGGTCCGCTACGACCTCCCGGCCGGCGACTACAAGGTCCTGGCCACGCTCGGCGAAGCCAAGGCGGAGAAGACGGTTTCCGTTTCCTCCGGCAAGACCACCCAGGAGGAGATGGTCGTCGCGACCGGCAAGGTCATCGTGCATGCCCTCTTCGCCGAAGGCGGGCCGGCGGTGACGGCGGGACCGCGCTTCGACGTGCTCGAGGCGACACCGGGCGCCGACGGCCAGCGCCGCGGCATCACCACGACCTATAATGACGGCGCGTCATTCGACCTGCCGCCGGGCAAATATGTGCTCGTCGCGTCTTCGGATGTCGCGACGGCGGAGAAACCCTTCGAAGTCGTGGCCGGCTCTCCCCTCGACGTGTCCGTGGTGCTGAATGCCGGCATCCTGGCGCTGAAGGCGCCGGACGGCGACCGTCTCGATCTGCTGTCCGGCGCCAAGGACATCTACGGCAACGAGGTCGGCATCACGACGACCTATGGCCAGGAATGGACGATCGCGGTGCCGGTCGGCAGCTACACGATCAAGGTGACCAAGGCCGACGGCTCGGAAGCCCGCGGCACGGCGACGATCACGGCGGGGCAGCGGACGAACGTGACGGTGGAGTAAGGGCGGACGGCCGGCGGCGGCCGTCAGTTCAAACGCGGTACGGTCAGTTCACCCAACTGCGCAATGTCACCTCGGCAACTTTACGGAGCTCATCGCGTGTCGCGCCGGCGGCAGCGCGGAGCGTGATGCCTTCCAGGATCGTCATGACGTAGCTCGCAGCATCCCCGGGATCGCATAAGGCACACTCGCCAGCCGCTCTCGCGCGTTCAAAACGTTCACGCAGCGCCGCCTCGCCGGCAACGCGGCGGGCTTCGAGTTCGGCCCGGATCGCTTCGCTGGATTCACCGCATGAGAGAGCGCCGCGGACGAACAGGCAGCCCCGCGGGCTGTCTTCTTCCGTCATGAAGTCTGCCGTCCCATAAAGCAGGTGCTCGACGACCTCGCGCGCCGTCGGCTTGGCCAGGGCCTCGTTCCAGTATCCGAGCTTCTCGATGTAGCGATCGAGGGCCTTGCGGAACAAGGCCTCCTTGTTGCCGAAGGTCGCATAGAGGCTCGGGGCATTGATGCCCATGGCGGTCGTCAGATCGGCAATGGAGGCGCTCTCAAAGCCATTGCGCCTGAACACTTCCAAAGCGCGGTCAAGCGCCTGGTCAGGATCGAATTCCCGAGGTCTTCCCATTGCCACAGCCAGCGTCGCCTCCTTGTTGACAGCCTTTTTTTATTGAATGTTATATAAGTCCCTTGACGGCCCGGTCTACCCCGCACATATGTAACGTTCGTTAAATAATTACGGACAGAGCATTCCGCAATGCGGTACAACAAGACTCGCACCCGGTTGTGGGGTGCGGGGGCGGTGGTTTTCGTCGCTGCGATCGCAGCCGCAATCGTCTTCACGCCGAGCGCCAATTCGCAGTCAGAGCCCGCCGCGGCAGCTCCGCCGCCGGCAACGCCGGTCTCCGTCGCGGTCGTCGAGGAAAAGCCCGTGGTGCTGTGGGACGAGTTCTCCGGCCGCCTCGAGGCGATCGAGAATGTCGATATCCGTTCCCAGGTCGCCGGCCAGATCCAGACGGCGCGTTTCCGCGAAGGCGGGCTCGTCCAGAAGGGCGACCTTCTGATCACCATCGATCCGGTGTCTTATGCCGCGGAAGTCGCCCGCGCCGAAGCGCTGGTCGCTGCCGGAGAGGCCGGCCTGGCGCTCGCCCGCAGCGAACTCGACCGCGGCCGCCAGCTCTGGGATTCCAAGACGGTCTCCAAGCGCGACCTTGACCAGCGTCTGAACGCGGAGTCCGAGGCCGCCGCCAATCTCCAGGCGGCGCGGGCGACCCTGCAGGCGGCAACGGTCGACCTCGCCTATACGGAGATCAAGGCACCGGTTTCGGGCCGCGTCGGCAAGCTCGAGGTCACCGTTGGCAACCTCGTCGCTGCCGGCCCGACGGCGCCGGTCCTGACGCGCCTGGTTTCCGTCGATCCGATTTACGCCAGCTTCAATGCCGACGAGTCCGTCGTAACGCGTGCCCTCAAGGCATTGGCTGGCATGAATGCGCATACGGAGGTCGACCGGATCCCCGTCGAAATGGTCACCACGACGAGCGACACGGTCTATCAGGGCCACATGCAGCTCATCGACAACCAGGTCGATATCGGCAGCGGCACGGTTCGCGTCCGCGCCGTCTTCGACAACCCGGACGGAAGCCTCCTGCCGGGCCAGTTCGCGCGGCTGCGCATGGGCCGCGCCGTCAATGAATCGGCCGTCGTCGTCAGCGAGCGCGCCGTGGGCGCCGACCAGGACAAGCAGTTCGTCATGGTCGTCGGCACCGACAACAAGGCGGCCTACCGCGAGGTGAAGCTCGGCGGCACGGCGGAGGGACTGCGGATCGTCACGACAGGCCTGAAGGCCGGCGAACGTGTCGTCGTCAACGGCCTGCAGCGCATCCGTCCGGATTCGATCGTCGAGCCCCGCGTCGTCCCGATGCTGGCCGGCGCCGTGAACCAACCCAACGACGGCTGACCGTCTAACAGAGCGCGAATCCATGAATATCTCACGGTTCTTCATCGACCGGCCGATCTTTGCCGGCGTGCTGTCGGTTCTCATCTTCGTCGCCGGCCTGCTCTCGCTCCGGGTCATGCCGATCTCGGAATATCCCGAAGTCGTGCCGCCCTCGATCGTGGTGCGAGCGCAATATCCCGGCGCGAGCCCGATCGTGATCGCTGCGACGGTCGCCACGCCGATCGAGGAGGCGATCAACGGGGTCGAGGACATGCTCTATATGAGCAGCCAGGCGACCACCGACGGCGTCATGACGCTGACGGTCACCTTCAAGCTCGGCACCGATGCCGACAAGGCGCAGCAGCTCGTCCAGAACCGGGTGTCGCAGGCGGAAGCGCGCCTGCCCGAGGAGGTCCGCAGCCTCGGCATCACCACGGCGAAGAGCTCACCGAACTTCATCATGGTCGTGCATCTCATCTCGCCCAACGACCGCTACGACATCACCTATCTGCGCAACTACGGCGTCCTCAACGTCAAGGACCGGCTGGCGCGCATCGCCGGCGTCGGACAGGTCGACATCTTCGGCGCCGGCGACTACTCGATGCGGGTCTGGCTCGATCCGCAGAAAATCGCGGAGCGCGGCCTGTCGGCCAGCGACGTCGTCAACGAGATCAGTGCACAGAACGTCCAGGCCGCCGCCGGCACAGTTGGCGCCTCGCCCTCGCCTGCCGACGTCAATCTCCAGCTCACCGTCAACGCAACCGGGCGCCTGGAGACCGAAGAGGAATTCGCCGACATCGTCATCAAGACCGGCGCCGACGGCCAGATCACCCGCCTCGGCGACGTGGCGCGGATCGAGCTCGGCGCCGCCAGCTATTCGCTGCGCTCGCTTCTCGACAACAAGCAGGCCGTCGGCATCGGCATCTTCCAGGCGCCGGGCTCCAACGCGCTCGAGATCGCCGACAATGTCCGCGCGACGATGGACGAGATCAAGGAGACGATGCCGGAAGGCGTCGACTACGCCATCGTCTATGACACGACGCAGTTCGTGCGCTCGTCGATCGAGGCGGTGATCCACACGCTCCTCGAAGCCATCGCGCTGGTCGTCTTCGTCGTGATCCTCTTCCTGCAGACCTGGCGCGCTTCGATCATCCCGCTGCTTGCCGTGCCGATCTCGATCGTCGGCACTTTCGCGGTGATGCATGTCTTTGGCTTCTCGATCAACGCGCTGACGCTGTTTGGGCTGGTGCTGGCGATCGGCATTGTCGTCGACGACGCCATCGTCGTGGTCGAGAATGTCGAGCGCAATATCGAGGAAGGGCTGTCGCCGCGCGCCGCGTCCTACAAGGCCATGACCGAAGTGTCGGGGCCGATCATCGCCATCGCCCTCGTACTGGTAGCGGTGTTCGTGCCGCTCGCCTTCATCACCGGCCTTTCCGGCCAGTTCTTCAGCCAGTTTGCCCTCACCATCGCCATCTCGACGGTGATCTCGGCGATCAATTCGCTGACGCTGTCGCCGGCCCTCTCGGCGCTTCTCCTGAAGAGCCACCACGCGCCGCCCGACCGATTGACGCGTGTGATGAACGCGCTGCTTGGCTGGCTGTTTCGCGGCTTCAACTGGGTGTTCGGGCGCGGCGCGACGGGTTACGGCAACGGCGTTCGCCGGATTCTCTCGCTGAAGTCGGCCGTCATGCTGATCTACGCCCTACTGCTCGGCGGGACCTACTGGATCTTCGGCGCGGTGCCGGGTGGCTTCGTGCCGGCGCAGGACAAGCAGTATCTGGTGGGCTTCGCGCAACTGCCCGACGGCGCGACGCTCGACCGGACCGAAGAGGTCGTCCGCCGGATCAGCGAGATCACCATGAACGAGCCCGGCGTCGAGAGCGCCGTCGCCTTTCCCGGCCTGTCGATCGCCGGCTTCTCGATCTCCTCCAATGCCGGCATCGTCTTTTCGACTCTGAAGCCCTTCGAAGAGCGTCAGGGGCCAGAGCTCAGCGCCGGCGCCATCGCCATGTCGCTGAACCAGAAGTATGGGGCGATCGAAGACGCGTTCATCGCCATGTTCCCGCCGCCGCCCGTCCAGGGCCTCGGCGTCGTCGGCGGCTTCAAGCTGCAGATCGAGGACCGCGCCGGACGCGGCTACCTGGCGCTCGCCGAGGTGACCAACGCCTTCCTGGCCAAGGCCTACGCCGCGCCTGAACTTGTCGGCCAGTTCTCAACCTACCAGGTCAACGTCCCGCAGGTCTTCGCCGATGTCGACCGGACGAAGGCCCGTCAGCTCGGCGTGCCGATCACCTCCATATTCGAGACGCTGCAGATCTATCTCGGCTCGCTCTATGTGAACGACTTCAACAAGTTCGGCCGCACCTATTCGGTGCGCGTCCAGGCCGACGCGGCCTATCGGGCGCGGCCTGAAGACATCGGCCAGCTCAAGGTCCGCTCCAATTCCGGCGAGATGATCCCGCTTTCCGCCCTGATGACGGTGGAGGCGAGCGCCGGCCCGGAGCGCGCGACGCGCTACAACGGCTTCCTCAGCGCCGACATCAACGCCGCCCCTGCCCCCGGCTTCTCGTCGGGCCAGGCGCAGGATGCCGCAAGGCGGATTGCCGCCGAGGTCCTGCCGCCGGGCTTCGACTATGAATGGACGGACCTGACCTACCAGGAGATCCTCGCGGGCAATTCCGCTATCTGGGTGTTCCCGCTCGCCATCCTGCTCGTCTTCCTGGTGCTGGCGGCGCAGTATGAGAGCCTCGTCCTGCCGCTCTCGATCATCATGATCGTGCCGATGGGGCTGCTCGCCGCGCTGACCGGCGTCTGGCTCTCGGCGGGCGACAACAACGTCTTCACGCAGATCGGCCTCGTCGTGCTGGTCGGGCTTTCGGCGAAGAACGCCATCCTGATCGTCGAGTTTGCCCGCGACCTCGAATTCAACGGACGCACGCCGGTGCAGGCGGCGATCGAGGCGTCCCGGCTGCGGCTCCGTCCGATTTTGATGACCTCCTTCGCCTTCATCATGGGCGTCGTACCGCTGGTGACCTCGACCGGGGCCGGCGCCGAGATGCGCCACGCCATGGGCGTCGCCGTGTTCGCCGGCATGCTCGGGGTGACCTTCTCCAGCATTTTCCTGACGCCGGTCTTCTACGTGCTGCTTCGCCAGCTTTCCGGCAATCGCCCCTTCAAGCTGCACGGTGCCGAGCCATCGGAGCTTGCCCCGGCGGGCGATCTTCCGGCGCTTGCTACTGCTGAGACGGTGCCGGTAGTCGGTGAGGCATCAAGCCTGCCCAAGCTTTAGCTACTCGGAGTTCGCGGTCGCCCCCTCCACCGCCTTCGGCGGTCGCCCTCCCCCGCTCCGCGGAGGAGGACCCGGCGCCCCTACCCTTCGATCCGGATCGAGACGCTGCCGATCGGGTCGAGTGTGTAGGAGACTTCGCGGTCATCGCTGTTGAGAAAAAGCGGCGCGGCGAGGGAGCCGGCGATGATGACTTCGCCGGCGCGGAGCGTCTCGCCCATGCCGGCGACGGTGTCGGCGATGCGCTGGACGATGGCGACGAGCGGGCCGGTCAGGGCTTCGACCTCCCATGTCGTGGCGGCCTCGGCGCCGTTGCGCGAGACACGCGCCGAGAGGCCGGCGACATCGGCGCCGGCACGCGAGGCGTCGCGATCGCCGAGGATGACGTAGCGGTGGAAGATGTTGCCGGACAGGATCCATTCGACATCGCCCAGCGGCGGCTTCAGGTCGACGATCTCGATCGCCGGGCCGATGGCGGCAATCGCGGCGCGGGCGGTCTCGGTGTCGGCGCGGGCCGGGACATCGCGGCCGATATAAATAGCGATCTCTAGCTCGAGCGCCGGCTTCGACCAGCCGGCGAGCGAGATCGACGAGCCGGAGGCGATGCTGGTCCCGTCGGTCATGAAGCCGGTCAGCGCCGCTTCGAGCTTCAGTTTCGCCAGCGGCGTCGGAGCGCCGAAGCCCGCCTTCCAGCCGATCGGCGTCTCGCCTTTGGCCAAGCGTTCGGCGCGCAGTTTGAACTGCGTGTTCATGCCAGCGGCGATGCGCGGATCGTCGAGCGGCGTGCGTGAAAACATGATTTCCCCCTGCCCGCTTCGCGCGGGCTTTTGTGTGTTCCGTTTCGTTGAATAGCTACTCGGCCGCTTCGCTCCACGGCTCCGGCTTTTCCCAGCGGAGCTTCGGCTGGCGGGCGGCGCGGGTCTCGTCGAGGCGACGACGCGGCGCCAGCAGCGGCGCCTGGTGGAAGCGCTCGACCTCGCCGCGCTTGGCGCGCTGGACGAGATCGCGAAGCGTCGCGATGAACAGATCGAGCGAAGCCTTCGATTCCGACTCGGTCGGCTCGATCAGCATGGCGCCGTGGACGACCAGCGGGAAATACATGGTCATCGGGTGGAAGCCCTCGTCGATCATCGCTTTGGCGAAATCGAGCGTGGTGACGCCGGTCCCTTCGAGGAAGGAATCGTCGAACAGCGCCTCATGCATGCAGGGCTTGTCGCCGAAGGGCTGGCTCATCAGGTCACGGAGCCCGGCGCGGATGTAGTTGGCGTTGAGCACCGCGTCCTCCGACGCCTGACGCATGCCGTCGGAGCCATGCGAGAGCATGTAGGACATGGCGCGGACGAACATGCCCATCTGGCCGTGGAAGGCGGTGATGCGGCCGAAGGGATGGGCGCTGTCGCCGGCCTGGCGGCGCGTCTCGATGAATTCGGCGCCGGCATCCGTGAGCCGCACGAAAGGCACTGGCGCGTAGGGCGCGAGCTTCTCCGAGAAGACCACCGGGCCGGCGCCCGGACCGCCGCCGCCATGCGGCGTCGAGAAGGTCTTGTGGAGGTTGATGTGCATCGCATCGACGCCGAGATCGCCCGGCCGGACCTTGCCGACGATGGCGTTGAAATTGGCGCCGTCGGCATAGAAGTAGGCGCCGACGGAATGGACGGCCTCGGCGATGGCGACGACGTCGCGCTCGAAGAGGCCACATGTGTTGGGATTGGTCAGCATGATCGCCGCGACGTCTTCATTGAGACGTGCCCTGACCTCTTCCGGATCGACGGTGCCGTCCGGCCGCGCCGGAATATCGACGACCTTGTAGCCGATCAGCGCCGCGGTCGCCGGATTGGTGCCATGCGCCGATTCCGGGACGAGTACGGTGGTGCGCCTCTCGCCGCGGGCTTCCAGCGCCGCCTTGATCGCCATCATGCCGCAAGCTTCGCCGTGGGCGCCGGCCTTGGGGCTCATGGCGACCGACTGCATGCCGGTTTCCGCCAGCAGCCAGCGCCCGAGCTCGGCGATGAGCTCCAGCGCACCAGGAACGGTCGAGAGCGGCTGCAGCGGATGGATGTCGCCGAAGCCCGGTAGCCGCGCCATCTTCTCGTTGAGGCGCGGATTATGCTTCATCGTGCAGGAGCCGAGCGGATAGATGCCGGTGTCGATGGCGTAGTTCTTCTGGCTGAGGCGCACGTAATGGCGCATCGCCTCCGGCTCGGAGAGGCCGGGAAGATCGATCGGGGTTTTGCGGGCGTGATTGCCAAGTCTTGAAGCCGTCTTGGGGGCTTCGGGCAGGTCAACGCCGGTCACATCGAGGCGGCCAACTTCGAACAGCAACGGCTCCTCGATCTGCAGGCCGCGATTGGCGGTGAAGGTCTGCACGTCGCCTGCATTGGATGCGGCTACCGGCGCCGTCGGGCGGCCTTGTTCGTTCAGCATCAAATAATCTCCCTCAGCGCCTGCACATAGGCGGCGCGGTCTTCATCGGTGTTGATCTCCGTCGAGGCGACGACGATGAGGTCGTTGAGTTCGGGGTGGTTCTGGTCGATGCGGGAGACGGGGACGCCGCCGAGCACGCCCTTCGCCGCGAGCTTCTCGATGATCGCCGCGGCGGCGCCGGGGACGCGGATGGTGAACTCGTTGAAAAACGAGTCGTTCAGGACGGTTACGCCGGGAACCTCGGACAATGATTCAGCCAGCTTCACCGCATTGGCGTGGTTGAGCGCGGCGAGCCGTGTCAGGCCGGTCTCACCGAGGAGCGACATGTGGATGGTGAAGGCGAGGCAGCAGAGGCCGGAATTGGTGCAGATGTTGGAGGTCGCCTTGTCGCGACGGATATGCTGCTCGCGGGTCGAGAGCGTCAGCACGAAGCCGCGCCTTCCCTCGGCGTCGACCGTCTCGCCGCAGAGGCGGCCGGGCATCTGGCGGACATATTTCTGGCGCGTCGCGAAGAGGCCGACATAGGGACCGCCGAAGGTCAGCGGATTGCCGATCGACTGGCCCTCGCCGACGACGATATCGGCGCCCTGCGCGCCGGGCGGCTCGATGGCGCCGAGCGCCACGACCTCGGTGAAGACGGCGATCAGCAGCGCACCGACCTCATGCGCCTTTTCGGCAATCGGCTTCAGGTCGATGAGATGGCCGTAGAAGGACGGCGACTGGACGACGACACAGGAGGTGTCCTTGTCAATCGACGCAAGGATCGCCTCCGTGCCCATCGGATCGGCGGCGAGCGCGTTCACTGTGTCGCCGGCCATGCCGGAGACGGTTTCGACGACGGCGCGGTATTGCGGGTGGAGGCCGCCGGAGAGCACCGCCTTCCGCTTACGCGTCAGCCGGTGGGCCATCAGCACGGCCTCGGCGGTGCCGGTCGAGCCGTCATACATGGAGGCGTTGGCGACCTCCATCGCGGTGAGGTTCGCCACCTGGGTCTGGAACTCGAAGAGATATTGCAGCGTGCCCTGGGCGATCTCGGGCTGGTAGGGCGTGTAGCTGGTCAGGAATTCCGAGCGCTGGATGAGATGGTCGACGCTCGCCGGGACATGGTGGCGATAGGCGCCGGCGCCGACGAAGAAGGGCACCGAGCCGGCCGGGACATTCTTGCCGGCCATCCTGCCGAGGATGCGCTCGACCTCGATTTCGCTCTTGGTCGCGGGCAGATCGAGCGGCGCCCGCAGCAGCTTGTCGGCCGGGATATCGGCGAAAAGCTCGTCGATGGCGCCGACGCCGATGCGGGCGAGCATCGCTTCGCGGTCGGCATCGGAATGGGGCAGATAGCGCATGCTCATAGCTCCTTCGTGGCGAGGCGCGGTGCATCGATCACGATCTCGGTCTTGACGGAATTGGCGATGAAGCAGGCCTCATGGGCCTTGTGATGCAGGTCGGCGAGCGTCGCCGCGTCCGGCGCGCTGCCGGAGAAGACGAGCGTCGGGCGAAGCGTGACCTTCGCCACCCACCAGCGCCCGGCTTCGAGCCGCTCCATGACGCCTTCGGCCGTGTCCTCATAGGACTCGGTGACGAAGCCGGCGCGGCGGGCGATGTCGATGAAGGTCAGCATGTGGCAGGAGGAGAGCGAGGCGATGAAGGCTTCCTCGGGATCGATCGCCTCCTCCACCGAAAAGGGCTTGGGCACGACATAGGGCGAAGCCGAGGCGGCGATCTCGATGCCACCGTCGAAGCGCCAGACATGGGCGCGCGAGTAGCGGCCCTTGGCGAAGTCGCCCTCGCCGCGCCGCCATTCCACCGTCGCCGTGTAGCTGTGCCCGGCCATGGTCTCAGATCGTCTCGAGGTAGGCCTTGTAGGCGACTTCATCCATGAGGCCGTCGAGGCTCGTCTTGTCGGTGAGCTTCACCTTCATAAACCAGCCGGCGCCTTCGGGGTCCTCGTTGACCGAGGCGGGCTGGTCGGAGAGCGCCGCGTTGACCTCGACGACCTCGCCGGCGGCCGGCGCGAAGATCTCGCTCGCCGCCTTGACCGATTCGACGACAGCCGCCTCGCCGCCCTTGTCGAGCTTGCGGCCGATCTCAGGCAGTTCGACGAAGACGATGTCGCCGAGCTGGTCCTGGGCGTAGTCGGTGATGCCGATCGTGGCGAGATCGCCATCGAGGCGGATCCATTCGTGATCGCGGGTGTAACGGGTCGACATGTCTTACCTCGTCAGGGATTCGATTTGCGGAAATAGCGATGCGGAACGAAGGGTAGTGCTGCGACACGCGCCGCAAGATTCTTGCCACGGACGACGAGCGTCAGCGGCGTGCCCGGCGCCGCTAAGGAACTTTCGACATAGCCCATGGCGATCGGGGCGCCGATCGTCGGGCCGAAGCCGCCCGAAGTGACAATGCCGACCTTGCGGCCGGATTCATCCAGGATTTCCGTGCCGTCGCGGGCCGGCGCTTTGCCTTCGACGGCGAGGCCGACGCGCTTGCGGCCCGTCCCCTCCTGGAGTTCGCGCCTGATCCGGTCGTAGCCGGGGAAGCCGCCCTCCTCCCGCCGGCGCTTGGAGAGCGCGAAGCCGAGATCGGCCTCGATCGGCGAAGTCGTCGAGTCGAGGTCGTGGCCGTAAAGCGGCAGGCCGGCTTCGAGCCGTAGCGAATCACGGGCGCCGAGGCCGATCGGGCGGACGCGCGGGTCGGCGAGAAGCCTTTCCCAGAATGCGGCGACGAGCGTCGGCGGCACGAGGATCTCGACGCCGTCCTCACCGGTATAGCCGGAGCGGGAGATCACCAGCTTTTCGCCCTCATAGGCAAAGGAGCCGTAGGTCATGAAGCCGAGATCGGCGACGCTCGGGATGATGTCGCGCATCACGGCGACGGCTTCCGGCCCCTGCAGGGCGAGGAGGCCGCCATCGTCGGCACGAGTCAGTTCGGCCGTGTCGCCGGCAGCCGCCTGGAAGCGCGCGAAATCGGCCTCCTTGGTGTCGGCGTTGACGACGATATAGAGCGTGCCGGACCAGGCTTCGGCGGCCGGCCGGGCGACCATCAGATCGTCGAGGACGCCGCCCTCATCGTTCATCAGGAGCGTGTAGCGGATGCGGCCAGGCTTGAGGCTGCGAATGTCGCCGCAGGTGAGCGATTCGACGATGGCCGCGACGGCGGCATGATCGGCTTCGGGGTCGCCGGAAGGCTTGGCCAGCGAGAGAAAGGACGGGCCCATATGGGAGACGTCGAAGAGACCGGCATGCTCGCGGGTCCATTTATGCTCGGCGAGGATGCCGCTCGGATACTGGACCGGCATGGCATAGCCGGCGAAGGGCACCATGCGGGCGCCGAGGGCGCGATGCGCCGCGGCAAGCGGTGTCTCGCGGAGGGTTTCGGATGCGTGGTTGTCGCCCATGGGCTCGTCCCGGTCAGAGTCACGGCTACGGCACGGATCTCGCGATCCGTCCGCGCCCCCTCTGTCCCGAGAACCTGAGAGATTTCCCGCGCCGAAATCGAGGCTGCGCGGTTACTCCTTCGGTGAGCCGCAAGCGGCTGCTTTCCAGAGCCTCGCCGACCGTCCGGTCCGTTGGCCTGAGAGTTTCCGGGGCGGTTGCTCCTTCGGCGCCGGAACGGCTTTTGGCCGCTCCGGTCTCTCCCGGCGGTCGTCGCATCGAACTTTACGGAAGTCCGAAGACCGGGCTGCGAGTCTCACCCGGCCCTTCTGAGGTAAGGCCCGGTCTGGCGTGAGTCAATCGACCCCGGCTTGGCGACGAGGTGGCAACCGGATTATCCCGGTTTTCCTTCGTCGAAGCCGACATAGATCGTCACGTCGCGCTCATCGGCAGCCAGCGGCAGGTCGATCGGGGTGAAGACCTGCTGGAAATCGGCGCCGAGATCGGGCGGCTGCAGGTTCACGCCGATCTTGTAGAGCTGCGAATAGGCAACGCTGGCATCCGCCCGTGTGATGACGACACGGATCGGCAGGGAAACGTCGCCCGCCGCGCCCTTCGGCCCGCCCACGGTGCGGCCAGCCACAGCCACCTTGATCGCCAGTCCGCTGCCGGTCGGGCTGCATTCCCGTGCCGTGCGGCCGATCGAGGCCGAATAGCGGACGGCGGTCGGATCGGCATCCTTGCCGCGCTCATAGGTCGTGTAGACCCCGGTGCCGCCGCGGACGCGGATCGGCGGGCAGTAGCCCTTCTTGATGAAATAGTCGGCCGGGATGTCGTCCGGCTTGTCGGGTTTGCTGAATATCTTGGTGATGCCCGAACCGCCGCCGGTCGACGAGCAGGCGGCAAGCGTCGCCACGAGCGAGAGGGCGAACGCAACCCGCAGCCCTGCGCGAAATCGCCAAATCATAAAAGCGGCTCCACCCCTGCTTAATTCTTTATCGACGCGCGACGCGCGGCACCTATATCAGCCCGGATTCGGCTTGGCGACGGATAGTTCCAAGTCAATAACGGCGCTTTCGCGGCGCCTGCTTGCCCGCTGAAGGGGCGAAGGCTACGGTCACTTTTCATATCGGCGTCATGCGTGTTTTTCTCGGAAGGCTGAACCCCAGGTGAAATATGTGAGTACGCGCGGGCAAGCGCCCGTGCTCGGCTTCTCGGATGTCCTCCTCGCCGGGCTTGCCCGCGACGGCGGACTTTACGTTCCCGAGAGCTGGCCCAGCCTGTCCAGGGAAGAGATCGCCGGTTTCGCCGGCCGGACCTATTCCGAGGTCGCGGTCGAGGTCATGCGGCCCTTCATCGGCGGCGAGATCTCCGACTATGCGCTGATGCGCATGTGCCAGGAAGCCTATGCGACCTTCAGCGACGCCAGCGTCGCGCCGCTCCGCCAGCTCGCGCCGGAAGAATGGGTGGTCGAGCTCTTCCACGGGCCGACGCTCGCCTTCAAGGACGTCGCGATGCAGCTCCTGGCGCGGCTGATGGACCATGTGCTGGCCGAGCGCAAAATGCGCGTGACGATCGTCGGCGCCACTTCGGGGGATACCGGCGGCGCGGCGATCGAGGCCTTCCGCGACCGCGACAATGCCGACGTCTTCATCCTCTTCCCGCAGGGTCGCGTGTCGCCGGTGCAGCAGCGCCAGATGACCACGGCGGCAGCGTCGAATGTCCACGCGCTCGCCATCGACGGCACCTTCGACGACTGCCAGGCGATCGTCAAAGGCCTCTTCAACAACGGGCGCTTCCGCGACCAGGTCAACCTCTCCGGCGTCAACTCGATCAACTGGGCGCGCATCCTCGTCCAGGTCGTCTATTACTTCACCGCGGCCGTCGCCGTCGGTGGGCCGGCCCGGCCGGTGTCCTTCACGGTGCCGACCGGCAATTTCGGCGATATCTTTGCCGGCTACGTCGCCAAGCGGATGGGCCTGCCGATCGACCGGCTGGTCATCGCCACCAATTCAAACGACATCCTGGCGCGGGCCATCGAGACCGGCCGCTACGAGCTCCGCGACGTCACCGCGACGGCGTCGCCCTCGATGGACATCCAGATCTCGTCGAATTTCGAGCGGCTGCTGTTCGAGGCCTATGGCCGCGACGCCGGCGCGATCCGCGCGTTGATGGCCGACCTGGCGGGCGGCGGCTTCTCGATCGAGGCAACGGCGCTCGAAGCGATCCGCCGGGATTTCTCGGCCGGGCGCGCCGACGAGGCCGAGACGTTCGCGACGATCCGGGAGGTCCGCGAGAAGACCGGCTTCCTGCCCGACCCGCATACCGCCGTCGGCCTCGCCGTCGCCAAGCGCTTCCGGCACGTCGACCTGCCGATGGTGACGCTGTCGACCGCGCATCCGGCAAAGTTCACGGAAGCGGTCGCCACGGCGACGGGCGAGACGCCAGTCCTGCCGGTAGCCCTCAGCGACCTCCTGTCGCGACGGGAAGAATTCACGGCGCTCGCCAATGACGGCGCCGCGGTCATGCAATTCATCGCCCAGCGCACCCGCGCCGCGGCGGAAAAGGTCTAGTCCATGCCAGTCGAAGTATCGCGTCTCGAGTCCGGCCTTACCATCGTCACCCACGCCATGGATCATCTCGAGAGCTCGGCGCTCGGCGTCTGGGTCGGTGCCGGCTCGCGTTCCGAGCGCGAGGACGAGCATGGCCTGTCGCATCTCCTCGAACATATGGCCTTCAAGGGAACCAAGCGGCGCTCAGCCGTCGAGATCGCCGAAGAGATCGAGGCGGTCGGCGGCGAGGTCAATGCCGCGACCTCGATCGAGACGACCTCCTACTACGCCCGCGTCCTCAAGGACGACGTGCCGCTCGCCGTCGACATATTGAGCGACATCCTCGGTCACTCCCTCTTCGATCCGGCCGAGCTGGCGCGCGAGCAGCATGTCATCCTCCAGGAGATCGGCGCGGCGCTCGATACGCCCGAAGACCGCGTCTACGATCTCTTTGCCGAAGCGGCCTATCCCGACCAGCCGATCGGACGGACCATCCTCGGCACACCGGAGACGGTGAAAGCCGTGGGCTCGCCGATGCTCGACGCCTATCTCGCCCGCCATTATCGCGGCCCGTCGATGGTGGTCAGCGCCGCCGGCGCGGTGAACCACAAGAAGCTCGTCGACGCCGTCGGCGAACGCTTCGACGGTCTTCTTCCCGACCAGGGCCTCGCGCCGATAACAGCGCATTATCGCGGCGGCGAGGCGCGCGAGCCGCGCGACCTGATGGAGACCCAGATCATGCTGGGCTTCGAGGGCGTCGCCTATTCCTCGGCGGATTTTCATACCGCCCAGGTGCTCGCCTCGATCCTCGGCGGCGGCATGTCCTCGCGCCTTTTCCAGGAGGTGCGCGAGAAGCGCGGCCTCTGCTATTCGGTCTATGCCTTCCACTGGAGCTTCTCCGACACCGGCATCTTCGGCATCCACACGGCGACCGGCCCCGGCGACGTCAAGGAGCTGGTGCCGGTCGTCATCGGCGAACTCGAGCGGGCGGCGCATGATATCAACGACCGCGAGCTTCAGCGGGCCCGCGCCCAGCTTCGCGCCGGCCTTCTGATGACGCTCGAAAGCCCGGCGGCAAGGGCCGGCCAGATCGCCCGGCAGCTCCTCCTTTTCGGCCGGCCGATCCCGGTCGAGGAGCTCGTCGCCAAGATCGAATCGATCACGGTCGACGACATCCGCAACCTCGCCGCCCGGATATTCACCGGCAGCACACCGACGGTTGCGGCGGTCGGCGCGATCGATGGCATGATGGATCATGCCGAAATCGCCAGCCGATTCGGTGCGAAAGTCCCTGCCTAGAAGGATCCCGACGCAGTGGCGTTCCTGCGGTCCATCTCGACATCGGCCACCAACCCGACGATCCGGGCAAAGCGGGTCGTGCTGCGGGCGCCGACCATTTCCGACCATGCGCAATGGGCGCATCTGCGCGAGGAAAGCCGTGCCTTCCTGGTGCCGTGGGAGCCGATCTGGCCGGCCGACGACCTCACCAAGATGGCCTTCCGCCGCCGGATTCGCCGCTACCAGCGCGAGATCCGGGGCGGCAACGGCTACCCGTTCCTCGTCTTCGCGCCGGACGAAGAGACGCTGCTCGGCGGCATCACGCTCGCCCATATCCAGCGCGGCGTCACACAATCCGGCGTCATTGGCTACTGGATGGGGGCCCACTACGCCGGCAAAGGGTATATGACGGCGGCGGCCAGGGCAGTGGTCGAATACGGATTCGACACGCTACAATTGAATCGCATCGAGGCGGCCTGTCTGCCGCATAATGCCGCGTCCGTCCGACTCCTCGAAAAGGTCGGATTCACGCGGGAAGGCTACGCTCGCAAATATCTGTGCATCGACGGGCGATGGCAGGACCATATCCTATTCGGGCTTGTCCGCGACGATCCGCGGCTTTGAGGCCCGGACCGACTGCGGGGGTTAAGGTCCGGCGCGCCTTGTCTGATTCCCGGCGAGTCAATAAAAGTCAGGGTGCGCCGCGGCGTGCCGGAGAGTTCGATTTGTCCTTCGTTCGCCTTCTCGCGTTTCTCGTCATCGGAGCGATCGTCGCGATTGTCGCTCCCGGCCGCGCGGATGCGCTCGAATCGGTGAGCGTGCCGCTCGACGGACGCACGCTCGACCTCACCTCCGTCCTGCAGCTCTTCAACCAGTCCGACGACCGCCTGCAGGTTTCGACGGCCCCCGGTCCCGACGGCATCGTGCGGCGCATCGAAGTGCGCTCGCAGGAGGGCGGCGTCGGATCGCGCTGGGCGGTCTTCGCGCTCGCCAACAACGGCGACCAGCAGATCGACCGCCTCCTCGTCGCGCCGCATTTCCGGCTCGCCGGCTCGGGCATCTTCTGGCCCGACCTCGGCGCCTCGCGCATCGCCAACATCACGCCGAGCCAGGGCTTCGCGCCGGACCGGCAGCCGAGCCAGGAAGCCGACGTCTTCCGCGTCACGCTCGATCCCGGCGCCGTCGTCACCTTCGTCGCCGAGTTGCGGACACCCGACCTGCCGCAGATGTATCTGTGGGACGCCGACGCCTACAAGGACGCGATCAATTCCTACACGCTCTATCGCGGCATCGTGCTCGGCATTTCCGGCCTGCTGGCGATCTTCCTGACGATCGTCTTCGTTATCAAGGGGACCGCCATGTTCCCGGCGACGGCGGCGCTCGCCTGGGCCGTGCTCATCTATCTCTGCATCGATTTCGGATTCTGGAACCGGGTGATCCAGATCGAGTCCGGCGAAGACCAGATATGGCGCGCCGGCGCCGAGGTGTTCCTCGGCGCGTCGCTCGTCATCTTCGCCTACACCTATTTGCATCTCAGCCGCTGGCATGTGCGCTACAGCCATCTCGCCATCGGCTGGATCTTCGGCCTCGCGCTCCTCCTCGGAGTCGCCGTAATCGAGCCAAGCGTCGCTTCGGGCATCGCCCGCTTTTCGCTGGGCCTCACCGGCGTCCTCGGCTTCGCGCTCATCGTCTATCTCGCGACGCATGGCTATGACCGCGCGATCATGCTGATCCCGACCTGGGTGCTGCTCCTCGTCTGGACCTTCGCCGCCTGGCTGACGATCACCGGCTATCTCGCCAGCGACGTGGTCCAGCCGGCACTGAATGGCGGCCTCGTGCTGATCGTGCTGCTGATCGGCTTCACGGTCATGCAGCACGCCTTCGCCGGCGGTTTCGGCGGACATGGCGTGCTGGAAGACACGGAACGCCGGTCGCTGGCGCTGACCGGCGCCGGCGACATCGTCTGGGACTGGGACGTGGCGCGCGACCGCATCTTCACCGGCCAGGAGGCGGAGAACATCCTCGGCCTCAAGCGCGGCACGCTCGAAGGCCATGCCCGCGACTGGCTGGAAGTCCTCCATCCCAACGACCGCGACCGCTTCAAGGCGACGCTCGACACGGCGG
This sequence comes from Bauldia litoralis, assembly GCA_945882315.1. Classification (GTDB taxonomy): domain Bacteria; phylum Pseudomonadota; class Alphaproteobacteria; order Rhizobiales; family Kaistiaceae; genus CAMCWB01. The sequence goes on along the minus strand of CAMCWB010000002.1, from coordinate 71,238 downwards.
TCGAGCTGCGCCGCGGCCGCATCAGCCAGGATTTCCGCCTCCGCTCGGAGGACGGCCACTACCGCTGGTTCCTGCTCCGCGCCCGGCCGGTGCTCGGCTCCGATGGCGAGGTCTTGCGCTGCATCGGCACGCTTCTCGACGTGACCGAGGACCGCAACGCCGAAGAGCGCCTCCTGCACGACGCCGTGCATGACAACCTGACCGGCCTGCCCAACCGCGAGCTTTTCCTCGACCGGCTGCGCGCCGCGATCACCCGGACCAATGCCGAGAATGCAGCGCGCCCCTCGGTCTTCATCCTCGACATCGATCGCTTCAAGCAGGTCAATGACGGCTTCGGCCTCGCGGTCGGCGACTCGATCCTGCTGACGATCGCCCGCCGGCTTGCCCGCCTTCTCAAGCCGCAGGATACGCTGGCGCGGCTCTCCGCCGACCAGTTCGCCTTCCTGCTCATCTCCGAGAGCGCCCCCGAGCGGATCGCGGCCTTTGCCGAATCGGTACGGCGGACGCTCCGCGCCCCGATCACGCTCGGCGAGAAGGAAATCTTCCTCACCGCCTCGCTCGGCATCGCCATGCATGACGGCAAGCCGGTCGAAGCCGAGGAGATGATCAAGGACGCCGAGATCGGCATGTATCACGCGAAGCGTCTCGGCGGCGATCGCATCGAGGCGTTCCGGCCGGCGCTCCGCCAGCACGGCACCGATCTCGCAACGCTCGAATCTGATCTCCGCCGCGCCCTCGGGCGCGAGGAGATCAAGGTGCTCTACCAGCCGATCGTCCGGCTCGAAGACAAGACCATCGCCGGCTTCGAGGCGCTGGTCCGCTGGGAGCATCCGAAGCTCGGCCTCATCCCGCCGTCGGATTTCATCCCGCTCGCCGAGCGGACCGGCCTGATCATCCCGCTCGGCCTCTTCGTGCTCGACCGCACCGCCCGCCAACTCGCCGACTGGCAGGAGGGCCTCGGCCGCTCCGCCTCGCTCTTCGCCAGCGTCAACGTCTCGAGCCGGCAGCTGCTCCGCCACGACCTGATCAACGACGTGAAATCCGTGCTGGTGCGCTCCAGCCTGAAGCGCGGCTCGCTGAAGCTCGAAATCACCGAAAGCCTGGTGATGGAGAACCCCGAATATGCGGCACAGGTGCTGGCCCGCGTCCGCGAGCTCGGCGCCGGCCTGTCGCTCGACGATTTCGGCACCGGCTATTCGTCGCTCTCCTACCTGCAGCGCTTCCCCTTCGACACCATCAAGATCGACCAGACCTTCGTCCGCGGCACCGGCGCCGGCGACCGGCGGATCATCCTGCGCTCGATCATCGCGCTCGCCCACGACCTCGGTATGGACGTCGTCGCCGAGGGTGCCGAGTCGGAGGCCGACGAGATCGACCTCTACGATCTCGGCTGCGAATATGTGCAGGGCTTCCTCTACGGCCAGCCGATGACCGCCAAGGAAGCCACCAAGCTGATCTTCCGCAATGTCGAGGAAGAGGAAGAACTCGACGCCTAAGCTTTTGAATTTTCTGCGTTAGTCATTATGTATCGGTTGGCGTGCTAGCGTCGCGCTTGACAGAAAAGACCGGCTCACCCTTCTTGCGGCCATGATCGCCCCTGCCCCGAAGCCACCGCTGGATATCCTGCTCTGCGCGCCGCGCGGCTTCTGCGCCGGCGTCGACCGGGCGATCCAGATCGTCGAGCTGGCGCTGCAGAAATTCGGCGCGCCGGTCTATGTGCGCCACGAGATCGTCCACAACCGCTATGTCGTCGAGAGCCTGAAGGCGAAGGGCGCGGTTTTCGTCGAGGAGCTCGACGAAGTGCCTGAGACCGACCAGCCGGTGATCTTCTCGGCGCATGGCGTCGCCAAGGCGGTGCCGGAAGCCGCCAACCGGCGCAACCTCTTCCATCTCAACGCCACCTGCCCGCTCGTCACCAAGGTGCATCGCGAGGCCGAGATCCATTTCCGCAAGGGCCGCGAGATCATCCTGATCGGCCATGCCGGCCATCCCGAGGTGATCGGCACCATGGGCCAGTTGCCGGACGGCACGGTAGCGCTGATCGAGACCGAGGCCGACGCGCGCGCCTTCATCCCGAAGAACCCGGACAATCTCGCCTGGGTGACGCAGACGACCCTTTCGGTCGACGATACGGCGGCGATCATTAGGGTCCTGCTCGAACGCTTTCCGAAGATCACGGCGCCGCACAAGGAAGACATCTGCTACGCGACGACCAACCGCCAGGAGGCTGTGAAGAAGGTCGCGGGCGATGTCGATGCCATGATCGTCGTCGGCGCGCCGAACTCCTCCAACTCGCAGCGCCTCCGCGAGGTCGCCGAGCGCGCCGGCTGCCGGGTCTCGGCCCTGGTGCAGCGGGCGAGCGAGATCGACTGGGCGGATTTCGAAGGCATCCGCAAGCTCGGCGTCACCGCCGGCGCATCGGCGCCGGAAGTGCTGGTCGAGGAAGTCATCGACGCCTTTGCCGAGCGCTATGATGTGAGGGTGGAGCTGGTGACGGCGGCGGAAGAGTCGATCGCCTTCAACCTGCCCCGCGAACTTCGCGACGCGGCCGAGTAACGGGCGTGGCGGTCTATACCGATTTCAGCGACGAAGAGCTCGCCGCCTTCATGGCCGGCTACGACCTCGGCACCGTGCTGTCGCTGAAGGGCATCGCCGAGGGCGTCGAGAACTCGAACTACCTGCTCGTCACCGAGAAAGGTCCGTTCATCCTGACGCTCTACGAGCGGCGGGTCGAGCCGGCCGACCTCCCCTTCTTCCTCGGCCTGATGGAACATCTTTCGGCGCGCGGCATCACCTGCCCGCTGCCGGTGCATGACCGCAACGGCGAGGCGCTCGGCCGGCTTGCCGGACGGCCGGCGGCAATCGTCACCTTCCTCCAGGGCATGTGTGTGCGCCGGCCGAAACCGCCGCATTGCGCGGCGGTCGGCGAGGCGATGGCGCGCCTGCATCTGGCCGGCGACGGCTTCGCCCTGACGCGGCGGAACGCGCTTTCGGTGCAAGGCTGGCGGCCGCTCTTCGAGATGTGCGACGGCCGCGCCGACGAGGTGCTCAAAGGGCTCGGCGCCGAGATCGCCGGGGAGCTCGATTTCCTTGAGGCGAACTGGCCCAAGGATCTGCCCTCGGGCGTCATCCATGCCGATCTCTTCCCGGACAATGTCTTCTTCCTGCGTGAGGAATTGTCTGGCCTGATCGACTTCTATTTCGCCTGCAACGACATGCTCGCCTATGACCTCGGCATCGCGCTCAACGCCTGGTGCTTCGAGGTGGATTTCTCGCTGAACGTCACCAAGGCGCGGGCACTGCTCGCCGGCTATGCCAGTGTGCGGCCCCTGTCGCATGCCGAGATCGCGGCGCTGCCGCTCCTGGCGCGCGGCTCGGCGCTGCGCTTCCTGCTGACGCGGCTCTACGACTGGCTGACGGTTCCGGAAGGCGCCCTCGTCGTGCCGAAGAACCCGCTCGAATATTACAAGAAGGTCCGCTTCCACCGCGGCGTCTCGAGTGTCGCCGATTACGGGATTGCCCCGTGAGCGAGGAGAAGCGCATCGCCATCTGGTCGGACGGCGCCTGTTCGGGCAATCCCGGCCCCGGCGGCTGGGGCGCCGTGCTCATCTGGGACGGGCACCGCAAGGAATTGAAGGGCGGCGCTGCCGACACCACCAACAACCGCATGGAACTGCAGGCGGCGATCGAGTCGCTCGAAGCGCTGAAGCGGCCGGCGACTGTCGATTTCTACACGGACTCGCAATATGTCCGCGGCGGCGTCATGGGCTGGATCAAGGGCTGGAAGAAGAACGGCTGGAAGACCAGCGACAGGAAGCCGGTCAAGAATGTCGATCTCTGGCAGAAGCTCGACGACCTTGCCGCCCAGCACACCATCGTCTGGCACTGGGTGCGCGGCCATTCCGGCACGGAAGAGAATGAGCGCGCCGACGAACTGGCCCGCGAGGGCATGGCGCCGTTCAAAGGGAAAAGAGCGGGCAACTCGTAGGGTGGGCAAAGGCCGAAGGCCGTGCCCACCCGGATGCGAATTCGATCAGCGTGGGCACGCTGCTTCGCAGCTTTGCCCACCCTACAATTACGAGAGCTGCTCCAGCATGGTCGGCGCGCCGGTGACGGTGACGCCCTTGCCGCCTTCCGGTTCGAAATTGAGTGCCTTCACGACACCGTCCTCGACGAGCATCGAGAAACGCTTCGTCCGCGTGCCCATGCCGGCGCCGGCCAGGTCGACCGTCGTGCCCAGCGCCTTGGCATATTCGGCCGAGCCGTCGGCGAGGAAATCGATCTTACCGACGGCATTCTGGGCTTCCTGCCAGACCTGCATGATGTGATGGTCGTTGACCGCCATCACCGCGATGCGATCGACGCCCATGCCCTTCATCTTCTCGGCATTCTCGACATAAAGCGGGATATGGGCCTTGTGGCAGGCTGAGGTGAAAGCACCCGGCACGCCGACGAAGACGACTTTCTGGCCGGTGAAAAGATCCTTCACGTCGACCTTCTGGGCGTTGCCCTCGGCGTCCTTCACCCGGAAAAAGCCGTCAGGAAGCTTGTCGCCAACCTTGATCATCACGAACCTCTGGAAAGTCGCGGCGGACGCCGCTGGAATGGAAGACGGTAGACTTATTCTACTTGAGCGTGAGCCGGCTCTCCATAGACCTCTCGGGCGTCACCACCGTGACGCGGAATTCGTTGCCGCCGATCGGGACCTTCGAACCGGTGCGGCTGAATTCGACGGTGTAGGTGGCGCGGGCGGCATCGCCGGAGACGAGTTTCGGCGGCGCCGGGAACCAGTCGGCGGGGCCCTCGACGAAGACGTCTGCCTTGTCCGCGCCGGGGGCGACAATGTCGACGGAGAAGACCGGCTTGCGGTCCGTCCCCCCTGCCCGGATGAAGCTTTCGACCGCGAAGGCATCCGGCTCCGGTGCGCCCGGAAGCTTCGCATAGGCGGCCGCGAGCAATCGCCCGGCCTCTTCATCCTTCGCCGTCGGGTCGACATCGAGCGACAGGTCGAAATGCGCTGGGATGCAGACCTCGTCACAGACGCCGATATCGAGGCCAACGACGAGCCGCGCCGGACTCGCCGGATCGACGACCGGCATCGCCACCGGCAGGATGACGCTGCCCTCATAGACATTGGTTGTGGCGAAGCCGTCATCGAGGCGGTGCGGCACCGGAAACGCGATCTCGGCATTGCCGCCGAGATTGGTCGAGGCGGAAAAATCGGCCTGCGGCGGAACGCCGGCATCGCCCGGGGTCCGCCAATAAGTCTTCCAGCCCCGATCGAGCTCGATCTCGATGCCGGCGGCGAGCCTGCCGGACGCATCGACACCGGAAGCGAGCAGGCGCACGCGGGCGTTGCCATTACCGATCCAATCGCCGATTGCAGCCTGCGCGGCGTCTCCGGTACCAAGCAGGAGCAGGGCGGCAACCGACAGTCGGGACAGCGTGGCGATCGGCATCGGGCGTCACCGGAATTTCAGGTATTCGGGATGGGAAGCATAGGGCGCTTTCTGCCCCATGACAGCGTAAGCCGCGTCATATGTTCGTGAATTCCCTGGCATTTCCGCGAAGCGGCGGCGGACTTTCAATTTGCCGGGTTCGTAATACGCTTTTCGGCAACATGGCGAGAAGCTTCAAGGACACCAAGACCGACCGCGGCTTCCTCGATGGCCAGCTTCTCATCGCCATGCCCGGCATGCAGGATACGCGCTTCGCGCGGACCGTCGTCTATATCTGCGCGCATTCGGCCGACGGCGCCATGGGCATCACGATCAACAAGCCGGCCTCGGAGATCACCTTCAGGGACCTCCTCGTCCAACTCGACATCCTGCCCGAGGGCCCGGCGATCAAGCTGCCGGAATGCGCCGGCCGGATGAAGGTGCATCGCGGCGGGCCGGTCGAGACGACACGCGGTTTCGTGCTGCACAGCGCCGACTATTTCAGCGAGAGCTCGACCCTGCCGATCGACGACGATGTCTGCCTCACGGCGACGCTCGAAATCCTGAAGGCGATCGCCAATGGCCGCGGACCGGAGCATGCGCTGCTGGCGCTCGGTTATGCCGGCTGGGCGCCCGGCCAGCTCGAGAACGAGATTCAGGCGAATGGCTGGCTGTTCTGCCCGGCCTCGGCCGAGATCATCTTCGACCCCAACCTCGACGCCAAATACGAGCGCGCGCTGGCCAGCCTCGGCGTCGACCCGGCCCGGCTCGCCAGCGACGCCGGCCACGCGTGAAGCAGTCGCAGGGTGGGCCTACGAATCCCGCAGCCGTGTCCGTGCGAAGGCGACAAACACGCCGAGCAATCCCAACGCCAGGCCGAACCAGGTGATGGCGTAGCCGAGATGGCTGTTGGGGAACTCGACCAGCGTCTCGCCGCCCTGCGGCAGGCCGCCGGGCAGTGACGGCTCGAAGCGCGCGTCGATGATGTAGGGCGCCACCGAGACGGCCGGCAGGCGGCCTGCCTCGGCGAAGCGCTCCGGGTCGCGCGAGAACCAGACATTCTTGCCGGCATCGTCGGAAGCCGAGAACCAAGTCTTCTCGGACGGCGCCCGATAAAGGCCGGTGACGGTCACGGCGCCGTCGAGCTGGCCGGCGGCCCGCGTCGCCGGATATTTGCGGGCTTCCGGCACGAAGCCGCGATTGACGTAGACGTACCAGCCATCATCGGTGAGGAGCGGCGTCATGACCATGTAGCCCATGCCGCCGAAGGGGCCGTGCGGCGACATCAGCGTCATGAAGACGTGGGTCTCCTGCTGGTGCAGGAAGCGGCCGGTGACGGTGACCGGCTGATATTCGAGATCGGCGCCCTCGAGATCGGGCCATGCGGCCGGCGGCGGCGCCGGGACCGGCGCCGCGTCGATCCGCGATTCGACGCGGGCGATCAGCGCTTCCTTCCAGTGCAGGCGCGCGACCTGCCAGAAGCCCAGCGACATCAGGACCGCGAAGGCGGCCGCTGTCGCGATGGCGGGCAGGATGAGCCGGCGGAGCGAACCGCGCATGAGCGTTCCCAGGCCTGAAGCCTAGGTCCCTTCGATCTGGCCCGGCCCGGCCCGATGCAGATATTGCTGGGCGATGAGCAAGCCCTTCAGCGGCCTCAGGAGGCCGATCGAAAGGCCGAGGATGAGCGGCACCCAGAGGAGCGCGTGGACCCAGAAGGGCGGGCCGTAGGAAAACTCGACGAAGAGCGCCAGGCCGACGACGATGAAGCCGACGATCATGATGACGAAGACGGCGGGGCCGTCGCCGGCATCGCTGAAGTCGAAATCTAGCCCGCAGGCCTGGCAGCGCGGCGCAAGGCCGAGAAGACCGGAGAAGAGACGCCCCTCACCGCAGCGCGGACAGCGCCCGCGCAAGCCGGTGGTGGTCGCCGGCAGCGGCGGGTAGAGGGCCTGATCCTGTCTTCCGGTCAACGTGCCTATCCGTGGATGGGTGCGCCCCAGCCGCCCCAGATGTAGACGCAGACGAAGAGGAACAGCCAGACCACGTCGACGAAATGCCAGTACCAGGCGGCCGCCTCGAAGCCGAAATGCTGCTCGGACGTGAACTCGCCGCGATAGGCCCGGATCAGGCAGATGAACAGGAAGATCGTGCCGACGATGACGTGAAAACCGTGGAAGCCGGTCGCCATGAAGAAGGTCGCCCCGAAGATCGAGCCGCCGAAGGAGAACGGCGCATGGGCATATTCATAGGCCTGGACGCAGGTGAAGATCAGGCCGAGGACGACGGTCAGCGTCAGGCCCCAGAGCAGGCCCTTACGGTCGTTGTGCAGGAGCGAATGGTGCGCCCAGGTGACGGTCGTGCCCGAGGTCAGCAGGATCAGCGTGTTGAGGAGCGGCAGGTGCCAGGGATCGAAGACCTCGATGCCCGCGGGCGGCCAATGACCGCCGGTGAAGGCAAAGCGGGTGACCTGGATCGGGTCGTCGACCGCGAGGCTGCCATCGAAGAAGGCCCAGAACCAGGCGACGAAGAACATCACTTCCGAGGCGATGAAGAGGATCATGCCGTAGCGGAGATGGAGCTGAACGACGCGGGTGTGATGGGTCGCCGACTCGCGGATGACGTCGCTCCACCAGGCGAACATCGTGTAGAAAACGCCGAGGAAGCCGGGGACCAGCCAGAGAGCCGTCGCTCCGTGCATATAGCCGATGGCGCCGAGCGCCAACACGAACGCCGAAAGCGCTCCCATGGCCGGCCACGGGCTCGGATCGACGAGGTGGTAGTCGTGATGCTTGGCGTGTGCCTCAGCCATTTCGATGCTCCTGGAAAGCTTCGGCGCCCTGGCGGGACGCGGCCTCAAGTTTGGTCATAGCGGATTGCTTCCCGTTGCGGGCGCGGCAAGAGCTGCGAGCGGCTTTGCCGGCTCCCTGGCGGGATAGAAGGTGTAGGACAGCGTGATCGCGTCGATATAGTTCAGGTCCTTGTCCTCGGCGATCGCCGGATCGACGAAGAACTGGACGGGCATCTCGACGCGCTCGCCGGGCGCCAGCGTCTGCTCGGAGAAGCAGAAGCAGGCGAGCTTGTTGAAATAGGCGCCGGTGACTTCCGGGGTGACGTTGAAGGTCGCCGTGGCGGTCGAGGTCGTGCGGCCGCGATTCTCGACGATGAAGGCGACTTCGGCGACTTCGCCGACCCGCAGCCTGATCTGCCGCTCGACGGGCCGGAAGCTCCAGCCGAGGCCGTTGCCGATATTGGTATCGAAGCGGACGGTGACCTCGCGGTCGATCGAGCCCTCCGGCGCGCTGTCGGCGCGGAGCGGCGTGCCGCCGAAGCCGGTCACCTGGCAGAACATGCGGTAGAGCGGGACGGCGGCGAAGGACATGCCGACCATGCCGACGACGAACACCGCGCAGGCCGCGGCAGTGATGCCGACGCGCGATTTCGACGAAGGGCTGGTCTCGCCGCTCATCGGTTCCTCACAGCGGCCGGTTCAAGATGCCCGGACCGAGCTTGACGATGGTCACGAGGTAGAAAAGCGCGACCAGCACGGCGAGCACCACGGCGATGGCGACGGAACGCGCCTTCTGGCGGCGGCGCTGTTCCTCGGTCGGGCGGATCCCGTCTTCTTCATTCATGACGACAACGCTCCCGGTCACTGAACGCCCCGCTCGGCGAGAAGCAGGAGGAACAGGAGAAGCAGATAGAGAAGCGAATAAGCGAAGAGCTGCCGCGCCGGGCGCATGAAGGTGTCGTGATTGTCCATGCGGTAAACACGGATCGCAAGCGCGACGAAGATGGCGCCGAGGGCGGCGGCGATGACGCCATAGGTGATCGACGCCATGCCGACCAGCGTCGGCAGCAGCCCGGACAGCGCCAGGATGACCGAATAGATGACGATCTGGCGGCGCGTCTCGTGATGGCCGGCGACAACCGGCAGCATCGGCACCCCGGCCTTGGCATAGTCATCGGCCTTGTAGAGCGACAGGGCCCAGAAATGCGGCGGCGTCCACAGGAAGATGATGAGGAAGAGGACGAGGCTTTCGAGCGAGACGCTGCCCGTCGCCGCGGCCCAGCCTACGACCGGGGGCAATGCGCCGGCGGCGCCGCCGATGACGATGTTCTGCGGCGTCAGGCGCTTCAGCCACATCGTGTAGATGACGACGTAGAAGAAGATCGTGAAGGCGAGCAGGCCGGCGGCGACCCAGTTGACCAGGAGGCCGAGCACGGCGACCGAACCGATCGACAGGACGGTGCCGAAGGTCAGCGCCTCGCCCGCCGGGATGCGGCCGGCGGGAATCGGGCGCATGCGGGTGCGCTGCATGATCCGATCGATGTCGGCGTCGTACCACATGTTGAGCGCACCGGCGGCCCCTGCCCCGACCGAGATGCAGAGGAGCGCGGTGAAGCCGATCACCGGGTGGATATCGACCGGCGCGATCACCAGCCCGACAAAAGCCGTGAAGATGACCAGCGACATGACGCGCGGCTTGAGCAACGTGATGTAATCGCCAACGGCGCCGAAGAGGACCGGATCGTCCCCTAGCCCCGTCTCAATATCGCTGCGGTCGAAATAAGCCATTGAAACTCCGGCCCGTGATCGGTGAAGGGGCGCAAAGCGCCCCGTCGATTACCGAATGCGCGGGAGAACCTCCCACTGATGGAACGGCGGCGGCGAAGACAGCATCCATTCGAGCGTCGTCGCGCCGACGCCCCAAGGATTGTCGCCCGCGACGCGCTTCTTCGAGAAGGTGTCGAAGAGCATGTAGAGGAAGATAAATACGCCGAAGGCCGAGATATAGGAGCCGATCGACGAGACGAAATTCCAGCCGGCGAAAGCGTCGGGATAGTCGGCGTAGCGGCGTGGCATGCCCGCCATGCCGAGGAAATGCTGCGGGAAGAACACGAGGTTCACGCCGATGAAGGTGACCCAGAAATGAACCTTGCCGATGGCCTCGCTGTACATATAGCCGCTCATCTTCGGGAGCCAGTAGTAGAAGCCGCCGAAGATCGTGAAGACCGCGCCCAGCGACAGCACGTAGTGGAAATGCGCCACCACGAAATAGGTGTCGTGCAGCGCGTAGTCGAGTCCGGCGTTGGAAAGCTGGACGCCGGTGACGCCGCCGAGCGTGAAGAGGAAGATGAAGCCGACCGCCCAGAGCATCGGCGTCTTGAACTCGATCGAGCCGCCCCACATCGTGGCGATCCAGGAGAAGATCTTCACGCCGGTCGGCACCGCGATGACCATCGTGGCGGCGACGAAATAGGCCTGGAGGCTGAGCGACATGCCGACCGTGTACATGTGGTGCGCCCACACGACGAAGCCGATGAAGCCGATCGCGACCATCGCATAGGCCATGCCGACATAGCCGAACACCGGCTTCTTCGAGAAGGTCGAGATGATCTGCGAGACCATGCCGAAGCCGGGCAGGATCAGGATGTACACTTCGGGGTGGCCGAAGAACCAGAAGAGATGCTGGAAGAGGATCGGGTCGCCGCCGCCATCGGGCGAGAAGAAGGTCGTGCCGAAATTGCGGTCGGTGAGCAGCATGGTGATCGCGCCGGCGAGAACCGGCAGCGCGAGGAGCAGCAGGAACGTCGTCACCAGGATCGACCAGACGAAGAGCGGCATCTTGTGCAGCGTCATGCCCGGGGCGCGCATGTTGAAGATCGTGGTGATGAAGTTGATGGCGCCGAGGATCGAGGACGCGCCGGCAAGATGCAGCGACAGGATGGCGAAATCCATCGCCGGTCCCGGCTGGCCGGAGGTCGACAGCGGCGGGTAGATCGTCCAGCCGCCGCCGACGCCGTAAGCGCCGGGAGCGCTCGGCATGAAGAGCGAGGCCAGGAGCAGCAGGAAGGCTGGCGGCAGGAGCCAGAAGGAGATGTTGTTCATGCGCGGGAAGGCCATGTCCGGCGCGCCGATCATGATCGGGACGAACCAGTTGCCGAAGCCGCCGATCATCGCCGGCATGACCATGAAGAAGATCATGATGAGGCCGTGCGCCGTCGTAAAGACGTTGAAGACTTCGGGGTCGCCGAAGATCTGCATGCCGGGCTCCTGGAGCTCCATGCGCATGGCGACCGAGAGAGTACCGCCGATGATCCCCGCGATGATCGCGAAGATCAGGTACATCGTGCCGATGTCCTTGTGGTTGGTCGAATAGACCCACCGCCGCCAGCCGGTCGGGTGACCGTGCGCATGCGCTCCATGATGCGCGTCGTGATGCGCTTCGTGTCCCGCGCCCGTTGCCATTGGTGCCTCTCCTTCAGTCCTCGCGCCGCTTCCCGCAGGGCAGCGCTCTATTCAAATCAGCAGCAGCGACCGCTTACTTGCCGGCGACCTTGAGCTTTGCGTCGGCTTCCGCCGCCGCAAGCATCTGGTAGGCGCCGGGAAGGTCGGTCTTGGCCACCGCAACCCAGGCGTCGAACGTCGCCGGCGCAACGGCGCGGACGGCGATCGGCATGAAGGCGTGGTCGCGGCCGCAAAGCTCGGAGCACTGGCCGTAATACATGCCCTCGGCGTCGACCCGGAACCAGGTCGTGTTCAGGCGGCCGGGAATGGCGTCGATCTTGACGCCGAAAGCCGGCACGGCGAAGGCGTGGATGACGTCGGCGCCGATGACCTGCATGTTGACGACGGTGCCGGTCGGAACGACCAGTTCGTTGTCGACGGCGAGCAGGCGCGGACCGGCATTCGGATCGGCGGCGCGGTCGGTTTCGTTCAGCATCAGCGAATCGAAGGACAGCCCGTCGCTGTCGACATATTCGTAGGTCCAGTACCACTGGCTGCCGGTCGCCTTGATGGTCATCTGGCGATCGGTCGCCGGGTTGAAGCCCGGAATGGCGCGCGCCGGATCATGCTCGGCGAAAAGCAGCGCGAAGGACGGCACCGCGATGCCGACCAGGATCAGGATCGGCACGACCGTCCACAGGACTTCGATGAGCGTGTTGTGGCTCGTCCGCGACGGCACCGGGTTCGACTTCGCATTGAAGCGGACGATGCAATAGAGAAGCAAAGCGAGCACGAAGAGCGTGACGAGGGTCATGATGATCATGACGCCGTTATTGAAGCTGTGGATCATCTCCATGATCGGCGATGCCGCCGGCTGAAGTCCCATCTGCCACGGCTGCGGCTGGGCCGCGAGGGCCGCACCGCCGCAAAGGCCAAAGCCGGCGCCGCTCAGGATCGCCATCACACCGCGCATCGTCGCCCTGGTCACTTTCGGTACCCTTCCCTTCCCCCGAATCCCGCACATCAATCAATGCCCTATGGCCGGCCAGGCTGTCCGATTATATGCCCGGATCGGCGGACGGCCATGCGGCTTTTTAGAATTGATAGACTCGGCGAGGCCGAGAAACCACAAGCTCATTTTGGTCGCAATGGAGGAACGTCCCGTTCCGTGCGGCAAATCGCGCCGCTTCATGCTGCAAAGCGGCAGAATCCGGCCATGATTTTCCCCGATTTTCCGCGCCGCGAGTTTGGTGCAGGATGCAGATATTCAGGGGGTCGATTCGCCTCCGGCATGTCCGATCCGCAAGAAACCGTTGCCGGGATTCGGTTTATCCGATTCGCGATGCCGGGCCGGCGCGAAACGGAACAGTTCGACGGGGCAGGTTGACGACGGGGCGCGCTTGCCCTCTTTTCGCGCCAACATCATCCAGACAGGCTATCGCCTTGACATATCGGCAAGACCAAGAAGACTTGGACGACGAGTACGAATACGAGCCCGAACGCCGCAGTCCGCTAATCCCGATCCTGGCGATCGTGGCCTCCGTTCTGGCGATCGGCATCGGCGTCGCCGTCGTCCTCTATTCGATGGGCGTATTTGGATCGCGCGACCCGCAGGTCACCGAGGTCCTGTCCGAGCCGGAACCGGCCGGCGGCCGCCAGACGGAGATCGCGCCGCCCCCGCCCGCAACAGGCGAACCGACGGTCGATGTCCCGGACGCCGTGGTCGCTGCCGTGCCGCCTGCCGCCGGCGAGCCGGCCGTGCGCTCGACCCATGGCGACTGGCAGATTCGCTGCGACACCCCGGCCGGGTCGCAGAGCGAGCAATGCGTGCTCATGCAGTTCGTGACGGCGGAAGACCGCGACAATGTCGGGCTGACGGTGATCATCCTGAAGACCGCCGACCGGCAGGCGCGCATCATGCGCATCCTGGCGCCGCTCGGCGTCCTCCTGCCCTCCGGCCTCGGCCTGCGCATCGACCAGACCGACATGGGCCGGGCGGGCTTCGTCCGCTGCCTGCCGAACGGCTGCGTCGCCGAGGTCATCCTGAGCGATACGCTCCTGACCACGCTGCGCACCGGAACGACCGCGACCTTCATCATCTCGCAGACGCCCGAGGAAGGGATCGGCATCCCGATCTCGCTCGCCGGCTTCGGCCCGGGATTCGACGCCCTGCCGTAGCGGACTGCCCTGCCCTCCGGCCTCGCCCCTTGGATTGGCGAGGCCGCAGTTCCATATTGGGCAGACCTTCCTCCCTCTTGCGAGGCGTACCGTGGCCACCAATCCCGCCAGTCTTCTCGATCGTTCCGGCCTCGGCCAGGAACAGGCCCGCCAGCTCGTCGCCAAAGCGCTCGACGGGGCCGACGACGGCGAACTGTTCCTCGAATATTCGCAGTCAGAAGGGCTGGTCTTCGATAATGGCCGGCTGAAATCGGCAAGCTTCGACACCAGCCAGGGCTTCGGCCTGCGCGCCGTCGCGGGAGAAGCCGCCGGCTACGCCCATTCGAGCGAGATTTCCGAGGCGGCGATCAAGCGGGCTTCCGATGCCGTCCAGGCCGTGAAGAGCGGCTATACCGGCTCCTACGCGGCGGCACCGCGCGGCACCAATGTCGCTCTCTATGGCGACGAGAACCCGCTCGGCGCGCCGAGCTTCGCCGAGAAGGTCAAGCTTCTCGAGGCGATCGACGCCTATGCACGGGCGAAAGACCCGCGCGTACGCCAGGTCAGTGCTTCGCTTGCGGGCTCCTGGCAGACTGTCGAGATCCTGCGCGCCGACGGCACCCTCGTCCGCGACGTGCGCCCGCTCGTGCGCATCAATGTCTCGGTCGTCGCCGGCGACGGCTCGCGCCAGGAATCGGGTTCCTTCGGCACCGGCGGGCGCGAAGGCTTCGGACGTTTCGTCACCGAGGACGTCTGGCAGGGCGCCGTCGACGAGGCGTTCCGCCAGGCTCTGGTCAACCTTTCCGCCGAGCCGGCGCCGGCCGGCACCTTCGACATCGTGCTCGGCCCGGGCTGGCCGGGCATCCTCCTGCATGAGGCCGTCGGCCACGGGCTGGAGGGCGATTTCAACCGCAAGAAGGAAAGCGCCTTCGCCGGCCTGATGGGCCAGCGCGTCGCCTCGCCCGGCGTGACGATCGTCGATGACGGCACGATCGCCGGCCGCCGCGGCTCGCTTTCGGTCGACGACGAAGGCACGCCGACCAATTGCTCGACGCTGATCGAGGACGGCATCCTGGTCGGCTACATGCAGGACCGGCAGAATGCCCGGTTGATGGGCATGAAGCCGACCGGCAACGGCCGCCGCGAATCCTATGCGCATATCCCGATGCCGCGCATGACCAATACCTACATGCTCGCGGGCAAATCCGACCCGGCCGAGATCCTCGCTTCGGTCAAGAACGGCATCTATGCCGTCTCCTTCGGCGGCGGCCAGGTCGACATCACCTCGGGCAAGTTCGTCTTCTCCTGCACCGAGGCCTACAAGGTCCAGAACGGCAAGATCGGCGCCGCGATCAAGGGCGCCATGCTGATCGGCAACGGACCGGATGCCTTGACGCGGATCAAGATGATCGGCAACGACATGGCGCTCGATCCGGGGATCGGCACCTGCGGCAAGAACGGCCAGGGCGTGCCGGTTGGCGTCGGCCAGCCGACGCTCAGGATCGACCAGATCACGGTCGGCGGCACAGCCACATAGACCTAGCGAAAGGGCGCCGATGGCGGTCGAGGGACACGGATTTGACCTGATCCCGGCGGTCGCCCTGCTCGGCGCCGGCGTCGTCGCCGTGCCGATCTTCAAGCGCATCGGCCTCGGCTCGGTGCTCGGCTACCTCGTCGCCGGCATCGCCATCGGGCCCTTCGGGCTCGGGCTGTTCCAGGAGCCGGGGGACATCCTGGCCGTCGCCGAACTCGGCGTCGTGATGCTCCTGTTCATCATCGGTCTCGAGATGAAGCCGTCGCGGCTCTGGTCGCTGCGCCGCGATATCTTCGGTCTCGGCTTGAGCCAGATCGCCTTTTGCGGCGCGCTCCTGACCGGCGTCGGCGTTCTCGCCGGCTATCCGTGGCAGGCGGCCTTCATCGCGGCCATGGGCTTCACCATGACCTCAACGGCGATCGTGCTGCAGCTCCTCGACGAGCGCGGCGAGACCAACGCGCCGCAAGGCCAGAAGATCGTCTCGGTGCTGCTGCTCGAAGACCTCGCCATCGTGCCGCTTTTGGTGGCGGCAACGCTGCTGGCGCCGACCCAGGTCGCGGTCACCGGCAATCCGCGCTGGCTGGAGGTCGTGATCGCGCTGGCCGCGATCGTCTTCCTGGTCACCTTCAGCAAGTATCTCCTCAACCCGATCTTCCGCATCTTCGCGGCAGCCCAGGCCCGCGAGGTGATGACCGCGGCGGCGCTCCTCGTCGTGCTCGGCTCGGCGCTGGTCATGGATCTCGGCGGCCTGTCGATGGCGATGGGCGCCTTCATCGCCGGCGTGCTTCTCTCGGAATCGACCTTCCGGCACCAGCTCGAAGCCGACATCGAGCCGTTCCGCGGGCTGCTGCTCGGCCTCTTTTTTCTCAGCGTCGGCATGTCGCTCGACCTTTCGCTCGTGCTCCGCGACTGGACGATGATCCTGGCCATCGTCTCGGCCTTCGTGATCGTCAAGTCGGGCGGCATCTACCTGATCGCCCGGCTCTTCCGGTCGAAGCATCCGGAGGCGATCCATCGCGCCCTCCTCATGGCGCAGGGCGGCGAGTTCGCCTTCGTGCTCTACACGGCGGCCTTCGACAGCGGCATTTTTGACGCCGAGCTCACGGCCCGGCTGAACGCGGCGGTGATCATCTCGATGGCGGTGACGCCGCTTCTGGCGATTCTTGCCGACCGCCTCGCCCGCTCGGGCAGCGAATCCTTCGAGGGGATCGAATTCGCCAACGGCCTCTCCGGCACGACGCTCCTGATCGGCTTCGGCCGCTTCGGACAGGTGGTCAGCCAGCCGCTGCTATCGCGCGGCGTCGATGTCTCGATCATCGATAACGACACCGACATGATCCGGGCGGCGGCGCGGTTCGGCTTCAAGATCTATTACGGCGACGGCACGCGGCTGGATGTGCTGCGCGCCGCCGGGGCAGGCACCGCCAAGGTCATCGCAGTCTGCGTCGACAAGCGCGAGACAGCCGACAAGATCGTCGAGCTCATCAAGGCCGAGTTCCCGCTCGCCCAGATTCTGGTGCGCTCCTTCGACCGCGGCCATACGCTCGACCTCATCGCGGCGGGCGTCGACTACCAGATCCGCGAAACCTTCGAGAGCGCCATGAGCTTCGGCGCGGCGGCGCTCGACATATTGGGCGTGCCGCAGGACGAAGCGAACGAGATCATGGAAGGCGTCCGCGAGCGCGACGCCGAGCGGCTTCGCCTGCAGCAGGTCGAAGGCATCTGGGGCGGGCGCGGCATCCTCAAGACCGAGCCGACGCCGACCCCCCTCACCCCGCCGAAACGCGCCAGCCGGCCGCTCAGCGAAGAAACGGCGGTCGTGGCGGCGGAGGAAGACGGAAAGCGGGAAAGGCCGGCGCCGCAGCCCTAGGCCGCAGGGTAGGCAAACGCCCTTCGCGTTTGCCACGGTATCTCACGGACGCCGGTACGTGGGCACGCTGCTCCGCAGCTTTGCCCACCCTACGGTAGCTACGGATAAAGCCGCGTCTTCTCCCAGCCCTCGCCGGCGCGGATGAACCTGACGCGGTCGTGGAGGCGGAACTGGCCATCCTTCCAGAACTCGATCGCCAGCGGCGTCAGGCGGAATCCCGACCAGTAGTCCGGGCGGGGCACCTCGCCGATCGCGAATTTCGCGGCATAGGACGCCACCGCCTTCTCCAGCGCGAAACGGGATTCGAGCGGACGCGACTGCTTGCTCGCCCAGGCGCCGATGCGGCTGCCGCGGGCGCGGCTGGCGAAATAGGCGTCGGCCTCGGCGGCCGGGACCGGCGTGATCTCCCCCCTGACGCGGATCTGGCGGCGCAGGCTTTTCCAATGGAAGCACAACGCGGCCTTGCGGCTCGCCAGCAGCTCGCGGCCCTTGTCGCTCTCGTAATTGGTGAAGAAGACGAAGCCGCCATCGTCGAGGCCCTTCAGGAGCACCATGCGGACATTGGGCAGCCCGTCGGCATCGACGGTGGCCAGCGCCATGGCGTTCGGATCGTTGGGTTCGGAGGCGGTCGCGGCGGCAAGCCATTCGGAAAACAGCCGAAAT
Organism: Bauldia litoralis; assembly: GCA_945882315.1. GTDB lineage: Bacteria > Pseudomonadota > Alphaproteobacteria > Rhizobiales > Kaistiaceae > CAMCWB01. The sequence continues at coordinate 53,347 of CAMCWB010000002.1, read as the reverse complement.
GGGTCCGCTGCACTGTCGAGATCATGATCCATTAACGAAAATCACCGATTGTGGGCTGGTAAGCGTGCGTCGGGAGTCTTCATGCACTGGTCGGGTTCTTCATATATCGGCGGCGGTCGTCAGCGCCAGTCGCCGCCCTTCATGCGGCCGGCCGCGATCGCACTCCTTGCTTCAATGCTCGGCGGTTGCGCCGGGCTGGGCATGCCCTTCTCCGAGACCGCCTCGCGCGACATAATGTCGACCGGCAGCATCCAGAAGGTGAGCGCCAAGGCCGGCGGTCCGACCAGCCAGTCCGATTGGGAAGCGGTGCGCACGACCGTCGCCAAGGCGATGGAGAGCAAGGCCGAGAGCCTCGCCTGGAGCAATCCGTCGACCGGATCGAGCGGCGCCCTGTCGATCCTCAACACGCCGACCGCGACCAACGACGCCAATTGCCGGAACTTCGCGACGACGATGAACGACATGCGCGGCATCCGACGCTATCGCGGCGAAGCCTGTCGCATGGGCAACGACCGCTGGCAGCTCTTCGGCGTGCTCGCCGACGACTCCAAACTGCTTTAGTCTGTTCGCCAGCTCTGGAATCAATTCCTAGAATTTCCCATATAACGGGAACCTGTCGCATTTCCGCGGCCGGAAGGGCTTGCTATTGTCCGGGACCATGCGGAATCCATACGAAGTCCTCGGTGTGAAGAAGGACGCGAGCGCGGCCGATATCAAATCGGCCTATCGCAAGCTCGCCAAGAAGCTTCACCCCGACCAGAACAAGACCGATCCGAAGGCGAAGGAACGCTTTTCGGAGCTCAATTCCGCATACGAGATCGCCGGCGACAAGGACAAGCGCGGCCGGTTCGACCGTGGCGAGATCGGCGCCGACGGCAAGCCGCGCGGCTTTGAAGGTTTCAGCCAACGGCCGGGCGCCGGAGCCGGTTTCGGCGGCGGCGGATTTGGAGCCGGCGCTCCCGGCGGCAGCCGGTCGTTCCGCTGGTCGACGGGCGGCCGCGGCGGTGCGGCGCCGGGCGACGATCCGTTCAACAGCGACGATATCCTCAGCGAGATCTTCGGCAATATGGGCCGCGGTGCCGGCGCGGGTGGCCAGCGGCGAGCCGCGACAGCACGCGGCGAAGACCTGGCCGTCACGGCGGCGATCACGCTGGAACAGTTCGCCCGCGGCGAGAAGGCCCGCGTCGACCTGCCGACCGGCAAGACCTACGAGGTCGCGGTGCCGCCCGGCGTCAAGCCGGGCCACCAGATCCGCCTGAAGGGCATGGGCCGGCCGGGCGAACTCGGCGGACAGCCCGGCGACGTGGTCATCACCATCGACTTCGTTCCGCACCCGACCTTCAAGCCGGACGGCGACGCGCTTCGCGTCGACCTGCCGGTGACGCTGGACGAGGCGGTGCTTGGTGCCAAGCTGCGCGTGCCGACGCTCGAAGGCGCCGTGTCGATCGACGTCCCGGCGCAATCCGACGGCAGCCGGCCGATGCGGCTCAAGGGCAAGGGCCTTCCAAAAACCGGCGGCGGGCGCGGCGACCTTCTGGTCTCGCTCCGCATCGTGCTGCCCAAGGGCGGCGACCCCGAGCTTGAGAAGCTCATGCAGAAATGGCGCGAAGAGCAGCGCTATTCGGCGCGCGAGCCCGAACGGAACAGCTGATCTTTCGCGGTCTTATTCGGGCAGCACGCCGGTTGCCGAAAATTCCGATCATTCCCGCGAAAGCGGGAACCCAGGGTTTGAGGCGAAGCTCGAATCTTTCGCCCTTGGGTCCCCGCTTTTGCGCGGATGAGCGGACTGGGTTGGCCGCTTCATCAAACCCTCATCGCCTCGCAGTCGGCACGCGATCCTTCGGCGCGGCGGCACGTCGCAGCCGGTCGTTGATCGCCTCGCCCAGCCCGTCATTCGGAATCGGCATCACGGCGATCGCCGCCGACTCTCTGTCGAGACGGCGGAGTGCGGCGAAGAGATTCGCTGCCGCTTCAGCGAGATCGCCGGACATTGTCAGATTTTGAATCGCCTCTGCCCTGTCGCTGCCGGCCGGCAGGTCGGGACCGAAGGCGAGCAGCGTCTCGCCGGCCCGGACATCGGTCACGTCGAGCCGCAGCGACGCGGCCGGGGCATAGTGCGAGGCGAGCATCCCCGGCGCGCTCACCGCGGCGTCGGATGCCGGCGCGACCAGCTTCCGCCCGAGAACAGCCTCGATCTTTGCGCTGGCCAGGCCGCCTGGCCGCAGCAGGACCGCATCCTCGCCCGAGAATCCGACGATGGTCGATTCGACGCCGATGCCGCTCGGCCCGGCATCGAGGATGCAGGCGACGTCGCCACCGAGATCGGCGGCGACGTGAGCCGCCGTCGTCGGGCTGACATGGCCGGAACGGTTGGCGCTCGGCGCGGCGACCGGGCCGCCAAAGGCCGAAAGCAGGATGCGGGCGATCGGATGGGCCGGCACGCGGAGAGCCACCGTGTCGAGCCCGGCGGTGGTGATATCGGCAATCCCCGAATCGGGCCGCCGCGGCAGGACGAGCGTCAGCGGGCCCGGCCAGAAGGCTTCGGCAAGCCGCATCGCCGCAGCGTCGAAGACGGCGATCTTGCCGGCATCCTCCAGCGACAGGACATGGACGATGAGCGGATTGAAATGCGGCCGGCCCTTGGCGGCGAAGATGCCGGCGACCGCCTTGCCGTTTCGCGCATCGGCGGCGAGGCCGTAGACCGTCTCGGTGGGCAGGCCGACAAGTTCCCCTTCACGCAGCGCTTCCGCGGCCGTGGCGATGCCGACGGGTCCAACTTCGCTGTCACTCATGTCGAAAATCGGTGACAATCCTGCCTCTTACTGTCCGATCGCGTCGCCGGGTTGTGGCGGCCGGGGAACGCCGCGTCAAGCAGAGCGCGGGAGGAAGGAATTCTGATGGGCTTCCGGGCGCCGCTCGCCGACATCCTTTTCACCATGCGCAATATCGCCGATCTCGACGGTGTTATCGCGGCGGACGGCTCTTCCGACCTTTCGGCGGAGATGGTCGAGGCGATCCTGGCCGAGGCCGGCCGCTTCGCCGAAAACGAGCTCGACGCCATCAATCGCGGCGGCGACCAGATCGGCTGCAGGCTCGACAAGGGCGCCGTCACCACGCCGCCCGGCTGGAAGGATGCCTATAAAAGCTGGGCGGACGCGGGATGGAATGGGGTCACCGCCTCGGCCGCATGGGGTGGGCAGGATCTCCCCGTCATGGTGCATGCGGCGCTGCAGGAATTGTGGAACGCAGGCGCCGCCTCCTTCGCGGCGGGTCCGATGCTGACCATGGGCGCGATCGAGGCGCTGGAGACGCACGCCTCCGACGAGATCAAGGCGCGCTATCTGCCGAAGCTCGTCGCCGGCACCTGGATGGCGACGATGAACCTGACCGAGCCGCAGGCCGGCTCCGATGTCGGGGCGATCAAGACGCGCGCCGCGCCGGCCGGGGACGGCAGCTACCGCATCTTCGGGCAGAAGATCTTCATCACCTATGGCGAGCACGATCTCGCTGAGAACATCATCCATCTCGTGCTGGCGCGCCTGCCCGACGCACCGCCGGGCACCGCCGGCATCTCGCTCTTCGTCGTGCCGAAATTCCTGGTCGAGGACGACGGCTCGCCGGGCGCCCGCAACGACCTCGTTTGCGCCGGCCTGGAGCACAAGCTCGGCCTGCACGGCTCGCCGACCTGCACGATGGTCTATGGCGATGAGGGCCGCGGCGCGACCGGCTGGCTGGTCGGCGGCGAGAATCGCGGTCTCGCGGCGATGTTCACGATGATGAACATGGCGCGGCTGACGGTCGGCATCCAGGGGATCGGCGTCGCCACCCGCGCCTTCGACCGGGCGCTCGCCTATGCGCAGGAGCGCAAGCAGGGACGCGCCGTCGGCGCCGTGGCCGGCACGTCGAGCCCGATCGTCGAGCATCCCGACGTGCAGCGCGATCTCCTGAAGATGAAGGCGCTGACCGCCGCGGCGCGCGCCATCGCCATGCTCTGCGCCGAGGCGATCGACCGGAGCCGCCGTGCCGCCCCGGCCGACCGGAGCATCTGGGCGGAGCGGGCCAGCCTCCTCACGCCGATCGCCAAGGCCTTTTCCACCGATGCCGGCATCGAGGTCGCCTCGCTCGGCATTCAGGTGCATGGCGGCGCCGGCTATATCGAGGAAACCGGTGCGGCCCAATATCTCCGCGATGCCCGCATCTTCGCCATCTATGAGGGCACCAACGGCATCCAGGCGATCGACCTCGTCATCCGGAAGCTTCGTCTCCGCGACGGCAAGGCGGTCGAGGAACTGCTTGCGGAATTTGCTGAAATTTCCACCAGGGTCGCGGCCCTGAACCGGCCTGATTTCGGGCGGATGGGTGAGCGGCTCGCCGCCGCCCTCGCCGATCTTGCCGAGGCGACGACATTTCTCCTCCGCGAGCAGGCGGAGAATCGCCTGCCGACGGCGCTCGCTGGCGCCACCCCCTATCTCCGGCTCTTCGGCCTGACGGCCGGCGGCGTGCTTCTTGCCAAGGGCGCGCTGCGGTCGGCAGAGGTTGCGGAGGCCGAGGGATGGATCTCCCTGGCGCGCTTCTTTGCTGAAAACATGCTCGGAGAAAGTGCCGCCTTGGCCGGGACCGTCATGGAAGGGGGCGCTGCGCTCGAAAAAGCGGCAGATACACATCTTCTAAGCCGTACCGTTCAGGGTTGACGAACGGCTCCGGCTTTCCGTAGGTAGCGTTCGAGATCGGGAAGGTTCTGCATGAGCGAACAGGTTGCGGTAAGCATCGCTGCCGGCGTCAGCACGATGCGCATCGAGCGGCCGGAGAAGCAGAACGCGTTGACCAGCGTCATGTATGACATGATGTCCGACGCCTTCGCCTTCGGCGAGAGCAGTTCCCGCGTCAAATGCTTCCTGATCACCGGCATGCCGGGCGTCTTCACCGCCGGCAACGACATCAACGAGTTGCACGCCTTTGCCGAGGGCGGCGCGTTTGGCGACAGCGCCATCCATTTCCTGAAGACGATCTCGTCGCTGGAAAAGCCGCTCGTCGCGGCGGTCGACGGGCTCGCCGTCGGCATCGGCACGACGATGCTCTTCCATTGCGACTATGTCGTCGCCAGCGAGTGGTCGACCTTCTCGGCGCCCTTCGTCGACCTCGGACTTTCGCCGGAGGCCGGATCGAGCCTTCTGGCGCCGCGCCTGATGGGCCATCAGCGCGCCTTCGAGCTCTTCGTCATGGGCGAGCATTTCGACGCGCAACGCGCCTTCCAGGCTGGCTTCGTCAACAAGGTCGTGCCGGCCGAATCGGTCGACGCCATCGCCGAAGCCGCGGCGAAGGCCATTGCGGCGAAGCCGCCGGAGGCCGTTCGCACAGCGCTGAAGCTGATGCGCGGCGAGAGGCGCGACCTCGCGCAGCGGATCGAGAAGGAAGCCTCGAGCTTCACGGAACTGCTGCGCTCTCCCGCCGCCCGCGACGCGCTTCAGGCGTTCATCGACCGGCACCACTGACAAGGCCGGCGGGCGACCGCCCCCCTACCGCCGAGGAGGCGCGATTGGCAACGCTTCTGGTCGAGCATCCTATCTTCACCGCGCATGAGGTCCCGCCCGGCCATCCCGAGCGGCCGGACCGCATCCGCGCCATCACGGAGGCGCTCTCCGACGAGCGCTTCGACGCCGTGATCCGTCGCGCAGCGCCAGCCGCGCCGGTCGAGATCGTGGCACTCGCCCATGAGCAGGCCCATATCGACCTGATTCTCGACAATGTGCCCGCCGACGGCTTCGTCCAGCTCGACGCGGACACCTATATGTCGCCGAAGACGCTGGAGGTTGCCCTCCACGCCGTCGGCGCCGCCTGCCTGGCGGTCGACGAGGTCATGCGGGGCAAGGCCGCCAACGGCTTCTGCGCGATCCGGCCGCCCGGCCATCATGCCGAGGCCGATCGCGCCATGGGCTTCTGCATCTTCAACAACGTCGCCATCGCGGCGCGCCACGCGCAGAAGGCCCACGGCGCCGAACGCGTCGCGGTCGTCGACTGGGACGTCCATCACGGCAACGGGACGCAGGCGATCTTCTGGGCGGACCCGACGGTCCTCTATGCCTCGACGCATGAATGGCCGCTCTATCCCGGCACCGGCGCGGCGAGCGAGACCGGGGCCGACAACATCGTCAACGCACCTCTGTCCAGCGATGCCGGCGGTGTCCAGTTCCGGAACGCGATGACGGGCAAGATCCTGCCGGCGATCGACAGCTTTCGTCCCGACCTCATCCTGATCTCGGCCGGCTTTGACGCCCACCGACGCGATCCCCTCGCCTCGCTCAATCTCGACGATGCGGATTTCGCCTGGGCAACGCGCCAGCTCATGGAACTCGCCGACCGGTATTGCGGCGGCCGGGTCGTCAGCATGCTCGAGGGCGGCTATGATCTGGAGGCGCTGGCGGCGTCGACCGTGGCCCATGTCGCGGCCCTGATGGACGCCTGACGCCAGCCCGATACCAGCATTGCAACCTGACTTGAGATGGCCGACAAAGGCCCATCAGGAGCCTTGAAAAATGCCAGCCACGCCGCAAAAGCCAATCGACGAACTCGCCTTCGAGGAAGCGCTGAAGGAGCTGGAGGACATCGTCGGCAAGCTGGAGCGCGGCGACGTACCGCTCGCCGATTCGATCATCTTTTACGAGCGCGGCGAAGCCCTCAAGGCGCGCTGCCAGACGCTTCTCGGCGAGGCCGAGGCGCGGGTCGAGAAGATTCGCGTCGGCGCCGACGGCAAGCCGGCCGGCGTGGAACCGCTCGATCCGGGCTGACCTTCCTTTCGCGACGACCCCGCCGAATCTTGTTGGTTGCTGCTGCGCGCAGCGCGGAGGCCCGTGCAAATAGCTGAAATTGCACTGTATTCAGCCTTTATTGCGCCACCCAATACCCTGATATAACTCTCTGACAGCAGTTCCTCGCCCACAGGCCGTCACGGTGACTTCGACCACCCCGCTCCTCGACACAGTCCGGACGCCAGACGAGCTCCGGAAGCTTCCGGAATCGTCGCTGGCACAGCTTGCCGACGAGCTTCGCCGGGAGACGATCTCGGCGGTTTCAGTCACCGGCGGCCATCTCGGCGCCGGCCTCGGCGTCGTCGAGCTCACCGTCGCGATCCATTATGTTTTCGACACGCCGCGCGACCGGCTGATCTGGGACGTCGGGCACCAGGCCTATCCGCACAAGATCCTGACTGGCCGGCGCGACCGCATCCGGACGCTTCGCCAGGGCGGCGGCCTTTCCGGCTTCACCCGCCGGGCAGAGAGCGAATACGACCCGTTCGGCGCGGCGCACGCCTCGACCTCGATCTCGGCCGGGCTCGGCATGGCCGTGGCGCGCGACTTGCGCGAGGGCGATAATGCCGTAATCGCCGTCATCGGCGACGGCGCCATGTCGGCGGGCATGGCCTATGAGGCGATGAACAATGCCGGCGCGATGAAGTCGCGGCTCATCGTCATCCTCAACGACAACGACATGTCGATCGCGCCGCCGGTCGGGGCGCTCTCCGCCCATCTCGCCAAGCTCGTCTCGGGCCGCACCTATGGCCGCTTCCGCAGCTTCGCCAAGCGCGTCGCCAACCTCTTCCCGCGCTTCTTCCGCGAGAAGGCGAGGATGACGGAAGAATTCGCCCGCAGCTTCTGGACGGGCGGCACGCTCTTCGAGGAGCTCGGCTTCTATTATGTCGGGCCGATCGACGGCCACAATCTCGACCACCTCCTGCCGGTGCTCAAGAATGTCCGCGACATGCGGAACGGCCCGGTCCTGATCCATGTCGTGACCCAGAAGGGCAAGGGCTACGGACCGGCCGAGGAATCGACCGACAAGTATCACGGCGTCAACAAGTTCGACGTCATCACCGGCGAGCAGGCGAAGCCGCGCTCGAACGCGCCGTCCTACACCAAGGTGTTCGCACAGAGCCTGGTCCGCGAGGCCGAGAAGGACGACAGGATCGTCGCCATCACCGCCGCGATGCCGTCCGGCACCGGCCTCGATCTTTTTGCCGAGAAATTCCCGGCGCGGACCTTCGATGTCGGCATCGCCGAGCAGCATGCCGTCACTTTCGCCGCCGGCCTCGCCGCCGAAGGCTACAAGCCCTTCGTCGCGATCTATTCGACCTTCCTGCAGCGCGGCTACGACCAGATCGTCCATGACGTGGCGATCCAGAACCTGCCGGTGCGCTTCGCGATCGACCGGGCGGGCTTCGTCGGCGCCGACGGGCCAACCCATGCCGGCTCCTTCGACACCGCCTATCTCGCGGCGCTGCCGGGCTTCGTCGTCATGGCGGCGGCGGACGAGGCAGAGCTGGTTCATATGGTGGCCACCGCGGCGGCGATCGACGACCGGCCCTCCTCCTTCCGCTATCCGCGCGGCGACGGCATCGGCGTCGACATGCCCGAGCAGGGCGTGCCGATCGAAATCGGCAAGGGCCGGATTCTCCGCGAAGGCGGCAAGGTGGCCCTCCTTTCCTTCGGGACGCGGCTCAACGAATGCCTGAAGGCGGCCGAAGACCTCGACGCCTACGGACTGCCGGCGACGGTCGCCGATGCGCGCTTCGCCAAGCCGCTCGACATGGAGCTGATCACCAGGCTGGCGCGCCATCACGAGGTGCTGATCACGGTCGAGGAAGGCTCGGCCGGCGGCTTCGGCGGACAGGTCCTGCATCATCTCGCCAATGCCGGCGAGTTCGATCACGGCCTCAAGCTGCGCTGCCTGACGCTGCCCGACCGTTTCGTCGAGCAGGACAAGCCGGAAGCGATGTACGAAGCCGTCAAGCTCGACTCGGCGGGCATCGTCACGGCGGTGTTCACGGCGCTTGGCATCAGCAAGGAAGACCGGCCCGCGGCAAACCTGCGGGCTTGAGGTTCCTCCCCCGCGAAGCGGGGGAGGTGGCGCACTCAAGTCGGTTTATCCGACTTGAGGTATTTGATGCTGAACTCGGCAAAAGCCGAGTGCAGTGCTGCGACGGAGGGGGCGACCTCATGTTCAGAGCGATCCGCCGCCCCCACCACCGCCTATCGGCGGTCCCCCTCCCCCCTAAACGGGGGAGGACCAGGCCCGAGAACGGGGCGCGGCTCGCGGCATGAAATCCACCCTTGCCCCTGTCGCATCGCTGCTTGCCGGGGTTGCCTTCCTGATCATCGGACACGGCCTGCAGCTTACCGTCGTGCCGCTGCGCGCCGAGGCTGAAGGCTGGACCGGCTACCAGATCGGCGCCATCGGCTCGGCCTATTATGTCGGCTTTGTTGCCGGGTGTTTCGCGGCGCCCTTCATCATCCGGCGGGCCGGCCATATCCGCGCCTTCACGGCGCTGGTCTCGCTGACCGCGGCGACGCTGCTCGCCCACACGCTCTGGGTCGCCTTCATTCCCTGGATCGTCTTCCGGCTGGTCATCGGCGCCAGCCTCGCCGGCCTGTACATGGTCATCGAGAGCTGGCTGAACGACCACGCGACCAACCGGACGCGCGGGCTGATCATGTCGGCCTACATCTTCATCAACTTCGTCGCGATCACGATCGGCCAGATGGCGGTGACGCTCTATGCGCCGACCGAGTTCACCCTTTTCGCCATGGCGACGATGGCGATGATGGTCGCGGCGATCCCGGTGGCGATGACGCGGGCCTCCGAGCCGGCGCCGGTGACCAGGGTGCGTTTCCGGCCGCTGGCGCTCTATAGGTCTTCGCCGGTTGGCATCGTCGGCGTCTCGCTGATCGGCGTCGCCAACGGCTCCTTCTGGTCGCTCGGCGCCGTCGCGGGAGTCGGCGCCGGGCTGACCGCCGCCGAAGCGGCGATCTTCATGAGCATCGCCACCACCGGCGGGGCGCTGACGCAATGGCCGGTCGGCCGGCTCTCGGACCGGATCGACCGCAGGCTGGTGCTGATCACCCTCCTCTGCCTGGCGGCGACGAGCGGGCTCATCATCGCCTTCGTACCGCTGCCGCGCACCGGCCTGTTCGTGATGGCGCTGGTCTTCGGCATGACGACCATGCCGACCTATTCAATCGCCGCGGCCCATGCCTACGACCATGCCGCGCCAGGGACTTTCGTCGAGGTTGCGGCCGGCGTGCTGCTCGCCAACGCGTCGGGCGCGATTATCGGTCCGATCCTCGCCTCGACCCTGATGGAGGAGACCAGTTCCCTGAAGCTCTTCCTGTTCACCGCCCTGGTGCAGGCGTCGCTTGCCGCTTTCGCCTTCGTGCGGCTCCGGCAGCGGCCGGCCCCCACCGGAAAGACCGGTTTCGACCTCGCCGCGACGGCGCCGACCGGCGCGACCGTGCCGCCGGCAACTACTGAGCCGGCCGGGTCCGACGGGAACGCGGCGCGGTGACGCGGTGGTACGCGCCGGCCTGCGCTGCTAGAGGAGAGGCATGAGCCGGTCCTTCCTTGCGAGCCTCCGCGGCACCGATGCGCGATCGGTTGCGCGGGCGCTCGCCCTGCTCCTGCTCTTCAACGGGATATTCGGCGCGTATCACGCGAGCGCCATGGCCAACGGCCATGCTGACGCGATCCTCTGCACCAGCGACGGCGCGGTCCGGGTCGACCAGGGCCTGCCGCAGGTTCCGGCCGGCCTGGAAGAGATTTCCTGCTGCGTGCTGGGCTCCGGACCGTCGCCGGCAGCGATCGCAGCCGAACCGGCGCTCCTTTCCGGCACAAGCTTTGGTCAAAACGCGCCCGCCACGCCGCTCGCCGACAGCATCCTCCGCGAGCCGCGCCATGCCGGCAGCGCCTCGCCGCGCGGCCCGCCTGCCCTCGCCTGAAATCGTTCGACCATCTCCGATTTCATGCGGCGTCGCTGCGGCGCGCCATTCTTTCGAGGACATCCATGCCTTTCCCCATCCGCGTCGCGGCGCTCGCCGCCGCCCTTCTCCTTGCCGCCTTAATTGGCGGGACTGCCTCCGCCCATTCGGTCAAGGCCGGTGCGCTAGAGTTGACCGATCTCTGGACCCGCGCGACGCCGCCCAATGCGCCGACCGCCGGCGGCTATTTGACCATCACCAATACCGGCACCGAGGCCGACCGGCTCACCGGCGCGGCCTCGTCGCAGGCCGGCTCCGGCGAATTGCACGAGATGTCGGTCAAGGATGGCATCATGACCATGCGCCCGCTCGGCGACGGCATCGAGATTCCGGCCGGCGAGTCGGTCACCCTTGCGCCGGGCGCAATGCACATCATGTTCACGACGCCGAAGGAACCCTTCGTCGACGGCGGCAAGGTTCCGGTGGAACTGACCTTCGAAAAGGCCGGCAAGATCGAAACCTTCCTGCATATCATGGGCATCGGCGCACCCGGTCCCGGCGGCAAGGCCGGCGAGCCGCATGAGCATGGAGCAGCACATTGAACGCGCTGCGCATCGTCCGCTACGTCGCCTGGGTAGCGGTCGCGATCGTCGCGGCCGCTACCGGCTATGCCGCCTGGCAGTGGCAGGGCGGCGCCGCGCCGGAGCGGCTCGTCGCGGCCTCGATCGGCGGGCCCTTCGCGCTCACAGACCAGAAAGGCGCGACGGTTACCGAGGCGGCGCTGAAGGGCCATCCTTCGGCGATGTTCTTCGGCTACACCTTCTGCCCGGATGTCTGCCCGACGACGCTGTTCGAGATGACCGCCTGGCTCGATACGCTGGGGCCCGACGCGGACCGGTTGAAGGTCTATTTCGTCACCGTCGACCCCGAACGCGACACCCGGGAGCAGATGGCAAGCTATCTCTCCGCCTTCGACCCGCGCATCACCGGGCTCACCGGCTCGCCGGCGGCGGTCGAGCAGATGACCAAGGCCTATCGCATCTATTCGCGGAAAGTTCCGCTCGACAGCGGCAGCTACATTATGGATCACACCGCCTCGATCTATCTCCTCGACGCGAATGGGGTCTTCTCCGGGACGATCGACTACAAGGAAAGCCCGGATACGGCGGTCGCCAAGCTCAAGCGGCTGGTCGAGCGTTCCTGAAGCGGGGCGGTGTGTGCTATAATCGGGCCATGACGCGAACCGCCAAGCTCTCGCTCTCGCTGACCGGCCTCGCCGCGCTCACTTTCGGCGCGGCGCTTTGGGCCCGTTTCGGCAGCATGGTCTATTTCGACCATCTCGCGTCCGCCTTTGTCGGCTGTTTCTTCTGACATCTCCGCAGCGGCTTTCGCTCATGATCGACCAAAGTCCCGACGAAAAGGCAGCGTCGCGCCTCGACAACCGCATGGTCTCGCTCGGCCTGGCGCCGACCCGCGCCAAGGCGCGAGACGCCATCCTGCGCGGCCATGTCACCGTCGATGGTCGGAAAGCCGAGAAACCCGCCCAATCGGTGCGGTCCGAAGCGGCGATCGAGGTCGACGATCCGGCCGGTGACTACGTCTCGCGCGCCGCCCTGAAGCTGGTCGCGGCGCTCGACCATTTCGGCTATTCGCCGGAGGGGCTGGCGGCGCTCGATCTCGGCGCCTCGACCGGCGGCTTCACCGAAGTCCTGCTCCGGCGCGGCGCCCGGCGCGTCTTCGGCGTCGATGTCGGCCACGGACAGTTGCACCGGCGCATCGCCGAGGACCCGCGCGTCGTCAATCTCGAAGGGCTGAACGCCCGCGACCTGAAGCCGGCCCGCATCACCGAGAAGGTCTCGGCGATCACCGCCGATGTCAGTTTCATCTCGCTGAGGCTTGCTTTGCCGCCGGCCCTGTCGCTCGCCGCCACGCCGGCCTGGGGCGTGTTTCTCATCAAGCCGCAATTCGAGGTTGGCCGCGAAGGCGTCGGCAAAGGCGGAATCGTGCGCGACCTGGCGCTCGGCCGATCCGCCGCCGACGGCATCGCAACCTGGATCGAGAAGGACAAGGGCTGGACCGTGGATGGACTGATCGATTCGCCGATCGAGGGCGGCGACGGCAACCGCGAATATCTGATCGGCGTGCGGCGTGGCTGAGACCCTGACGATCACTGCCCTCGGCCATGGCGGCGACGGCGTCGCCGAGACCGCCGACGGGCGCGTCTTCGTGCCCTACGCGCTGCCCGGCGAAACCATCGAGGTCGAACGGGCGGGAAAGCCGCCGCGGATCGTCGGCATCAGCCAGGCGAGCCCGGATCGCGTCGAGCCGCTCTGCCGGCATTTCGGCGCCTGCGGCGGCTGCGGGCTGCAGCATATGGAGCGCGGCGCCTATCTCGCCTGGAAGCGGCAGGTCGTCATCGACGCCTTCGCGCTTCGCGGCATCGGGGCCGATGTCGAGCCGATCGTGCCGATCGCCGAAGGCACGCGCCGGCGCGCCGTGCTTTCGGCCGCCACCACGCCGCAGGGATTCGTGCTCGGCTTCAACCGTCGCGGCACCAACGACATCGTGCCGATCGCCGAGTGTCCCGTGCTGGTGCCGGCGATTGCCGGGCGGCTGGACACGCTGACACGGCTCTCGAAGATCCTGTGCGACCGGCGGCGGCCGCTGCGGCTGACGATCGTTGCCGCGGACAACGGCCTCGATATCGCCGTCCAGGGCGCCCGGCGGGTCGGCCGGCCGGAACTGGAAGCGCTCGGCGCGATGGCCGCCGATCCGTCGCTGGCGCGGCTGACGGTCGACAACAACCGCATCTTCCTCAACCGGCAGCCGGAAATCCGCTCCGGCGACACACTCCTCCTGCCCGAGCCCGGCGGCTTCCTGCAGGCGGCCCTGCCCGCCGAAGAGGCGATGGCGGCGGTCGTGCTCGACCATGTCGGCAAGGCGACGCCGGTGCTCGACCTCTTCGCCGGCGCCGGCACGTTCGCCCTCCGCCTCGCCCGGAACGCGCCGGTCACCGCCGTCGAGGGCGACGTGGCGCTGATCCTGGCGATCACCACGGCGGCCAACCGGACGAAGCATCTGAAGCCGGTGACGACGCGCAAGCGCGACCTCTTCCGTAACCCGATGGCGCCGATCGAGCTCAATCCCTTCGGCGCCCTCGTCTTCGATCCGCCGGCCGGCGGCGCCAAGGCGCAGGTCGACCAGATCGCGGCATCGAAGGTCGCGAAGGTCGTTGCGGTCTCCTGCAACCCGGCAACGCTTGCCCGCGACGCAAGGGTGCTGATCGACGGCGGTTACCGCCTGGTCCGGGTCGCGCCGGTCGATCAGTTCCTGTTCTCGGCAGAGATCGAATGCGTCGCGACCTTCGAGCGCTAGGTCGAAGCGCTTTCTTGCGGGTGCCGAAAGGGTAGAATTTCAGACAAATTCTTAATTACCGCCGATGACAATCGGCGGGTGGCACGCAAATCGAGTGAGTGAAGCTGCTGAAATAAAGAAAATTCTTCTGGCCGGTCATCGGACTCACGGCCGTCGCCTTTTCGCTGTGGCTGCTGGTCAAGGAGCTCCGGAGCCTTTCGCTTGCCGAGATCCTGGTGAGCATCGAGATGATCCCGGCGCATCACTGGATCTTCATCGGCGGGACAACGCTCGCCGCCTATGTGGCGCTCGGTGAATATGACCAGCTGGCGCTCCGCCATCTCGGCAAGAAGATCGCATGGCGGTTCGTCTTTCTCTGCTCCTTCACGACCTATGCGCTATCGCACAATGTCGGCGCTTCGGTGCTGTCCGGCGCCGTGGTGCGCTACCGCGCCTATAGCTCAAAGGGGCTGACCGCGGCCGAGATCGGCGTCCTCGTGGCGCTCTGCTCCTTCACCTTCGCGCTCGCCATCCTGATCCTCGGAGGGCTGGTCCTCGTCACGCATCCGCATATCGTGCAGCGCTTCGGCGACGTGCCGGAGAGCGCTGCCGTGGCGCTCGGCGCGCTGATGCTCGCCTTCGTCGCCTTCTATGTGATCGGATCGCTGTTCCACTTCCGGCCATTCATCGTCGGCGGCTTCAAGATCTATTACCCGCGGCCGCCGATCGTCGTGGCGCAGTTCATGGTTGCACCGATCGAGGTGCTCGCCGCCGCCGCGATCATCTATTTCGCCCTGCCGCCGGAGGGTAATCCGGGCTACATCGTGATCCTCGGGATCTTCATCGCCTCGTTCTCGGCGGCGCTGATCTCGCATGCGCCGGGCGGCCTCGGCGTCATCGAGTTCATCTTCATCTCGGCGCTGAGCGAGATCGACCAGGCCGACGTCGTCGCGGCGCTGATCATCTTCCGCCTCTTCTACCTGCTGATCCCCTTCGCGCTGTCGCTCCTCATCATCCTCGCCTTCGAGCGAAGCCAGATGGCGCAGCAGGAGGAGTAGCGGTCAGCCTTCGATGATCTCGGTCGCTTCGATGGCGATGCCGAAGCCGTCGATACCGACATAGCGGCGCTCGCGGCTGGCCAGCAGCCGGATCGTGGTGACGCCGAGGTCGCGGAGAATCTGCGCGCCGAGACCGATCTCGCGCCATTCGGCATCGCGGGCAGCGGCCGAGGCATGGCGTTCCTCGCTGACGCCGTCACGGGTCCGCATCGCCGTGCGGGCGACGCCGACCGAGCCTTCGCGGAGATAGACGATGACGCCAGAGCCGGTCTTGGCGAAACGGGCGATGATCTTGTCGAGGGCGCTGTCGGCGCCGAACACGTCGTCGGCGACCGATTCAAGCTGCAGCCGGACCGGCACGCTCTTGCCGTTACGGATGTCGCCGAAGACGATGGCGAGCTGCTGCATGGCATCCCATTCCGTCCGGTAGGCGACGGCGTGGGCCGGGCCTGACTTGGTCTGGATCGGAAACTCGGCGACGCGCTCGACCAGCCGCTCGTTGCGCTGGCGATAGGCGATGAGGTCGGCAACCGACACCGAGCGGAGGCCGTGCTCGGTGGCGAACGCGTCGATCTCGGCGCCGCGCTTGACGGTGCCGTTGTCGTTGACGAGCTCGGCGAGCACGCCGACCGTCTTCAGGCCGGCAAGCTTGCAGAGGTCGACGCAGGCCTCGGTATGGCCGGAGCGCATCAGCACACCGCCATCGCGGGCGATCAGCGGGAAGACATGGCCGGGCCGCACGAAATCGCCGGCGCCGGCATTTGGATTGGCGAGCGCCCGGACCGTGTTGCAGCGCTCCTCGGCGGAGATGCCGGTCGTCGTGCCGTGGCGGAAATCAACCGATACGGTGAAGGCGGTGCTGTGCGGGGCGTCGTTGTCGGCGACCATCGGCGTGAGGTTGAGCCGCCGCGCCGCTTCGCGGGTCAGCGGCGCGCAGACGATGCCGCTGGTGTGACGGATGATGAAGGCCATCTTCTCCGTCGTCGCATGCTCGGCCGAGACGATCAGGTCGCCCTCATTCTCGCGGTCGTTGTCATCGGTGACGACGACGATCTCGCCGCGTTCGAAGGCGCGAACGGCGTCGACCACCCGCTGCATGTCTGTCGTCATCATGGAATGGCTGCTTCTTTCGGGATTGATCAGCCGCCCATCTGGGCGCGATGTCGGAGATAATGGTCGGCGAGCACGCAGGCGAGCATCGCCTCGCCGATCGGCACGGCACGGATGCCGACGCAGGGATCGTGGCGGCCCTTGGTCGAAACGTCGATCTCCTCGCCGGAGCGGTTGACCGAGCGGCGCGGCGTCAGGATCGACGAGGTCGGCTTGACGGCGAAGCGGGCGATGACTTCCTGGCCGGTCGCGATGCCGCCGAGGATGCCGCCGGCATTGTTCGACAGGAACACCGGCTTGCCGTCATTGCCGGCGCGCATCTCGTCGGCATTCGCCTCGCCCGTCAGGCTCGCGGCAGCGAAGCCGGCGCCGATCTCGACGCCCTTGACGGCGTTGATCGACATCAGGGCGCTGGCGATATCCTGGTCGAGCTTGCCGTAGATCGGCGCGCCAAGGCCGGCCGGGACGCCTTCGGCGATCACCTCGATGACGGCGCCTATCGACGAGCCGCTCTTGCGGATGCCGTCGAGATAGGTCGCCCATTGCTCGGCCATCTTCGCGTCCGGGCAGAAGAAGGGGTTGTTGTCGACCTCGTTCCAGTCCCAGCGCGACCTCTCGATGGCATGCGGGCCGATCTGGACCAGCGCGCCACGCACAGTCATGCCGGGCACGACCTTGCGCGCGATCGCGCCGGCGGCGACGCGGGTCGCCGTCTCGCGGGCCGAGGCACGGCCGCTGCCCTTGTAGTCGCGGATGCCGTATTTGGTCTGGTAGGTGTAATCGGCGTGGCCCGGCCGGTAGCTTTCCTTGATCTCGGAATAGTCCTTCGAGCGCTGGTCGACATTCTCGATATAGAGCGAGATCGGCGTGCCGGTGGTGAGCAATTGGCCGGTCGCCTCGTCCTCGAAGACGCCGGACAGGATCTTCACGGTATCGGGCTCGCGGCGCTGGGTGGTGAAGCGCGATTGCCCGGGCCGGCGCTTGTCCATGTATTGCTGGATTTCCGCCTCGGAGACCGGGATCCGCGGCGGACAGCCGTCGACGACGCAGCCGATCGCCGGCCCATGGCTTTCACCCCAGGTGGTGACGCGGAAAAGATGGCCGAAGGTATTGTGCGACATGGGCGCCGGCTGACGGAAAGGTGTGGAACCGCCGTCGTTCTAGGAGCCTGCCGGGCCTGCGTCAAACCGGAGGCGGGAGTGGGTTCCTCCCCTGCGAAGCGGGGGAGGTGGTGCTGCGCAGCGGCGACGGAGGGGGCGGTCGCAAACTCGGAATCAAACTCCGCCCCCTCCACCACCTATCGGTGGTCCCCCTCCCCCGTAAACGGGGGAGGACCAAGGCCGAGGCCGGGTCCGCTATCCCGCCAGCCTCGTCTTCAGGAATTCCTGCGTCCGGTCCCACGCCAGCCTGGCGTCGTCGGCGTCGTAGCGGCCGCCGGTGGGGTTGGCGAAGGCGTGATCGGCCTCGTACCAGTAGACCTGCAGGAGGTCGCCCTTGCCGGCCTCCCGCATCGCCGTCTCGAAGCGCTCGACCATGTCGCGGGTGATGTTCTCGTCGAGCGTGCCGAAATGGCCGAGGAGCGGCCCGTGCAGCGTCTTCAGTTCGGCGGCGGTTTTCTGGACGTTGCCATAGTAGATGACCGTCGCATCGACCGGACGGGCAAGCGAGGCGTTGAGCGACCAGCCGCCGCCGAAGCACCAGCCGACCGTACCGATCTTGCCCGTCCCCCGCTCATGGTTCTCCAGCCAGTCGAGCGCCGCGACGAGCTTCGCGGTCGCGACGGCGGGGTCGAGGCCCTGCACGAGCTTGATCGCGGTGGCGGCATCGGTCGCTGGCTCGGAATCGTAGAGGTCGATGGCGAAGGCGAGGAAGCCCTGCCTGGCGAATTCGGCCGCCATCGTCCTGGTCTCGTCATTGAGGCCCCACCATTCGTGGATGAGGAGCACGGCCGGGGCTCTCTCGACGTCCGGCAGAGCGAGAGCGCCGCGGACCGGTTTGCCCTCCCCCAGCGGGATTTCGACCATCTCCGTCCGGTCGGCCTGGGCGCGGGCGAGAACCGGATCGAAGAGGATGGCGGCCAGCGGCAGCGTCGCCAGGCCTTTCAGGAAAGCGCGCCGGACGGCATCGGGAACGACGATCGGCGGCATGTCGCGATGGGCACCGCAGCCATGAAGGTCGCACATAGATTGATCTCCGGACCAACCCCCGCCGCGAGCTTTGCATACCGAAAGACGGCTGGGAATCACCCCTCCGTGACTTTTGCCGTCACGCTCAGATCAGCGTCTCGGCACCGTCGCGCCAGTGAAAGGCGTTGTCCTGCGAGAAGATATTGGTGATCGAGGGGAAGAGTTCGGCGCCGAGAAGATGAGCGCGGAGCACGCGGCCGACGCCGCCATGCGAGACGACGAGCGTCGGCCGCGCGACGGTCGCAAGCCAGGGGCTGACGCGGTCGAGAAGCAGGCGATAGCTCTCGCCGTTCGGGGGCACGAATTCCCAGCGGTTCGCGAGCCGCTGGGCGACCAGATCCGGCGTCCGCTCCAGCAGCTCCTCGCCGGTAGAGCCTTCCCAGTCGCCATGCGAGACTTCCTTGAGGCGGTCTTCGAGGCGGAAAGCCGTTGGGTCGAGGCCCAGCGTGGCGCGGATGATCTCCATCGATTCGCGGGCGCGGCCGAGGGGGCTCGCGACGAAATCGAAGCCCGCGATGTCGGGGAATTTCTCCGCGATGGCGAGGCCGTTCCGCCGTGCCTGCTCGCGGCCGCGGTCATTCAGCGCGATGTCGATATGGCCCTGCAGCCGGCCGGCGGCGTTCCAGTCGGTCTCGCCGTGGCGGACGAAGATCAGCGGCGGAACGGCGACCGTCGGCTTGCCCATGGAGCGCGTGCCGCCGGTCAATCCTTGACGGTGGAGATATCCGGCGCATCGACCGCTTTCATGCCGACGACATGGTAGCCGGAGTCGACGTGATGAACCTCGCCGGTGACGGCACGGGACAGGTCGGAGAGAAGATAGACGGCCGAATCGCCGACCTCCTCGATGCTGACCGTCCGCTTCAGGGGCGCGTTCAGCTCGTTCCATTTGAGGATGTAGCGGAAATCGCCGATGCCGGAGGCGGCAAGCGTCTTGATCGGGCCGGCGGACAGTCCGTTGACGCGGATCGCCTTGCCGCCGAGATCGACGGCGAGATAGCGGACGCTCGCCTCCAGCGCCGCCTTGGCGACGCCCATGACGTTGTAATGCGGCATCACCTTCTCGGCGCCGTAATAGGTCAGCGTCAGGATCGAGCCGCCATTGGTCATCAGCTTCTCGGCGCGCTGGGCGACAGCGGTCAGCGAGTAGCAGGAGATCAGCAGCGTCCGCGAGAAATTGTCCTCGGTGGTGTCGACATAGCGGCCGTCGAGCTGGTCCTTGTCGGAGAAGGCGATGGCGTGGACGAGGAAGTCGAGACCGCCCCAGATCCGGCCGACCTCGGCAAAAACGGCGTCCATGGTCGACGCATCGGTGACGTCGCAATGGCCGACGACATGGGCACCCAGTTCGGCGGCAAGCGGCTCGACGCGCTTCTTGAGGGCGTCGCCCTGATAGGTGAGCGCCAGTTCGGCGCCCTGGTCGTGGCAGGCCTTGGCGATCCCCCAGGCGATCGACCGGTTGTTGGCGACACCCATGACGAGGCCACGTTTTCCCTGCATCAATGCATTCGCGGCCATGCCGGTTTTCACCCTTCCGTGACGAGGCGTGCATCCTATCGCACAGGCCCTCCGCACCTTCAAGGCGCGGGAAAATCACGAAAATCGACGGAATGTAAGGAATAAACCTGGTCGCCGCCGCATCTCATGGCTGGGGCGCGCATGGAACCGACTCTCCCCGAATCGGAACCGGAAGGAAACAACGCCATGAAACGGATTCTTATCGGCCTGACGGCCCTTCTCGTCTCGGGCTACGCCTATGCGGCAGAACCCGCCAAGGTCGTCGATACATCGGCCGGAAAGGTCTATGCCACCGAGAGCGGCATGACCCTCTATACCTTCGACAAGGATACCAAGGGCGCCGACAAATCGGCCTGTGAAGACAAATGCATCGTGAAATGGCCGCCTTTCCTGGCTGCCGAGGGCGCCGCCGCCGAGGGCGAGTGGACGCTCGTCGATGTCACCGACAAGGACGGCGCCGCCAAGAAGATGTGGGCCTATGAAGGCTGGCCGCTCTATCTTTATGTCGATGACACGGCCGCGGGCGACGTCAAGGGCGATGGCGCCGGCGGCGTCTGGCACGTGGCGAAGGCAGATTGAGAGACTAGAATAGCGGCGCCGCTGAACGGCGCCGCCTCTCTCCTCGGAACCAAGGCAATCATGCCGATCGACCGACGCGAGCTCGAAAGACTGATCCCGGCCCTGCGGCGCTATGCGCGCGGCATGACCGGCGATCGCAGTTCGGCCGACGACATGGTGCAGGACTGCCTGGTCCGCGCGCTCGACAACGAAAGACAGTTTCGTGGCGAGAATCTTCCCGGATGGGTGTTCACCATCCTGACCAATGTGGTGCGTTCCAAAATGCGATCCGTGCGGCGCCAGCCGCAGTTTTCAGAAGTGACCGACATTGCCGTGGGCGGCGACGCCGACCCGGCGACGCGGATCGCCATCCTCGCGGCGCTCTCCGGGCTTTCCGAGGAGCAGCGGCAGCCGTTTCTGCTGACCGCGGTCGAGGGCTTCAGCTATCGCGAGACGGCGGACATGCTCGACGTGCCGATCGGCACCGTGATGTCGCGGATCGCGCGGGCGCGCGTGGCGCTGTCCGAGCGCCTCGACGGCGCCCCGGTCGTCCCGCTCCGGAGGATCAAATGAGCGGCGCCGAACGCAAGATCACCGAGGCGGATTTCGTCGCCTTTGCCGACGAGCGGCTGGAGCCGGCGGATCGCGCCGCCGTCGAAGTCTGGCTCGCCGAGCATCCCGACGACCGCAAGACCGTCGAGGCCTGGCGGAGCCAGACAGCGGCGCTGCGCGCGGCGCTCGACCCGACGCTTGCCGAACCGCTGCCCGCGGCGATGGCCGCCCTGCTTTCGTCCCCTGCCCCGCGGCGGCGATCGTGGTCGATGCCGGCATTGGCCGCCAGCCTGGCGCTCGCAATCGGACTCGGCGGCGGCGTGTTCCTCGGCCAGTCGGACTGGCTTGGACAGGCCCGGACCGCCGACCGTGGCGACATCATCGCCAAGGCCGGCTACCGGGCGCACAAGATGTATACGGCCGAGGTGCGTCACCCCGTCGAGGTCGCCGCGAATGAGGAGGATCATCTCGTTTCGTGGCTGTCGAAGCGGGTCGGGGCGCCGGTGAAGGCGCCCGATCTCAGCGCCCAGGGGCTGAAGCTGCTCGGCGGCCGGCTGCTGCCGGTCGAGGGCGATCCCGCAGCGCAGCTCATGTATGAGGGCGCCAATGGCGACCGCTACACGCTCTTCGTGACGAAATCGGACGGCGCGCCGCCGACCGCTTTCCATTTCGAGGAATGGGGCGCGATCGGCTGCTACTACTGGATCGACGGCAATCTCGGCTATGCGCTCAACGGACCCAAGGACCGCGACAAGCTGATGGCGATCGCGACCAGGATCTACGAACAGATCTCGTAGCCGCAACCCGGTTCGACCAGCCGATCATCCGTCAGGACAGGAACGCGATCCAGTTCGGCCGGCCGCCGATCGGCATGTCGAAGCCCTTCGTCAGGCGGCCGGTCTTGCCGTCGATCGCGTAGGCGCTGAGGCGGCCGCTCTTTTCTCCGGCGACAAGCAGCGACCGGCCATCCGGCGTGATCGCGAAGGCGCGCGGCACGCTCTCCGTCTGCCAGCGGTCGACCAGCGTCAGGGCGCCGGTCTTCGCATCCACCCGGTAGCCGACGAGCAGGTCGCCATTCCGCGTCGAGGCGTAGAGAAAGCGTCCGTTGGGCGTCAGGTGGATATCGGCAGACTCGGGATCGCCGGTGAAGGTCTCGGGCGCGAGGCGAACATCGGACTGCTCCGACAGGGTGCCGGATCGCGGGTCGATCGCGAAACAGACGACATGCCCGCCGGCCTCGGTCACGACATATAAAAAGCGGCCGTCCGGCGACACGACCATATGGCGCGGATCACCGTCGTTGCCGAGCGTCACCGAGGCCGGCGACAACGGCTCGAGATGCGTGCTCTTGGCGTGCAGGCGGAACTGGAAGATCTGCCTGTCATCGGTGCTGCTGACATAAAGATACTTGCCGTTGGCGCTGCTCACGGAGGCGTGCACCTTGTGGCCGATATGCACGACTTCGGAGGCATGCTGCCGCGGCAGCCCGTCGCTCTTGATCTTGGTGATCGCCAGTGTCGCTCCGGGATTGGCGACGCTGACCAGCACGCGTCCGCTTGGATCGACCGCCAGATGCGGCGAGGTTGCCGGCAGGCGCGCAACGCCGGCCCGTTCGAGACGGCCGGTTTTGCGATCGATCGCAAAGCTGACGACCGGCAGCGGCGTCTTGCGCAGCGCAACGTGGAGGAAGCGGCCATCCGGCGCCAGCGCCATCGGCGTGCTCATGCCATTGGTCGCGACCTCCGGCAGGATCGCGACCCTTTGCAGGATTTCGGGCGCTTCCGCGGTGGAGGTCAGGCGAAAGACGACGATCTCGTGTTCGACGGAGGTCGACACATAGGTGAAGAAGCCGCGTTTCTGCCCTGCCATTCTGTCCTCCCGGTAATTCTTATCGTTGGCTCAATGCCGCTATCGGGCGCCGCCCGTAGCGCGAAAGTCAAGACAAAGACCCGCAAGGCGCAGCGAGGCCGCGCCGGTTGATCGTCAGATATTGCGGCCGATCTCGAGGCTCGGCGTCAGCGTGTTGCGGTCGACGAAGACCTCGATCAGCGACATCCGGTCGGCGGCGCGGCAACGCTCCAGCGCGTCCGGAAACTCATCGGTCCGCCGGACGGTCTCGGCATGGGCGCCATAGGCGCGCGCCAGCATGGTGAAATCCGGATTGACGAGATCGGTGGCGACGACGCGCTTTGGAAACGACTTCTCCTGGTTCATGCGGATCGTGCCGAGCATCGTGTTGTTGACGACGATGAAGATCGGCGCGACGCCATATTGCATGGCCGTCGCGATCTCCTGGCCGAGCATCATGAAGCAGCCGTCGCCATTGACGCTGACGACGGTCTTCTCCGGATGGACAAGCTTCGCCGCGATCGCCGCTGGGACGCCATAACCCATCGAGCCGTTGGTCGCGACGATCTGCGAGCCGTAGCCGCGGAACTGGTAGAAGCGGTGCACCCAGCCGGAATTGTTGCCGGCGCAATTGATCATGATCGCGTCTTCCGGCAGCACCTTGCTCATATGCGCGACGATCTCGGCGAGGTTGACCGCGCCGGCCATCGGCGTCGGGCGGAGATAATCGAGATAGACCTTCCGTGCCGTCTGCCGCCACTCGGCCCAGGCCGCGCTGTCGACGGGCGCCATCTCCGCCAGTTCCTTCATAAAGGCGCCCATGCCGGTCGGGATGGCGAGCTCCGGCGCGTAGACGCTGCCGAGCTCGTCGGGGCTCGGATGGGCGTGGATCAGGGTCTGGGTGGGCGTCGGCGATTTGATCGTCGAATAGCTCGCCGTCGTCACCTCGCCGAGGCGCGGGCCGGCGGCGATGATCAGGTCGGCGGTCTCGACGATCCTGCGCGTCTCCGCATTGATGGCGCGGTTGGCATGGCCGACATAGTGGTCGTTCCGATTGTCGAAGCGATCCTGCGCCCGGTAGGACGCCATGACCGGCATATCGTTCGCCTCGGCGAAGCTGGTCAAATTGTCGACGGCCTCCTGGTCCCAGGTCGGACCGCCGACGATCATCAGCGGTCGCTTCGCGGCGGCCAGCAGCGCGCGCAGCTTCGCCATGTCGGATTTCGACGGTACCGGCCGGATGACATGCGCCGGCCGGACGTCGGCGGCCGCCGTGCGGTCGATCAGCATGTCCTCGGGCAGGACGAGGACGACCGGCCCCGGCCGTCCCGACTGGGCGAGGTGGAAGGCGCGGCTCACATATTCCGGAATGCGGTCGGCGTCGTTGATCTCCCCGACCCATTTCGCCAGCGGCCTGAAGAGATCGCGATGCTCGACCTCCTGCTGGGCCTCGCGGTCGCGCTCGCTGCGCGACACCTGGCCGACCAGCAGGACGACCGGAGTCGAATCCTGGAAAGCCGTGTGCAGGCCGCTCGCCGCATTGGTGGCGCCGGGACCGCGCGAGACGGCGCAGACGCCGACCTTGCCGGTCGCCTTGGCATAGGCATCGGCCATGTTGGAGGCGCCGGCCTCGTGCCGCGTGCAGATGACCTGGATCGCGTCGCGGTGATCGTAGAGGCCGTCGAGGAAGCCGAGATAGCTTTCGCCGGGCACGCAGAAGATGGTGTCGACGCCCTGGATGCGGAGCTGGTCGGCGAGCACGCGGCCGCCCATGCGAAGATTGTCCTGCGTATCCGTCATGCGGCTCCCCTCCGGCGCGCCGCTCGCGGCGGCGTCACCGGCCCCTCCCAAATGCTCTGCTGATGAAAAACCGGCGGGCGGAAGCCCGCCAGTCTCCTAGCGATCGTCGAACGGATAGGTGCCCGGCTCGACGAGGAAATTGTCGGTGATCGCCTCGATCGCGGCGACGCCCATGGCCCAGCGCGCCTCGATCGAGGCGGCGCCGATATGCGGCGTGGCGATGAGGTTCGGCAGGTTGAGGAATTCGTCGTCCTCGGTCGGCTCGCGCTGGAAGGCGTCGATCGCCGCCGCGCCGAGCCGGCCGCTCTTCAGGCGCTCCTTGATCGCCACCTCATCGACGATCTGGCCGCGCGCCGTATTAATCAGGATGCAACCCGGCTTCAGCTTGTCGAGAACCTCCGCGCCATAGAGCCCGTATGTCTTGTTGGTGACGGTGAGGTGGAGCGTCAGGATCTCCGAGCGCTCCCAGAGCTCCTCGACCGACACCGCCTTGACGCCGTATTTCGCATAAAAAGCCGAGCGGTCCTCGATGTCGTTGGCCAGGATCTCGCAGCCGAAGGGCTGGAGGAGACGGATGACCTCGCGCCCGACATGGCCGACGCCGTGGATGCCAACCGTACGCCCGGTCAGGAGGCGGCCCATCGCCTGCATCGGCCGCTTGCCGTCGCGCATCAGGATGTTCCGCGAGAGCACGTTGCGGAGGCCCATGATCGCCGTGCAGATGGTCAGCTCCGCGACCGAGAGTGCGTTGACGCCGGCCTTCCAGCCGAGGCGGACGCCGTGCTTCTTGAGCGCATGGGGATCGATCTTGTCGAGGCCAACGCCGAGCTTCACGCAGACGCGGAGCTCGGGCAGTTCGGCAAGCACCCGGTCGGTGATCCATTCGAGCGAAACCAGGCAGGCCTCGTAGCCGCGCATATAATCGATCAGCTCGTCCTCCGAGAGGTGGATGAGCTTGCCCTCGGTGTTGATCTTGGCCGTAGGATGAATCTGGCGTAGGCGTTCGACGAGGCCGGGATGCTGGCCGAAGGACAGCGACGGCGCGACGACTTTCGTGATGGGCCCCAGACCGATCGAGCGGTCCGCTCCTGCTTCGACGTTCATTCCAGTCCTCCCTCTGATTTTTCGGCTCTTTGTTTTTTTGGCGCCGAACGCTTTCGGCTATCTCTGATCAATTATCCGGGCAGTGTCGAGAGGCGATTTCCTCGGTCAGCTCGCCCGATATTTATGCGTCGACTGTGTTTTGCGCCTCCCCTAATATCCGCCGCGATGAATGCCCCCTCCCCGTCGCTCGCCAGCGACCTGATCGACCGTTTCGCCGCCATCGTCGGCCCGGGCTATGCGCTCCGGGGCGCCCAGGAAATCGTGCCCTTCCTGACCGAGCCGCGCGACCTCTTCCATGGCCGGACCTCGCTGGTCCTGCGGCCGGGCAGCGTCGAGGAGGTCGCGGCGATCGTCCGGCTCGCCAATGAGACGCGAACGCCGATCGTGCCGCAAGGCGGCAATACCGGGCTCGTCGGCGGCCAGGTGCCGGATGCCAGCGGCGCCGCGATCATCGTTTCCCTGTCGCGGCTGAACCGGGTCCGCAAGGTCGACCCGGGGGCCGACGCGATGATTGTCGAAGCCGGCGTCATCCTCGCCGATGCGCAGGCGGCGGCCGCCAAGGCCGACCGCCTGTTCCCGCTGTCGCTCGCCGCCGAAGGCTCGGCCCAGATCGGCGGCAACCTCTCGACCAATGCCGGCGGCACGGCGGTGCTCGCCTACGGCAATTCGCGCGACCTCGTGCTCGGGCTCGAAGTCGTGCTCGCCTCGGGCGAGGTCTGGAACGGGCTCAGGACGCTGCGCAAGGACAACACCGGCTACGACCTCAAGAATCTCTTCATCGGCGCCGAGGGCACGCTCGGCATCATCACGGCGGCGGCGTTGAAACTCTTCCCGAGACCGCGCGGCGTCGGCACCGCCTTTGTCGGCGTCGCCGACCCGGACGCGGCATTGGCGCTTTTCCATCGGGCCCGCGCCAAGGCCGGCCAGTCGCTGACCTCCTTCGAGATCATGTCGCGGCTCTGCGTCGACTTCGTCTTCCGGCACTTGCCGGGAACACGCGATCCGCTCACCGGCCGGCATAACTGGTATGTGCTGTTCGAGATTTCGTCGGGCAGTTCCGACGCGGACGCCCGCGCCCTGGTCGAAGCGATTTTCGCGGAAGGCGCCGGAGCCGGACTGATCGAGGACGGTGTCCTTGCCGAGACGATCGAGCAGGCGCGCGCCCTCTGGCACATCCGTCACGGCATTCCCGACGTGCAGAAATTCGAGGGCGGCTCGATCAAGCACGACGTCTCGGTGCCGGTCGCGGCCGTGCCCGAGTTGCTTCGCCGCGGCATCGCGCGGATGGCCGAGTTCATGCCGGGGGCGCGGCCGGTGCCCTTCGGCCATATCGGCGACGGCAACATGCATTTCAACTTCACGCAGCCGCCCGACATGGACAAGCAGGCCTTCCTCGCTCGCTGGCAGGACGTCAATGCGCTGATTCACGAAATCGTCGGCGAACTCGGCGGCTCGGTCTCGGCCGAGCACGGCATCGGCCAGCTGAAGCGGGCGCTGCTGCCGCAATTCAAGAGTCAGGTCGAGCTCGAGATGATGCGCAAGATCAAGGCGGCACTTGATCCGAACGGCATTTTCAACCCCGGCAAGGTTCTGTGAACTTTTCGGTCACCAACCGCTAACCCTCTCTGAAATCACTCAAATTTAACCGACCTTCTTAAGCGGCCGCAGAGCGCGTTCTGCCATCATCGCTCTCACGGACGAGGTCCAGAAAACGGACCCAGGGAGAACGAATTTGAGGCGTCAGACAGCAGCGGCCGGCGAAGTTTCCATGGGGTCCGGGCGGACCTTCCGCCTCGATCCCATGGACCTTCCGGCCCGGTATTCGGCGGGGATCGGAACGGGGGCACGGCGCGTCGAAGCCGTCATCGTGCTCGATCGCCAGGAAGCCATCCTGAAACGGCCGTCGCCCTCCGGTGCGCCGGTTACGGTGCGCCTGCCCATCAAGGCTTTCGAGGGCGTCGCGGTCCGCATCGTGCCGATCGGGCAGGACGGCGATATCGAAGTCACCGTCGAACTCATGCATCGCGACCCGTCCTTCAGCCTGCCGCTGATCGTCGCCGACGATCCGGCCGACGTCGCCGCCGACTGGCAGGCCTGGGGACGCGTTCTCGGCTTGCCGCTGCTTCTCGTCGCGCCGGACGGCACAGTCGAGCAGCCGGTCGACCAGATCGGCGCCATCCGCCGCCTGCCGTCACGGCCGCGCCGGCGTCATTCCTTCTTCGCCAACCGGCGGCCGCGCTTCCTGACCCGGCGGAAGACCGGGCTGAAGGCCGGCGAGATCGAAATCCTTTCCGGTCACGAGATCATTGCCCGGGATTGATCTCACCAATAGCCGGTGAGCAGGCCGTCGACGACGATGGCCAAGAAAATGATCCAGCCGTAATCGCGGTTGGAGCGGAACAGACGCAGGCAGCGATCCGGGTTTTCCGTGTCGAGCGTCGTAACCTGCCAGGCGAGATGCGCGGCGCCTAACCCCAATCCAATGAATCCGACGATCTCGACCTCGGCAAAGTAAAAGGCCGCTGCGAAGAAGGCCGTCGCGATCGCATAGCAGATTCCGACCAGGATCTTGGCGCGCTCGCCGAACAGCAGCGCAGTCGAATGCACGCCGGCCAGCGCGTCGTCTTCCTTGTCCTGAAGGGCATAGATCGTGTCGTAGCCGATCACCCAGAAGACGCAACCGAAATAGAGCAGGACCGAGGCCTCATAGAAATCGTCGAGCAGGCCCGACCAGCCCATTAGCGCGCCCCAGGAAAAGGCAATGCCCAAACCCAGTTGCGGCCAGTTGGTGAAGCGTTTCAGGAAGGGGTAGATGACGATCGTGCCGAGCGAGGCGAGCCCCAGCAGGATCGTGAAGACCCCGAACTGGATCAGGACAAAGAGGCCGATCAGGAGTTGCAGGCAGAGGAAGACGATTGCCGCCGTGACGCTGACCTGGCCGCTCGGGATCGGACGGTGCCGGGTCCGCTCGACTTTTGCGTCGATCTTGCGGTCGACGATGTCGTTATAGGTGCAGCCGGCGCCGCGCATGACGATGGCACCGACGAGAAACAGCAGCAGGTGCACCGGGACGGGCAGCGGCACCTCGAGCCAGTTGGTGGCGAGGGCCGAGGACCACCAGCACGGCCAGAGCAGGAGCCACCAGCCGATCGGCCGGTCGAGACGGGCGAGACGGGCATAGGGCCGGGCGGGAGACGGCAGGAAACGGTCGACCCAATTGCCTTTCGGCGCGTCGGGAACGGTGGTTTCGCGGTTTTCTGCGGCTTCCATGGGGCGACCTTCTGACCGGAGGACCGTCATAGGCGGAAGCTTCGCCGGCGTATAGACACATGGCGTCGCGCTTGCTAAGCGCCGCGAAAGCCATGGATGCGGGTTACGCGATGAAGGTTCTTCTGATCGGTTCGGGTGGACGCGAGCACGCGCTCGCCTGGAAAATCGCGCAAAGCCCGCTTCTAACGAAGTTCTTTGCGGCGCCCGGCAATCCGGGAATCGCCGAACATGCGGACCTCGTCGGGCTCGATCCGGCCGATCATCCGGCGATCATCGCCTTCTGCCGCAAGGAAGCGATCGATCTCGTCGTCGTCGGGCCGGAAGCGCCGCTGGTCGCGGGCCTCGTCGACGATCTCGCCGCCGCCGGCATCAAGGCCTTCGGCCCGAGCCGGGCCGCGGCACAGCTCGAAGGCTCCAAGGGCTACACCAAGGATCTCTGCGCCGAGGCCGATATCCCGACCGCCGCCTACCAACGCTTCGAGGACGGCAGTGCTGCCGCCGCCTATGTCCGGCAGGTCGGCGCCCCGGTCGTCGTCAAGGCCGACGGCCTTGCCGCCGGCAAGGGGGTGACGGTGGCGATGACCGTCGAGGAAGCGCTTGCGGCGGTCGCCGACTGCTTTGCCGGCGCCTTCGGAGCGGCCGGCGCCTCCGTCGTCATCGAGGAATTCCTCGAAGGCGAGGAAGCGAGCTTCTTCGCGCTTTCCGACGGCGAGACGGTGCTGCCGCTTGTCACCGCGCAGGACCACAAGCGCGTTGGCGAGGGCGATACCGGCCCCAACACCGGCGGCATGGGGGCTTATTCACCGGCGCCGGTGATGATCCCGGCGCTTATCGAGCGGACGCTGGCCGAGATCGTGCGGCCGACCATCGCCGCGATGGCCAAACGCGGCGTGCCCTTCAGGGGCGTCCTCTATGCCGGGCTGATGCTGACCGCCAAGGGGCCGCAACTCATCGAGTATAACGTCCGCTTCGGCGACCCCGAGACGCAGGCCATGATGCTGCGGCTGGACAGCGATCTTCTAGAACTTCTGGCGGCGACCGCCGAAGGCCGGCTCGCCACTGTGACGCCGCGCTGGAGCACCGATTCGGCGCTGACCGTGGTCATGGCGGCAAAGGGCTATCCCGGCGCCTATGCCAAGGGCGGCGTAATCAACGGCATAGAGGCCGCGGAAAAGGGCGGTGGCGTGAAGGTGTTCCATGCCGGGACGGCGGCCAAGGACGGCGGTATCGTCGCCGCCGGCGGCCGCGTCCTCAACGTCACGGCGCGGGCGCCGTCGATCGCCGACGCCAAGCGCCGCGCCTATGAGGCGGTCGGGCGGATCGACTGGCCGGACGGCTTCTGCCGGAGCGATATCGGCTGGCGTGTCACGAACGGTTGATAGAAGGCTCAAGGCCTTTCGCCGGCCCCGCGAATCCGGCAGACTCACGCGGTTCCAATCGAGGTCTGCCATGCCCATTCGCCGCCTCTCGGAGGAGACGATCAACCGCATCGCCGCTGGCGAAGTGGTCGAGCGCCCTGCGAGTGTCGTCAAGGAACTGGTCGAGAACGCCATCGATGCCGGGGCGCGGCGGATCGAGATCGTCACCGCAGCCGGCGGCGTGGCGCTGATCCGGGTCACCGATGACGGGATCGGCATGGCACCGGACGATTTGGCGCTGTCGGTCGAGCGCTATTGCACCTCCAAGCTTGAAACCGGCCTCGAGCGGATCGATACGCTCGGCTTCCGTGGCGAGGCGCTGGCCTCGATCGGCTCGGTGGCACGGCTCGCCATCGCCTCGCGGCGGGCCGGTTCGGCCGACGCCTTCGAGGTCTCCATCGAGGGCGGCACCGTTGCGCCGCTGCGGCCGGTGTCGCTGCCGGCCGGGACGCGCGTCGAGGTCCGCGACCTCTTCTTCGCGACGCCGGCACGGCTCAAATTCCTGAAATCGGAACGCGCAGAAGCATCGGCGATCACCGATATCGTGCGCCGCCTCGCCATGGCGCATCCGGAAATCCGTTTCTCGCTGTCGGGCAGCGACCGGACGGCGACCGACCTTTCTGCCGCCACGGGCGATGGCGCCAGGCTGCATCGGCTCTCTGAGCTGATCGGCAGCGATTTCGGGCCGAATTCGCTGGCGATCGATGCGGTGCGCGAAGGCGTGCGGCTGCAGGGCTTCGTCGGCCTGCCGACCTTCAACAAGGCCAACAGCCTGTCGCAATTCCTCTACGTCAACGGCCGCTCGGTGCGCGACAAGCAGCTCATCGGGGCGCTCCGCGGGGCCTATGCCGACCAGCTGAAGCGCGACCGGCATCCCGTCGCCGTCCTCTTCCTGACGCTCGATCCGGCGGAGGTCGACGTCAATGTCCATCCGGCCAAGGCCGAAGTGCGCTTCCGCGATCCGGGGCTGGTGCGCGGGCTGATCGTCGGCGCGATCCGCGACGCTTTTGCCGGCACCGGCCCGCGCTCCTCGACCGCGGCCGCCGGCGCCACCATTGCCGCCTTCCGGCCGCTCGGCCAGACGCGGCCGCTCAGGCCGATCCCGGCGCCCGCCTCCTTCCGCCCGCAGGGCAACGTCACGCCGCTTCGCGGCTTCGCCGAGCCTGCCCAGGCCGCCTTTGCCGCCCGCCCGTCGGCGGATGCGCGGCAGGTCGCCGAGACCGCGCCGGACGACCTCGCCTATCCGCTCGGTGCGGCGCGGGCGCAGATCCACGAGACCTATATCGTCGCGCAGACCGAGGATGGGCTGGTCATCGTCGACCAGCACGCCGCCCATGAGCGCCTGGTCTATGAGCGGCTGAAGAAATCGCTCGATACGCGTGGCGTGCCGCGCCAGATCCTGCTCATCCCGGAAGTCGTCGAGCTGCCGGAAGACGATGTCGACCGGCTGACGGCGCGGGCCGCCGAGCTTGCCGGCTGCGGGCTCACCGTCGAGCGCTTCGGGCCCGGCGCCGTGGTCATCCGCGAGACGCCGTCGATGCTCGGCAATGTCGACGCGGCGGCGCTCGTCCGCGATCTCGCCGACGAGCTTGCCGAATGGGATCGCACCACGAGCCTCCGCGACCGGCTCGACCGCATCGCCTCGCGCATGGCCTGTCATGGCTCGGTGCGCGCCGGCCGGCGGATGAAGCCGGCGGAGATGGACGCGCTCCTGCGCGAGATCGAGGCAACGCCGAACGCCAGCGAATGCAATCACGGCCGGCCGACCTACATCGAACTGAAGCTCGCCGATATCGAACGGCTTTTCGGCCGGCGGTAGACATGATTTTTTGCGCAATGTCGGACGGAAAACCGGTTCCCACTTTTCCTGACATTGCTTTCGGGCGCCGAGGGAAACGATCCTGAAAAAGCTCATTGTCGCGTTCATTGCCTTCTTGGCGTTCATCGGGATTGCGCTCGCCGCTTTGCCACTCTTCCTGTCGGCGGAATCGATCCGCACCGAGCTGGCCTCGCGCATCGAGGCGGCGACCGGGCGCGCCGCCCGCATCGACGGGCCGATCACTTTCAGCGTCTTCCCGACGGCGCGGCTCTCGGCGGACGGCATCGGTATCGCCGGGCTCGCCAGCGGCACGGAGGCCTTCTCGGTCGAATCCGTCTCCTTCGGGCTGAGCCTGCTGCCGCTCCTCACCGGCACGATCGAGGTCTATGGCGTCACCATCACCCGGCCGGTGATCCTGGTCGAGACCGACGCCGATGGACGGACCAATTGGGATATCGCGGAAGCGCCCGCCGCTGCCACGGAGCCCGGCAGCATCGAGGACATGATCGCCGCGCCGGCCGAGCCCGCGGCACCCGCAGGCGGCGCATCGTCGGATGCAGTCACCGTCCTCGACCGGCTGAGCATCGGACGCATCGCCATCGCCGACGGCACGCTGATCTGGCGGAACGCAGCCAGCGGCCATGAGGAGCGCATCGAGGCGCTCAACCTCGAGATCAAGGTGCCGAAGCTCGACGGTGCCGGCACGATCGACGGCGGCTTCACGCGGCTCGGCGTCGAGAACGAGTTGTCGCTCTCGATCGGTGCGCGCCCCGACCCAACGCGCTTCGAGCAGGTGCCGGTCGAGATGACGCTGACCTCGGCGCTGGGCGCGGTGACGGCGCAGGGCACGGCGCTTGCCGGCGATACCTTCTTCAACGGCACGGTCGAGACCAAGGGCGACTCGCTCCGGGCCTTCGCCGGCGGCCTCGGCGTCGCGCTCCCCGATCTGCCGGCCTTCGGCGCCTTCACGACGGAGGCGCGGGTCGCGGCCAGCGCCAGCCAGATCCTGATCGAGCAGTATGCCGTCGATCTCGGCGGGCTGAAGGCAACCGGCGGTGCCGCCATCGGTCTCGACCGGGCGCGACCGGGAGTCGGCCTCAAGATCGAGGCGGACCAGTTCGACACGGCGCTCTTCCTCGGCCGGTCTTCATCCGAAGGAGGCTCGTCCGCATCCGGCAGCAGCGACCGCGTGTCGCAAGGCGAGCAGCCCATCGACCTCTCGGCGCTCCGGCTCCTCGACGCCAATATCGATTTCTCGGCCAAGGAATTTCTCGTCGGCCAGGTGCCGATCAGCGGCCTCGGCGTCGACCTCCAGATCGCCGGCGGCAATCTCGGTGCGACGATCCGCTCGGCGCGGGTCAACGGTGCACCGGGGACCGGCGCGTTGAACATCGAGACAAGCAGCGGCGTGCCGATGGTCAGCGGCACGGTCGAGATGAACGGCCTCGACGCGGCCGGGCTGGTGGCGCTGATCGGCGCGAATGTGCCGGTCGATGCCGGCAATTTGACGCTCGACATCTCCTTCCGGACGCGTGGCGAGACGCAACCGGCGCTCATCGAAAATCTCGACGGCAACGGGCGCGTCTCGCTGCTGAACGGCCATGTCACCGGTCTCGACCTTGCCCGGCTGGTCGGCGGCGATGCGGCGGCGAACGAGATCGACGATCTCGATGTGACGGCGGAGTTCACCTCGCTCGCCGAACCGATCACGACGCGCGGCGGCTTCACCTGGCGGGGCGAGCGCTTCGATATATCGGCGCGCGGCGAGCCGCGGGCGATCGCCGCCGGACAAAGCTCTTCCGTCTCGATCGATGCCAAGTCGGCGCGCGTCGAATTCGGCTTTGACGGCAAAGCCAGCCTGTCCGGCCTCGGCGCCGGCAATGTGCGGCTCGTGACAACTTCGCTCCGCGACCTTCTCGCCTGGACCGGCCAGCCGATGGCGCGTGGCGGCGGACTCGCCAATTTCTCGATCGAAGGCGCCGTGGCGCTCTCGGCCGACGCCTTCTCCTTCGACAATGCCGCCTTCTCGCTCGACGGCTCGCAGGGTGTCGGCACCGGCAAGCTGACCTTCGGCGGCAAGCCGGAGGTGACGGCGGGCCTCGCCATGTCGCGGCTCGACATCACTCCCTATCTCGTCGCCTCGGGTGCCGCGAAGGGCGGAAGCAGGTCCGGCAGCGGGGCTTCCGGCGGTGGCGGCGGCGGCTGGAGCAATGACCGCATCGCCTTCGACGGGCTGAAGGCGATCGACGCGCAGCTCAACCTCAAGACCGAGCAGATCATCGCCGACCAGATCAAGATCGGCCCGTCCAACCTCACCGTCGCCATCAAGGGCGGCAAGCTCGACGCCGAACTGACCGAGATGACGCTCTATTCGGGCATCGGCGTCGGCACGCTGTCGATCGACGGCGGCGCCGCGACGCCGTCGGTCGCCGCGTTCTTCCGGCTCGACAGCCTCGACCTCCTGCCCTTCCTGACGGACGCGATCGGCTTCACGCGAGTCGAGGGCACCGGCGCCCTGTCGTTCCAGCTCGGGGCTGCTGGCGCGAGCCCGGCGGCGCTTGCCGCGGCGCTCGACGGCAAGGGTGCGATCGATTTCCGCAACGGCGCCATCCGCGGCATCAATATTCCCAAGATGATCCAGAACCTGTCGATCGAGACGCTGCTCGGCTGGCAGCAGGGCGGCGACGAGAAGACCGAGTTCAGCCAGCTCTCGGGCACCTACACGATCGACAATGGCATCCTCACCAACAACGATTTCGCGCTGGTCGGGCCGCTGCTCCGCGTCACCGGCGCCGGCCGGGTCGACATCCCGAAGCGGACGCTCGCCTATCGTGTCGATCCGAAGATCGTCGCCTCGCTCGACGGCCAGGGGAGTTCCGGCGACCTCGAAGGCTTCGCGGTGCCGATCCGCATCGAGGGCTCATGGGACCGGCCGCAATTCTATCCCGAAATCGAGGGCATCCTTCAGGATCCGCAGAAGGCTTTCGACCAGCTCAAGAAGCTCGGCGGCGGACTTTTCGGCGGCTCCGGTGGCAAGCCATCCGGTTCGGGCGATAGTGGCGGCAAGAGTATCGAGGACCAGTTGAAGGAAGGCGCCAAAGAGCTGGGTCTCGACCAGCTTTTCGGCGGCTCGAAGAAGCCCAAGACACCGCAGCCCGTCCCGCCGGCGCCGCCGCAAGCCGAGGCGCCCGCCCAACCGCCACAGCCCGAACCTCTGCCGCTGCCGCCGGCCGACCAGCCTCCCCTCGATCTGGCGCCGCCGCCGGCCGAGGCGCCGGTCGAACCACCCCCGGCCGAACCGCCCGCGGATGCGCCGTCCGCCGAACTGGCACCGCCGCAAGAGGTTCCGCCGGAGCCGCCGTCCGATCCGGCAACCGATCTTCTCAAATCGCTGCTCGGCCAATAAGCTCCGGCCGCGTGGCTGGGGGAGATTGCGCGCGATGGCGGGGCGTGGCTATGGTCGCTCATCGGCAACCCGAAGGGCCGCAATGAACAGGATCGAAACCGGACGCGGCGGCGAAGCCCGCATCCGCTATCTCGACGGCGATTTCCAGATCCTCGCACCGGGGGCGTTCGTGCGTTGCGCGGTCACCGGGCGGGAGATTCCGCTGGACGAGCTCCGCTACTGGAGCGTCGAGCGCCAGGAAGCCTATTCCGACGCCATCGCCTCGCTGACCCGCCATATCGAGACCGAGACGCGTTAGCGGCTCACCACCGGTTCCCGCGCCTGCATGGCGCGCGAGACATCGGCGATCATCTCGTTCACCGCGACGAGATTCTCGAATTCGAGCGTGACCGCGAAGGCGTCGGCCTTGTCGCGAAGACGGCCGGCAGCGCCTTCGGCACCCGCCAGGCGCGCCAGATCCTTCTCCGTGGTGACGAGGCGGAGCTTGCCGGCTTCGGCGGTCAACAGGAGATTCTCGGCATCGTCCTCGGTGAAGCGATGGTGATCCGGGAAGGCGACGGTCTTAGCGACCGGCGCCTCGATCTCGGCGAGCGAGGCGAAGAATTTTTCGGGCCGTCCGATCCCGGCGAAAGCGAGGATCGGCGTCTTCCGCCAGTCCTTGATGCGCGCCGGCCGCAGGCGGCCGCGCAGGATGGCCCGGCCGGCACGGGCCGCGACGCGGATGACCGGGTCGGCGGCATCGCCCTCGCCGATGACGACCAGCGCATCGGTGTGCTGGATCTGCGTGCGGAGCGGCGCGCGGAGCGGCCCGGCCGGGAAGACCAGCCCATTGCCGATCCCCGCCCCGGCATCGACGGCGATGAAGGAGAGATCCTTGGCGAGCGACGGATTCTGGAAGCCGTCATCCATGATGATGAGGTCGATATCCTCGTCGAGCAGGCGACTGGCGCCGGCCGGGCGCGCCTCGGCGACGACGGTCGGGGCGACCGCCGCGAGCAGCAGCGCTTCGTCGCCGACGCGATCGGCACGATGCGTGGCGAGGTCGACGAGCAGCGGCCCCTTTTCCTCGCCGC
Source organism: Bauldia litoralis (assembly GCA_945882315.1). GTDB lineage: Bacteria > Pseudomonadota > Alphaproteobacteria > Rhizobiales > Kaistiaceae > CAMCWB01. The sequence goes on along the minus strand of CAMCWB010000002.1, from coordinate 16,528 downwards.
CATAGCCACGCGTCAGAAAGCCGGGGCGCAGGCCGCGAGCCCGGGCGATCCGCGCCAGCGCCAGCGCGGTCGGCGTCTTGCCGGCGCCGCCCAAGACGAAATTGCCGACGCAGATGGTCGGCACCGCGGCGCGCGCCAAAGGCGGCCGGTTCATCCGCCAGCCGGCAACCCAGCCATAGACGGCGCCTGCCGGCATCAGGAGGAAGGCCGCCGGGCTGGGCTTCTCGTCGCGCCAGAAGCTCGGCGGCTTCCTCATGCGCGCTGCGCCTTGCGGATAAAGGGGTCGAGCGCCGTCATCGTTTCATTCAACGCGCCGGAAAGTGGCTTCAATGCGTCGGCCAGCGCTTCCGCCTGGCGTCGCGCCGCTTCGCGGTCGCCCAGTAATTCCGCGACGCGTTCGGCAAGGTCGCCGGCGTCGGCCGCAAAGGCCTGCGGAACGACGGCGTCGATCGCGGCGTAGATGTCCGAGAAATTATGGACATGCGGGCCATGCAGCACGGTGCAGGAGAGACGGAGCGGCTCGATCGGATTCTGGCCGCCATGCTCGACCATCGAGCCGCCGAGGAAGGCGACCGGCGCGGCGCGATAGAACAGGCCGAGTTCGCCCAGCGTATCGGCGAGATAGACGTCGGTCACGGGCAGGAGCAGCTCACCGAGGCTGCGCTGCGCGACCGAAAGGCCGCCGGCGACGATCTCACTCCTGATGGCGGCGCCGCGCTCGGGATGGCGCGGCACGATCACGGTCAGAAGGCCGGGGATCCGCGATGCGAGCGTCCGGTGAACCCCCGCGGCGATGCTTTCCTCGCCCGGATGCGTGCTCGCCGCCACCCAGATCGGCCGGTTGTCGGTCGTGCGCTCGAAAGCCGCCAGCGCCGCCGGATCGACCTCGGGGGCCGGCACATCGAATTTGAGATTGCCGGTGATGCGGACGTCGCGAGCGCCGAGCGCCCGATAACGTTCGGCATCCTGCGGGCTCTGCGCGAGGCAAAGCGCCAGGCGGCCGACCAGCGCATGGGCAACGCTGCCGAAGCGCTGCCAGCCGCGGAAGGAACGCTCGGACAGCCGGGCATTTACGAGGACCAGCGGAATGCCGCGATTCTGCAAGGTGGACAGCGTCGTCGGCCAGAGCTCGGATTCGACGAAGAGCGCCATTTCGGGACGCCAGTGCTCGATGAAGCGGCCGATGGCGGAAGGCACGTCGATCGGCGCGAACTGGTGATGGGCGCCCGCCGGCAAACGTGTGGCGGCGATGCCGGCCGACGTCACGGTCACCGAGGTGAAGACCACGGCAAGGCCCGCCTCGACGAGCCGGCGGATCAGCGGCAGCACCGCGTTGGTCTCGCCGACGCTCGCCGCATGGACCCAGACGAGGCGCCCGGCGGGCCGCTCGATCGAAGCCGTGCCGTAGCGCTCGGAGATGCGGCCCGGATCTTCCTTGCCGCGCGCCGCGCGCCGCGACAGGGCGAGCGGCAGGATCGGCGTGACGGCGCGTCCGACCAGCCGATAGGCTGCGAGGACGGCGTTGCCGAGACGATCCGCCATCGCTCAGACCGCGCGCCGGTCGACAAGCGCGTAAGCGCGGGCGGTTGCTTCGTTCAGCGCCGTCTCAACATCCTGGCGCTTGGCTTCGAGGAGCGCGTCGCCGGCATCCTCGGGCACCTCGACGATCTCGCCGACGGCGCAGACGGCGCGGCTGAAGGGCAGGTTCAGGGTGGCGCGGTCCCAGCTCGTGATGTCGATGCGCCGGCTCGATGCGTAGGCGATCGGCACGATCGGCCGGCCGCTCGCCTTGGCAAGCGACACGACGCCCAGCCCTGCCCGGCGCGATTCGAGGTTGGAGATATCCGCGGTCATGCAGACGAAGGCGCCCTCCTCGAGCGCCGTCTTCATCTCCATGAAGCCGACCAGGCCGCCCTTTTCGACCATGCGCTTGCGCGAGCGGCCGCCGGAACCGCGGATCGTACCGACGCCGAGCTTCTCGGCGACCAGCGCATTGATCTCGCCGTCATGGTGGCGGGAGATGAGTACGCGAACGTCGAGCTCGTACTGGCGGGCGAAAGGCAGCATGAAATGCTGGCCGTGCCACATGGTGAAGATCACCGGGGCGAGCGAGGCCTGCATGACGTACGGATCGCTCGGATCGAAGGTCAGCCGGCTCGTGGCATTCACGAAGCGCAGATAGTTGGCGACCAGACCGGCGACGGTCGACTGCGTCCGTGGCGAACGGATGAGCCGGTCGCCGAGATGGGCGAGCCGGCGCCGCCGCCTCGTGCGCGGCGAGCCCCGCTTCGACCCAGGCTTCGGCTCTGCCTCGGGCTTGGCATCCACGTCCCCTACCGTCATCGGCTTCTCACGATGCGTCAGGCTCCAGGAGGCGGTGGAGATGGACGATGAAATAGCGCGTGCCGGCATTGTCCACGGTTGCCTGCGCCTTGGATTTCCACGCGTCATAGGCGGTGCGGTAATTGGGGAAAATGCCGACGATATCGACAGCGGACAGATCGGTGAATTTCATATCGTCGACGCTTTCAAGCTACCCTCCGAAGACGAGGTGGAGCAACTGTTCAGGGGCATTGCGCTTTTCCATTTCGGCTCCTCATGAAAAGCTGGAAACCTCGATAGTCGGCGTCGTCCCCCTATTTCGCCTGCGCCTTGTCGGCTTTCTCGACAAGCTCGGCCATCGCATCGCCCAGCGCCGAATTGGTGGCGAGAAGCGTCGGATGGCGCGGCTCGCGCTCATTGTAGCGCGGCCGGTTGCCGGCAAGATCGGCAAGCCGCCCCTTGGCTTCGTGCACCAAAAGATCGGCTGCCGCAAGGTCCCAGTCGTGCGATCCCGCACGCGCGATGCCAGCGTCGACCTCGCCGGCCGCAACCAGCGCGAAGCGATAGGCGAGCGACGTGACGAAGCCATAATAATCGAGTGACACCCCACCGATTTCCAGGGCGTCGCGGATGAGCCGCTTGGAGCCGGCGACGCTCGCGCCGGCCAGCTCCTGGCGCGGCGAAACCTGCATCGGCCGCCCGTTCCGCGTCGCGCCGCGACCGGCCTTCGCCTCGAACATCAGATTGAGCGAGGGGGCAAACAGTGCTGCGGCAACCGGGTAGCCGTTCTCGACGACGGCGAGCGACACCGTCCACTCGTTGCCGCCGGCGAGGAAACCGCGCGTGCCGTCGATCGGGTCAACCACGAAGACGCGCTCGCGCGACAGGCGGGCAAGATCGTCGGCGGTTTCTTCCGACAGCCAGCCATAATCGGGGCGGGCCGCGGTCAGGCGCGAGAAGAGAAGCTGGTCGAGCGCGATGTCGGCCTCGCTGACGATCGAGCTGTCGCCTTTCGGCCAGGTCTTCGGATCCTTGCGGAAGAAAGTCATGGCGAGCGCGCCGGCCTCGCGGGCCGCGGCGACGAGAAGTTCGAGGTCGTCGCCAGCTTCCGCCAAGGTCAGCGTCCGGCGATCGTCAGGCCCTCGACGGCGACCGTCGGCGCGTTGACAGCGAAGCGGTAGCGAAGGTCGTTCGCCGGCTTCATGTTGCGGAACATGTCGATGAGGTTGCCGGCGATCGTCACTTCGGCGACCGGATGGGTCAGGACGCCGTTCTCGATGGCGAAACCGGCGGCGCCGCGGCTGTAGTCGCCGGTCATCAGATTGGCTCCGTGGCCGATCAGCTCGGTGACATAGAGACCGTTGCCGGCCTCGGCGATGAGCTCTTCCGGAGTCTGCGTGCCGGGCTCGAGGGTGAGGTTGGTGATGCCCGGCGAGGTGCTGCTCGCACCACGATTCGCCCGGCCATTGGTGACGAGGCCGAGCTCGCGGGCGCTGGCGCTGTCGAGGATCCAGGTGCGCAGGATGCCGTCGCTGACAATATCGAGCGGCGCCGAGGCGACGCCCTCGCCGTCGAAGGGACGCGAGCCGAGGCCGCGGCGGCGATGCGGATCGTCATGGACGCGGATCGCCGGGGAGAAAATCGCGCTGCCGAGCTTGTCGATGAGGAAGCTGGTCTTGCGGGCGATGGAAGCGCCGTTCGCCGCGCCGACGAGATGGCCGATGAGACCCGTCGAAATGCGCGGATCATAGATGACGATGCCCTTGCCGGTCGCCATCTGGCGCGGGGCGAGGCGCCTGACGGCACGGTCGCCGGCGCGGCGGCCGATCTCGACGGGATCGGGCAGATCGGCGCGGTAGATGCGCGACTCACTATCATAGTCGCGCTCCATGCCGGTCCCCTCGCCGGCGATCGCCGAAGCGGAGATCGAGAAGCGCGAGGCCGAATAGGCGCCGACGAAGCCGTGCGATGTAGCGAGCACGAGGCCGCCCAGCCGCCAGCCGGCCGAACCGCCGCCGGAATTGGTCACGCCGGGAACCGCACGGGCGGCGTCCTCGGCGGCGCGCGCCTTGTCGGTCAGTTCCTCGGCCGACGGAATCGATGGATCGAGGAGATCGAGATCGGGGAAGGTCGTGGTCAGCCGGTCGGGGTCGGCGAGAGCGTTATAGGGGTCTTGCGGCGCAACGCGCGCCATGGCGACGGCGCGCTCGGCGAGTTCGGCCGGATCGGCCAGCGTATTGGCCGAGACCGCGGCGGAACGCTTGCCGACAAAGGCCCGGAGCGTGAAATCGTCGCCCTCGGCGCGGCGGGTTTCCTCGACCTTGCCGAGGCGGACGTCGACCGACATCGACATGCCGCGCACGCAGATCGCGTCGGCGGTATCGGCGCCGGCTTTCAACGCGGCTTCCACCAGTTGGGCGGCGCGGTCGGCGAGATCAGTCTGGTCGGGATGGTCTGTCATGATGTCCTCTCGCCTAGTTATGGTCTAAAGCGGTATCCGGCAAGCCTTGTCGGTATGCCGCGCCCCAGGCCGATTGATCGGGCCCCTGTTCCGCGCCATATCAGGCGCAGCCTCCAGCGGACCCGCCGGCCGCCCCCATCGACTGGACCAGTAACGATGCCCGCATTGCCGGCCGCCGGAAAAGTCTCTGACGCGCGTTTCACGACCGGCTCGACCATGCGCCATGTGCTGGTCATGGCGAGCACCGGCTCGATCGGCCTCGTCGCCATCTTCCTCGTCGACTTCGCCAATCTCTTCTACATCTCGCTGCTCGGCGACCCGGTGCTGACCGCCGCCGTCGGCTATGCCGGCGTCGTCCTCTATTTCCACATGTCCTTCTGCGTCGGGCTGATGATCGCCGCGGTCGCCCTCACCTCGCGGGCGCTCGGTGCCGGCGACAAGGCGGGAGCCCGGCGCGTCGCGACCTCGGCCCTGACGCTGGTCGCCGCGATAACGGTCGTCCTGACCCTGGTCAGCCTGCCCTTCATCGACGGTTCGCTTGCCCTTCTCGGCGCCACCGGCAGGACCAAGGACATCGCCGCCGGCTTCATGCTGATCGCGCTGCCGACGACGCCGCTGCTCGGCCTCAGCATGTGCCTGATCGGCCTCCTCCGCTCGATCGGCGACGCCAAGCGCTCGATGTACACGACGCTGATCCTCGGACTGGTGACGGCGGTGCTCGATCCGTTGCTGATCTACGGCCTGGGGCTCGGCGTGAACGGCGCCGCCATCGTCATGGTGATCTCGCGGTTCCTGACCTTCGCCTATGCGATGTTCGTGGTGATCCGCGTCCACGAACTCATCACCTGGCCAAAGCTCTCGGTGGTTGCCGCCGATTTCATGCCGCTGGCGCGGATCGGCTTTCCGGCCGTGCTGACCAATATCGCGACGCCGGTCAGCAACGGCTTCGTGACGGCGGAAATCGCGAGCTTCGGCGACCATGCCGTGGCCGGCTGGACCATCGTCGCCCGCGTCGTGCCGGTCGCTTTCGGCGTCCTGTTCGCGCTGTCCGGCGCGGTCGGCCCGATCATCGGCCAGAACTACGGCGCCAAGGCTTTCGACCGCGTGCGGCAGACGATCGTCGACAGCATGATCCTGACCGCCGGCTATACGCTGATCGTCGCGGCCATCCTGTTTCTGAGCCGGCACGGTATCGTCGACATCTTCGGAGCCAGCGGCGAGGACGCCGCGCTGGTCCTCTTCTTCTGCCAGTTCCTGGCGATTTCCTACATCTTCACCGGCGGGCTCTTCGTCGCTAATGCGGCCTTCAACAATCTCGGCTATCCGGTGCTCTCGACGCTGTTCAACTGGGGCAAGGCGACGCTCGGCACGATCCCCTTCGTCTGGGCCGGGGCGCAACTCGGCGGCGCCGAAGGCGTGCTTGCCGGCTTCGCCATCGGATCGGTGCCCTTCGGCATCGCCGCACTCATCGTCTGCCGGCGCATCATCGACCGGCTCGGCGCGCAATCCGGCCGCGTCGCCGGCTTGGGGTCATGGTGGTCGGCGCTGGCCGGGGCGCACCGCCACCGGCCAGCGAATGCCCAGCCCTAGGATCCGGGCTGGCCGACGCGGACGAAGAGAAGCTCACCGTCGAACAGGCGTTTGGCAACGCGCTTGACGTCGTCGAGCGTCACCGCCGCGATCAGGCCGTTGCGGCGGTTGATGTAGTCGATGCCGAGATTGTCCATCTGGATCGACAGGAGCTGCGCCGCGATCGCATTCGAGGTCGTGAAGCGCAGCGCGTAGCTGCCCAGCAGATAGCTCTTCGCCTTGGCGAGTTCGTCCTCCGTCGCGCCGTCCTTGGCGAAGCGGGCGACCTCGGAACGGATCAGGTCGGTGACGGCGTCGGCCTGATCGGCGCGGGTGCGCGTACCGCCGACGACGAGGCCGGAGTGGTCATAGGCACGCAGGCCGATGCCGACCGAATAGGCCAGGCCGCGCTTCTCGCGAATCTCCTCGTAGAGCCGCGAGGTCATTCCGCCGCCGCCGAGAATGAGCGAGGCGACGGAGGCCGGCACGAAATCCGGGTCGTCGCGCTTGAGGCCATTGCCGGCGAAATTGATGATGGTCTGCGGGATGCTCATCGAGATGTCCGTCGAGCCGGTCAGCACGGGCTTCACTTCCGGGACATCGACCAGCTTCGACTTTGCCGGCAGGCCGCCAAACGCCTCGTCGAGCATCGCGCCCAGCGCCTTCGCATCGATGGCGCCGACGACCGCGATCTTGAGGTGGTCGCGGGCGAAGGTGTTGGCGTGAAAGCTGCGCAGATCGTCGGCGGTGATCGCGGCAAGCGTTTCCGGCGTGCCTTCGACCGGCCGGCTGTAGAGATGTCCTGCGAAAAGCGCCTCGGTCAGGGCGTCGCCGGCGAGCGTATCGGGATCCTGCTCGTTCTGCTTGATGCCGGCGATGAACTGGGCGCGCATGCGCTCGATCGGTTCCTCGTCGAAGCGCGGCTTGGTCAGGGCAAGCTGCAGGAGCCGAACGGCCTGGGCGCGGTTGTCGGTCAGGGTGGTCAGCGAGCCGACGAAACTGTCGAGACCGGCGCTGAAGGAAAGCTCGACCGAATATTCGTCGAGCTCGGCCTGGAAGGTCTTGCTGTCGAGCTCGCCGGCACCCTCGTCGAGCATGCCCGACAGGAGGTTGGCGACGCCGGGCTTGCCGACCGGATCCTGCGTCGATCCGCCGAGGAAGGAGAAGGACAGCGCGATCAGCGGGACCGTGTCGTCCTCGACAAGCCAGGCTTCGATGCCCTGCGGGCTGACGACGCGCTGAATCTCGATCGCCTGGGCCGCGTTCGCGGAGATCAGGACGAAGGCGACTGCGGCGAACCTGCTGACATGACGCGCAAGAGACATGACGATGCTCATGTGCGGCCCTCGCCTTTGACGCCGGTAAGATAGCCGGTCACCGAGCGTTCGATCTTGAGGTATTTCCGCGCCGCGGCCATGACCTGCTCCTTGGTGACGGCTTCGACGCGCTCGGGCCAGTCGCGGATGTCGGCGAGCGTGCCGCCGGTGGCGACGGCATCGCCGAAAGCCCGCGCCAGCGACGCGGCGCTGTCCTGCGCATAGATCGCGTTGGCGACCGTGCGGCGCTTCGAATCGCCGAGTTCGTCGTCGGTGACGCCGTTCGCCAGGAGGTCGGCGACGACCGCGTCCCATTCGACGAGGAGCGCGTCGAGCGTCGCCTCGCCGCGCGGCGAGGCCCCGAAGGAGAAGGAGCCGTCGCTGAGCCCGCCGCCGCCATAGCCGGTGCCGGCCGAGGCCGCGATGGCCTTTTCGACGACCAGCGTGCGGTAGACGCGGCTCGTGGTGCCGCCGCCGAGGATATCGGCGAGTATGTCGAGAGCCTCCGCCTCGCCCGGCGTGGCGGTGCGGTAGGACGGCGCCAGATAGGAGCGGCGCACGGACGGCAGCGTGACGCGCGGATCGGCCAATGTGACGGTACGGGCGGCGAGCGGCTCCGGCTCGCGCGGCCGGACGCGCGGCGGTGGCTCGGCACGGCGCGGCAGCTTGCCATAGGTGGCCTCGGCGAGCTTGCGGACCTCGTCCTCGGTCACGTCGCCGGCGACGACCAGTACCGCATTGTTGGGCGTGTAATAGCGGTCATAGAGTGCCAGCGCGTCGGTCCGGCCAAGCGTCGCCATCTCCGGCGCCCAGCCGATGATCGGAATGCCGTTGTGGCTGTTCTGGTAGAAGGCGGCGTTCAGCGCTTCGCCGAGCTGCGAGCCCGGCTCGTTGTCGATGCGCGACCGGCGCTCCTCGATGATCACCTCGCGTTCGGTGGCGATCGCCGCCTCGTCGATTACGAGATTGGCCATGCGGTCGGCCTCGAACTCCATCATCAGGCCGAGATGCTCCTTGGCGACCGTCTGGTGATAGGCGGTGACGTCATAGGTGGTGAAGGCGTTCTCGTTGCCGCCGACCTCGGCCACCTTCGAGCGGAATTCGCCCGGCGGGTGCTTGGTGGTCTGCTTGAACATCAGATGCTCGAGGAAATGCGCGATACCCGACTTGCCGGCCGGATCGTCGGCGCTGCCGACCTTGTACCAGACCATGTGGGTGGCGACCGGCGCGCGATGATCCGGAATGACCACGACTTCGAGCCCGTTAGCGAGGGCGAAGGTGGTGGCGTTGGGCGCGACTTTCGGCGCCGGCGCAGCCGCCGCAGCCACTGAGAAAACGACAGCCGCGAAGCCGCTGAGGCTGCACAAACGGAGGAGTTTCAATCGAGAAATCCTGATCTCGGAGGGGTCGCCAGCCCTCATATAGCGGGAGCAACAAGGCTATCCAGAGGCAAGTCGGTAGAAGACCAGACGCGAATCGCCGACATCGCGGCGATCGATTTGCTCAAATCCATCAAGGGTATCGAGCGGCGCCTTGGCAGATTCCTCGAGGATGCAGAGGGCGCCCGGATTGAGCCAGCCGCCGTCCCTCGCCCCGGCGAGCGCCAGTTCGCCGAGGCCTTTTTCATAAGGCGGATCGGCGAAGACGAGGTCGGCGGGCGGAACGGTGCCGGCAGGTCCGAGGGCCGTTGCGTCGCGCCGGAAGACGCGGCTGCGGCCGGTCAGGCCGAGGGTCTCGATATTCTGGCGGATGAGGCCGCGTGCCTCGACCCCGTCCTCGACAAAGAGCGCGTAGGCGGCGCCGCGCGACAGGGCCTCGATACCGAGCGCTCCGGTGCCGGCGAAAAGATCGAGAACCCGCCCGCCCTTGAGCTTGTCGTCATGGGCATGGGCGAGGATGTCGAACAACGTCTGGCGGAGGCGATCGGAGGTCGGCCTTATGTCCTGCGATTTCGGCGTCGCAAGGCTACGGCCGCGAAACTCACCGCCAACGACGCGCATTGTGCTCCTGCCCCTGAACACGGCGCTTGGCGCCCGGCCGCAATGGCCGCGCTTTCGGCTTTTCTTCCTTCGGTGGCACCGGAACGCGAACCGCCGCCTCGAAATCGGCGCCGGCGGCCGCGGCAAGCTTGCTGCCGAGTTGGTCGCGGAGCACCTTGCCCCTCACCTCGCGTGCCTCGCCGTCCGGCAGGTCGCCGAGTTGGAACGGGCCGAAGGAGATGCGAATCAGCCGCGTCGTCGACAGGCCGAGATGCGCCAGGATCTTCTTGATCTCGCGATTCTTGCCCTCGCGGAGCCCGATCGTGATCCACAGATTGCTGGCTTGGACTCGGTCGAGCGTCGCTTCGATCTCGCCATAGAGGACGCCCTCGATCTCGACGCCCTTGGCCAAGCCGTCGAGATCGGCCTGCGTGGTCGTGCCGTGGGCACGGACGCGGTAGCGGCGGAGCCAGCCGGTCGCAGGCAGTTCGAGGACGCGGGCCAGGCCGCCGTCATTGGTGAGGAGGAGCAGGCCCTCGGTGTTGATATCGAGCCGGCCGACCGCCACGACGCGCGGCAATTCCGGCGGCAATGCTGCGAAAACGGTCCGTCTTCCGGCGGGATCGCGGGCCGTCGTCACCAGGCCGCGCGGCTTGTTGTAGAGCCAGAGCCGCGTCCGCTCACGGTCGGGGAGCGGCTCATCATCGACCGTGATGCGGTCCTGCGGACCGACATTGAAGGCCGGACTCGCCAGCACCTTGCCATTGACGGCGACGCGGCCTGCGGCGATCCATTGCTCGGCGTCCCGGCGCGAACAGAGGCCGGCCCGGGCGAGGACCTTGGCAATCCGCTCGCCGCTGAAGGCCGGTTCTTCCTTGGATTTGCTTTTCATTGCCGGGTTGCATAGCAGAGCGCCACAGGAGGCGCGAGGTCGCAAAGATGCCCGCCGACAAAGTGATCGATCCGATGACGATAGCGCTTGCCGAAGCACGGCTCGCCGGCGAGCGCGGCGAGGTGCCGATCGGGGCGGCAATCCTTTGCGACGGCGTCGTGCTGGCGCGTGACGGCAACCGGACGCGGGAATTGTCCGATCCAACGGCCCATGCCGAGATGCTGGTGATCCGCAAAGCCGCCGCGGCGGGCGGCAGCGAACGCCTGGTCGGCGCCGACCTCTTCGTCACACTCGAGCCCTGCCCGATGTGCGCGGCGGCAATCTCCTTCGCGCGCGTCCGGCGGCTCTATTTCGGGGCGGCCGATCCGAAGGGCGGCGCGGTCGAGAGCGGCATCCGGCTGTTCGCGCAGCCGACATGCCATCACGCGCCGGAGGTCTATGGCGGCCTCGCGGAAAGTGAGGCTGCCGGACTGCTGGTAGATTTCTTCAGGTCGAAGCGCTGAGCAAGCTGCCTAGAACGGCCACCACTTGAAGCCCTTCTTCTTTTCTTCGGGGATAGCCAGCGGCGCTTCGGGATCCGGCGCACGGTAGTCCACCGGCGGTTCGGTGAGATATTTCCGGACCGGATTTCCCTGCGCGTCGACCGAGCCGTTCTTCGCCGCCTTCATCGCCGCCATGACCTGCTTCTGGTCTTCCGGACTAGCGGAAGCCTCACGCTTCTCCTCGCGAAGGTCTTTCGAATGCGACCGGTCCCCACGGAGACGGCTTGTTCCGCTGGCGGTGGCGCCGCCGGGCACCGAGAATTTCAAGTCTTCGCCGAACGCTACCGCTTCCTGGACAAGCTTTTTGGCGCGCTTATCGGCCTCGTCCGGATCGTTCACCCAATCGCCCGTCATCGCCGTCTGGTCACGGGTTTCGGGCGGCGGCAACGCAGCCGTCGATGGCGGCTCAACGACCGGGGGACGCTCCTTGTAGTCGATGGCGACCGCATCGTGGCGCTTGCCGCCGAGGGAGACGATGCCGCCGATGTCCTCGAAGGTCTGGGCCGCGGGCGTCTTGCCGGTGCCGTAGGTGGTCATCGGGCTGCACCCGGCGACAAGCAGGCCAGCCATGGCGATCGAGGCGGGAACGAGCGCTTTAACCAAGAGAACCTTGCCCATTTAAGAAACTTTCCCCGATCGGTATGCGGGCGGGCTTTCGGGCCCGACTGTCATGCTTCGCTATCAATCATCAGATTCGCTTAGAATCCGGGCGAAAATCCGACCGTCGCAGGCTTTTAGCCGAAGCGGCCGCCTGCGACAACCCGTCCGGCTATCGCTGTGCGTTCAAGGGCTTGGTCGAGAGCCGAGCCGGGAGCCGCCGCTTCGAGGCGCTTGCGGGCGTTGATGACGTCTTCCTTCATCTCGGCAATCAGCGCCTCGACGGTCTCGAAGCGCAACTCCGGCCTGATCCAGTCGAAGAAGACGACCTGGACATTCTCGCCATAGAGATCGCCGGAGAAATCGAGAAGATGGACTTCGAGAAGCGGCGCGCCGTCGTCGAAGGTCGGGCGGCTGCCGAAGCTCGCGACGCCGTCATGGACGGTGCCGTCCTCGCGGGTGAAACGCACCGCATAGATGCCATGCCGGAGGCGGCAATCGGCGCCAAGCCTGAGATTGGCGGTCGGCACGCCGAGTTCGCGCCCGCGCCTTTCGCCGGGGATCACGTGCTCCGTCACGAACCAGCGATAGCCGAGCAGATGGTTGGCGGCCGCCACCTCGCCGGCTTCGAGATGCGAGCGAATCCGCGAGGACGATATGATCGCGGTCTCGTCCGAAACCGGACCGACCACGGTGACGCCGAAGCCCAGACGTCCGCCTGCCTCGGCCAGGAATTCCGGCGAACCGGCGCGCGCCCGGCCGAAGTGGAAATCATAGCCGACGATGGCGGCCTTGGCGGCGAGCTTGCCGATCAGCTCCGCCTCGATGAAGTTCTCGGCGCTGTGGCTGGCAAACTGCCGGTCGAAGGGAATGACGAGCAGGCCATCGAGCCCCATAGCCGCGAAAAGCCGGGCTTTCGATTCCGGCGGGGTCAGCCGGAAAACCGGCGCATCGGGTCGGAAGACCGAACGCGGATGCGGCTCGAAGGTCAGGACGACGGCAGGCACGCCGAGCTTGTGCGCCTCTGCCCTGGTCGCATCGAAGAGCACCGCATGGCCGCGATGCACGCCGTCGAAATTGCCGATCGCATAGACTGCGCCGCGCAGCGCCGGCGGCACATGGTCGATGGGATGGGGCGCGAGGGGCTCTATCGGTGCGCCGGCGTCGGCTTGCATGGGATTTCCGTCGGCGTTCGCAGCCCGGGAACCCTGAAGGCCCGCCGCTCCGGGGTCAAGGGGCGTGTCTTTCACCATTTCAGGTAGTCGATGAAGGCCCGGGCGCCGAGACCGGAGGCGGCGAGGAAGTCGCCGACCGCGCCGGCATCCGTGCCGCCATGCTCGCCGAACTCGCCGATATGGATACCGCCGGTGACGAACAGCGCATCGATGCCCTGGTCCCTCGCACCGCGGAGGTCGGTCGGCGCGCTGTCGCCGATGGCGAGCACCAGGCTCTTGTCGACCGGGGCGCCGGCAATCGTCGCGAAGCGCTCCAGAGCCATCTCGTAGATCGGCGCGAACGGCTTGCCGATCGTGACCGTCGAACCGCCCAGCGCCTCATAGACGTCGGCAAGCGCGCCGGCGCACCAGATGAGCTGGCCGCCCCTCTCGACGACCTTGTCCGGATTCATGCAGAGCATCGGCAGGCCGCGCTTGGCGAGGCGCGCAAGCTGGTCGGCATAGTCGTCCGGGGTCTCGATCGTATCGTCGAAGAGGCCAGTGCAGGCGATGAAATCGGCGTCCGCCTCGTCGACGATCCGGTTGGGCAGGCCGTCATAGATCGGCCGGTCGCGATCGGGACCGAGATGGAAGATCTTCGCTTCGGGCCGCTTCTGGAGAAAGACGCGCGCCACTTCTCCCGAGGTGACGAGGTCGTCATAGGCCGATGCGTCGACCTTGAACCGGTCGAGCATCTCGGCGATCTGCCGCCGCGGGCGCGGCGCATTGGTGATGAGCACGACCCGGCCTCCGCCCTCACGGTAGCGCATCAGCGCGGCGGCGGCAGCGGGATAGCCTTTCACCCCGTTATGCAGCACGCCCCAGATGTCGCAGAGGACGAAGCGGTATCGGGCGGCGATTTCTGAAAAGCCGGAGATCGCGACCGGCCTTGATGAATTGCTCATGCTGGCCCGCCTATTGCCTCGCCGCCTTCCGGTCAAGCGTGTCATTCCGGCACGGCGCTCGTTCACCATCAAAACCGTTTCTTTACCCTGATGGCGATAAGTTCCATCAGCGAACGAAACAGCCGACGAGAGGCGACAATCCGGCCATGGCGCTCAGCCGATCTCAGGCGGAACCGGTCGATGTCGTCATCGTCGATGCCGACCCCGCCCAGCGCCGCGCCCTTGCCGGCGCCATCGCCAATCGCGCGGTGGGCCGCTTCAGGTCGCATCTCTGCGCCGATATGGCGGAGGCCCGCGGCCTAAGCCGTGGCGGGGCGAGTGCCATCTTCATTGCCGACATCGAGACGCTGGGCGGCGCCGACCATTTGCGCGGCGTTGCCGGCCCGGCTGACTCGCTAATCGCGACCAGTGCACGCGGCTCGGTCAACACGGCGATTGCCGCGGTCAAAGCCGGCGCCGTCGATTTCCTGCCGAAGCCGATCGGCGTCTCGGCGCTGATCGAACGGCTCGACGCCGCTGTCGCCTCCTGGCGGGAAAAACTCGCGACGCCCCTGCCCGTTGCGGTCGAGAGGCCGAAGGCAACGGCCCACCCCGATACCGGCGGCGATTTCGCCGGCTTCATCGGCGGCTCGCCGGCGATGCACGCCGTCTATGACCAGATCCGCCGCATGGCGCCGTCCAAGGCGCCGGTCTTTGTGACGGGCGAGAGCGGCACCGGCAAGGAAGTCGTTGCCGAGGCGATCCACGAAGCCGCCGGCCCCGACGGACGGCCTTTCGTCGCCATCAATTGCAGCGCCATCCCGAAAGACCTGATGGAGAGCGAGATTTTCGGCCATGTGCGCGGCGCCTTCACCGGCGCCAGCGACAACCGTACCGGCGCCGCCGAACTCGCCGACGGCGGCACGCTCTTCCTCGACGAGATCGGCGAGATGGACCCGTCGCTGCAGGCGAAGCTCTTACGCTTCATCCAGACCGGAACGCTGCGGCGCGTCGGCGGCAGCGAGCTGAAGACGGTCGACGTGCGCTTCGTCTGCGCCACCAACCGCGCCCCCTTCGCCGAGGTCGAAAGCGGTCGCTTTCGCTCGGACCTCTTCTACCGGCTGCATGTCCTGCCGATCCACCTGCCGCCGCTCCGCGACCGGCGCGACGACATCATGCCGCTCGCCCATGCCTTCCTCGCCCGCTACGCCGCCGAAGAGGGCCGGGCCTTCAAGGGCTTCGATGCGGCCGCCGAAGAGCGCATCCTCGCCTATGCCTGGCCGGGCAATATCCGCCAGTTGCAGAACGCGGTCCGCCGCACGGTCGTGCTGCATGACGTTACGCTGGTCGGCGCCGCCATGCTGCCGGACACGCTGCGCGGCGGGTCCCCTTCCGTCGTAGATGCCGGCATGCCGGCCGGGACCGCCCGCCTTGCGAGCTTCCGCGAGCAGGAGCGCCGGATCATCGAGACGGCACTCGCGGCTTTCGGCGGTAATGTCCCGCGTGCCGCGGCGGCGCTGGAGATCAGCCCGGCGACGATTTACCGGAAGGTGAAGGGCTGGACCGAAGGCGCTTGAATGACACGGCTTTGCCGCTTCGATCTGCCGCCATCGAGCCGCTTGCGCTAGAATACGCGGCGTCGGATCATGGAGACGGGCTGCCTGTCCGCCGAGGGGTGCGGTCAGGCAAGAAGGGGGAATGTCATGACCGCGAGCGCTGCTCGGCCGCTCACCTTTATGATCGCATCCGCTATGCTAGTGGCGGCGTCTGTCGTTTCGATGACGGCGATTGCCACCGCCGGCGAGGTCGCCGACAAGGCCGCCGAGGCCGAAACCCTGCTTGGCGGCGGCCAGACGAGCGAAGCCTTCGCCGCCCTCGACGCAGCCGTCGACGCCTTCTGGGCCGCCGCGCCGCTGACCCTCGCGCAAGCCTATTTCATTGCCGATGACGGCAAGCGCCCGGACGGCCCCTTCCGGCCGGGCGAAGCGGCCAAGGTCTTCGTCGAACCGGTCGGCTACGGTTTCACCGGGGCGGACGGCGCCTTCGCCATCGGCCTCAAGACCGGCATCGAGATCCGCACGCCGGGTCGGCTCATCCTCGCGAAAGCCACGGATTTCGCCGAGCTCGCATGGAAAGGCCCGATCAGGAACCGGACCTTTAGCGGCCGCGTCGGCATCGACCTGCCGGAATTGAAGGCGGGCGACTATGAGTTGCTGCTGACCGTGACGGACGCGGCCAGCGGCAAGACCGCGACGGCCTCCCTACCCTTCGCCATCGCCACGCAATAATCCGCCGTCAGGCAGGAATTTTTCGCCCGGCCGCCTTGCGGCCAGCTTGACAAGCATGGGCCCTTTTCCTAAATCCCGGCGGCCTGTTAGCACTCATCCCTGACGAGTGCCAGGATTGCCCCAATTCCCTTGGTTCCCCTTGTCGGGAGCCTTTGTACGAGAGGAAGCACCATGAAATTCCGCCCTCTGCACGACCGCGTGGTTGTTCGCCGGGTCGAGTCCGAAGTCCGGACGGCCGGTGGCATCATCATTCCGGACACGGCGAAAGAGAAGCCGCAGGAAGGCGAAGTGATCGCAGTCGGTCCCGGCGGCCGCGACGAAAGCGGCAAGCTGATCCCGATCGACCTCAAGGTCGGCGACCGCATCCTGTTCGGCAAGTGGTCCGGTACCGAAGTGAAGATCGATGGCGAGGAGCTCCTGATCATGAAGGAATCCGACGTCATGGGCATCATCGAAGGCAAGGC
>CAMCWB010000001.1 GCA_945882315.1 Bauldia litoralis | reverse complement strand
CGGACAGATCGTCATGCGCAAAATCGACGGTTGGCAGACCCTCGCAACCAAGCCCGTCGATCAGCCGGTTGACCTGGCCGCCTGAACCGATACCTTCAACACGCCGGAGCCACGTCACGCGAATTCCAACACGACCAGCGACGGCACCTCTTCGCGCTGGCGGCGTTCCTGTGCGCGCTTGGCAGCACATTCGGGACGAGCGCGTATGCCGGCATCCAGGTCAAGATCAACAAGACGACGCAGCGCATGGTCGTCATCATCGACGGCAAGCAGCGCTACAACTGGAAAGTCTCGACCGGCAAGCTCGGCTATTCGACGCCGAGCGGCACCTACAAGCCGTTCCGCATGGAGCCGGACCATTTCTCCAAGGAATGGGACGACGCCCCGATGCCGAATTCGATCTTCTTCACCGGGCGCGGCCACGCCATTCACGGCAGCTATGCCACGCGGCGCCTCGGCACCGCCGCCTCGCATGGCTGCGTGCGGCTGGCCCCGGGCAATGCTGCAACGCTCTACCAACTCGTCGCCAGCGAAGGCATGGGCAATACGACGATCTCTATCACCGGCGGCGGCCTCGCCTTCACCGACCAACTGGCGCCCCTCGGCCAGGGCGTGAAGAAGCTGGTGCCCAAGGTGAAGAAGCAGTTCGGCGACTGGCTGCAGAGGTAAGGTTCGCGTCCGTTTCCTTTGACGGCCAACAATGATATTTTGTCGCCATGGCTGATATCGACGAAATTACACGCGCGGTTTCCAAGCTGCCTCCGGGCGATCTGGCCGCCTTCAGGGCGTGGTTCGATACGTTCGACGCAGTTCGATTTGATCGCGACATTGAGACTGCCGCCGAAGCCGGAAAACTCGACGCTTTGGCCGAGCAGGCTTTGGTCGACCATCGCGCCCGCCGCACTCGTCCGCTTTGAAGCATTTCGCCAGCCCCCAATTCTGGGAGGCTTATGACCGGTTGCCTTTGCCAATACGCAATCTGGCAGACCGAAACTTCGAACTCCTCAAGGCCGATCCAAGACATCCATCCCTGCACTTCAAGCAGGTTGGCCGATATCGTTCTGTGCGTGTCGGTATTCGCTATCGCGCTCTTGCCGTCGAGACTGATGGTGATCTCGTCTGGTTTTGGATCGGCTCCCACGCCGACTACGACACCCTGATACGCTGAGCGCTGGCAGCCACAGTCTTTTTTGCTAGACTGCCCCCATGGCCGGACATGATCACGATCATCACCACGAGCATGGGTCGGAGCTTTCGGAGACCGAACTCCGGGTCCGGGCGCTCGAGACCGTGCTCACCGAAAAGGGCTATGTCGACCCGGCGGCGCTCGATGCGATCGTCGAGGCCTACCAGACCAGGATCGGCCCGCGGAACGGCGCCGCCGTCGTGGCGCGGGCCTGGGTCGATCCGGCCTTCAGGCAGGCGCTCCTCGACGACGCGACCAAGGCGATCGGCACGCTCGGCCATGTCTCCGCGGTTGGCGACCATCTCGTCGCGGTCGCCAACACGCTGGAGCGCCATAACGTCATCGTCTGCACGCTCTGCTCCTGCTATCCGTGGGAAATGCTCGGGCTGCCGCCGGTCTGGTACAAGGCGGCGCCCTACCGGTCGCGTGTCGTGAAAGACCCGCGCGGCGTGCTCGCCGATTTCGGCCTGCGGCTTCCCGAGACGACCGAGATCCGCGTCTGGGATTCGACCGCCGAGACGCGCTTCCTCGTCCTGCCGATGCGGCCCGAAGGTACCGATGGCTGGAGCGAGGCAGAGCTTGCCGAACTCGTCACTCGGGATTCGATGATCGGCACCGGCCTGCCCGCTTCGCCCTCCGCAAAATGAACGGCATCCACGATCTCGGCGGCATGGACGGCTTCGGCCCGGTCGAGCCGGAGCCCGACGAGCCGGCCTTTCACGCGGCATGGGAAGGCCGCGTCATGGCGATCAACCGCGCCATGGGTGCGGCCGGCGCCTGGAACATCGACATGGCGCGCGACGCCCGCGAACGGCTGCCGGCGGCTTTCGCGATCACCGCGTCCTACTACCAGCGCTGGGAACGGGCGATGGAGAACCAGGTCGTCGGCGCCGGCCTGGTCGCGGCCGACGAACTTGCGTCAGGTCACGCCCGAACGCCTGCCAAGCTCCTGCCCCGCCCACCCCTGCGCGCCGACAAGCTCGATCCGGTGATGACGCGTGGCAGCTTCGCCCGGCAGGCGGCGAAGGAGCCTCGGTTTCGCGCGGGCGACCGTGTGCGCACCAAGAACATCAACCCGGAAACCCATACGCGGCTGCCGCGTTATGCGCGCAACCATCCGGGCATCGTCGAGCGCGTTCAGGGCTACCACGTCTTTCCGGACCGGTCGGCGCTCGGCCAAGGTGACGCGGCGGAGTGGCTCTACACGGTCGTCTTCGATGCAACGGAGCTGTGGGGGGCGGATGCCGATCCGACGCTGAAGGTCTCGATCGAAGCCTTCGAACCCTATCTCGAAAAAGCATGAGCGCCCCCAAGGCCGAGGCGGCGCTTGCCGCCGCGCAAGAATTGCCGGACCTGCCGAAGGACGTCGACGGCCCGGTCTTCGCCGCACCCTGGCAGGCGCAGGCCTTCGCGATGGCGCTAACGCTGCACAAAAGCGGCCTCTTCACCTGGCCGGAATGGGCGGCGATGCTCGGCACGGAGATCAAACGGGCTCAGGCCGCCGGCGATCCCGACCGCGGCGACACCTATTACCGGCACTGGCTGGCGACGCTCGAACGCATGGTCGCCGAGAAGGGCGTCACCAGCACCGAGACGCTGCACCGGACGCGCGATGCCTGGGACCGCGCCGCCGACAGGACGCCGCATGGCCGGCCGATCGTGTTGACGGACGCCGATTTTTCGGACTGATCATTGCCGATCGCAGCAACCGCTGGAACTTTGCATCTTGTCGACAATCCGCATTCGCTCGGACGAGCTCCTCTCCGATAATTGGGGCACGCTCCGGAAGCTCACCTTCGACATCACGCGCCGCGACGGCGTCACCGAGACGCAGATGCGCGAGGTCTATGACCGGGGCAACGGTGCGGCGATCCTGCCCTATGATCCGGAACGCGGCACGGTGCTTCTCGTCCGCCAGTTCCGCGTGCCGGCCTATCTCAGCGGGCATGACGGCTACCTGATCGAGGCCTGCGCCGGGCTCCTCGACGATCTCGACCCAGACACCGCGATCCGCAAGGAAGCGGAGGAAGAACTCGGCTATCGCCTGCGCGACGTGAAGGCGGTGCTTGAAGGCTTCATGAGCCCCGGCAGCGTCACCGAGCGCCTGACGCTGTTCACGGCACTCTATTCACCGGCCGACCGTATCTCGGAGGGTGGCGGGTCAGCGCATGAGGGTGAAGACATCGAGATCATCGAGATGCCGCTCGAAAAAGCCTATGCGATGATCGCCGCCGGGGAGATCCTCGACGGCAAGACGATCATGCTCCTGCAGCACGCGATGCTGGCCGGCCTCAGCACCAAGCCTTAGCGCAGTTCGACGACGGCCTCGCCCGAGACGGGATCGGTGACGCCGAGCGTGCCGCCGAGGTCTTCGAGGAGATCGCGGAAACCGTCGAGCATGCCTATCATCTTCGGCCGGGCCCCGACGATCGCGTCCATGCTCTCCCACTCGCCGATAACGCAATAATTGCGTTCGCCTGTCTTGATGATGGAAAGCTTGCGGACGCCCTCGATGCTCTTGTGGTCGAGGGTCCGGTGGCGGTCGAGGAACTCCTTCTCGCGGCCGGGCTTCACGCGCATGCGAACGACATTGTAAGCCGTCATGGCTGCCTCCCTGTGCTTCGTTTTGTTTGGTCAGCGGCAGGGGCCGGGCGGTCTCTGCCGCAGGTTCGATAGTATCGAGAATTGCCGGCTGGCGCCGCACAAGAATCTGATCGGACGGGCTCCCATTTTCGGGTAGAGAATGTAAGGTGCGCGCCGACCAGGATCGTGGCCATGCGTATCGCAAGCTTCTTCGCCGTTTCGATCATCGGCATCGCCGGGCCGGCCGCGGCGCAATCGGGCTATTGCGGGTCGCTCCAGATGCAGCTGGCGGCGCTTGGCGGCGGCGGAAGCGGGGGCGGCAATGACCGCGCGTTGCGCGCCGACCTCGCCCAGGCGCGCGAGCAGGCGCGGCGCAACAATTGCGGCGGCGGGCTCTTCCGCAAGAAGGGCAAGGCCTGCGGCCAGATCAATTCACGCATCAACCGGCTGACGCGCCAGCTTGCTTCCTCCAGCCGGCCGCGCGGCGGCCTGTTCTCCAGCCGCTCCTCGCGGGACCAGGACAGGAACCGCATCCTGCGGGCAATGGCCCGCTCCGGCTGCAACACGCAGCCGAGTTCCGGCGGCCGCTACCGCACGATCTGCGTGCGCATCTGCGACGGCTATTACTATCCGCTGAGCTTCGCCTCGAGCCGTCAGCGCTTCAACGACGACGCGGAACGCTGCGCAGCCCAGTACGGGCCCGGCGAGTCGATGCTCTTTTATCATCCGAACCCCGGCGGCGATGCGAGCCAGGCGGTGTCGATGACCAATGAGCGTTATGCCGACCAGCCCTATGCCTTCGCCTACCGGCAGGCCTTCTATCCGCAATGCGCGGCGCGGCTGCAGCAAGGCCTGGCGATCCTCGGCGAGCGAGTGCTTGCCTCGCTACCGGTGGCACCGCCACCGCCGTCGCCGGCTTCCCCCTTCGAGAAGGCGATCGCCGATCGCGTGCCGACCGAGAACATTCCGCTGCCGATCGCCCGCCAGGATCCGGCGGAAGATCCCGAGACGGTCGCCAATCGCGCCGGCGGCTTCGTACCGCACGTCGCGATGCCGGCGCTGCTGATCGCCGGCGTCGATTCCTCGGTGCGCCCGGTCGGCGAACCGTATCTTTTCGCCGAGGCCAATCCCGGCGCACCACGGACGCTGCCCGGCTACCAGCCGCCCGAACTCAAGGATTTCCGGCCGGCGCTGCGCGCCTCGATGCTGCCCACCCTGCGTTGACCGGCCCCGCCGCCCGGCCTATGAAGCCGGAATGAGCGATCCATCCGATCCGCATAAAGGCCAGCCCGTGCTCCGTGCCGGCGCCGATCTCGGCGAGGCCAAGGCGGCGATGATCATGCTGCATGGCCGCGGCGCGGATGCCGCCGATATCATCGGCCTGTCGGACGTCATCGGCCGGACGGACATCGTCTATGTCGCGCCGGAGGCCTTTGGCCACACCTGGTATCCCTATTCCTTCCTGGCGCCCGTGGCGCGGAACGAGCCCGGCCGGACATCGGCGCTCAGCGTGATCGCGATGCTGGTCGAGAAGCTCGGCGAGGCGAAGCTGCCGCCGGAGAAGATCGCCATCCTCGGCTTCTCGCAGGGCGCCTGCCTGACGATGGAATTCGTCGCCCGAAACCCGCGCCGTTACGGCGGCGCCTTTGCGCTGTCCGGCGGACTGATCGGCGAGACCATCGCGCGCGCCGATTATCCCGGCTCGCTCGACGGCACGCCCATCTTCATCGGCTGCAGCGACGTCGACCCGCATATCCCGGTCGAGCGCGTGCGGCAGTCGGCCGAGATCGCGCGAGGGCTCGGCGGCGACGTCACCGAGAAGATCTATCCCGGCATGGGCCACACGATCGTCGAGGACGAGATCGTCCATATCCGGCGGATGCTCGAGGCGATGGCAGGCGCGGCGGGCTAGTGCCGCCTGAATTGGTGACGGACTTTTCCTGTGTTTCGAGGTCTCGGAATAGATGGCCGGGTCAAGCCCGGCCATGACGGAGTGTGGGCTGGGCGCGGAGCCTTTTCGCTCCTGCCTACAGCGGCTTCAGGCCGGCCTCGATCTGGGCGCGGCGGGGTTCGAGGAAGGGCGGCAGGGCCAGAGTCTCGCCGAGATGCTCGAGCGGCTCGTCGGTGGCGAAGCCGGGGCCGTCGGTGGCGATCTCGAAGAGGATGCCGTTCGGCTCGCGGAAGTAGAGGCTCTGGAAATAGAAGCGGTTGACGGGGCCGCTGTTCGGCACGCGATAGGCCTTCAGCTTCTCCGCCCAGGCCTTGTACTGGGTCTCGTCCGGGGTGCGGAAGGCGACGTGATGCACGGCGCCGGCGCCCTGGCGGGCGCGCGGCAGGCCGGGCTCAAGCGCAACGTGAATTTCGGCGGCCGGACCGCCCTCGCCCATCTCATAGACCTGGACCGGCGCGCCGGCGCCGCCGTCGAGCTTGTACTGGCGCGTCTTGCGCATGCTCATGACGATGGTGAGGAGCGCTTCTATCCGCGGCAGTTCGGGCACACTCAGCGTGATCGGGCCGAGGCCGCGGATCTGGCGCTCGGCCGGCACCGGGCTCTTCTCCCAGGGATGGGAATCGCCGATACCGCCGTCATCGACCAAGGCGAGGCGCTGGCCTTCCGGATCCTCGAAATGGATCGAGAGCCGCCCGTCGCGGACCTTGGCGCCGGAATGCTTGATACCGTGTCCGGAGAACCGCTTCGCCCAATAGTCGAAGGTGCCGGCGCCGGAAACGCGGAGCGCCGTGCGGATGATCGAATTGGTGCCGCGCCGCTCGGGCGCCGCATTAAAATCGAAGAAGGTCAGGTCGGAGCCGGGCGAGGCGAGCCCATCGGCATAGAAGAGGTGATAGGCGGAGACGTCGTCCTGGTTGACGGTCTTCTTGACCAGCCGGAGGCCGAGGACATTGGTGTAGAATTCGACATTGCCCTTGGCGTTGGCCGAAATCGCCGTCAGGTGGTGGATGCCGGTGAGCTGCATGGTCGCCCCGCTTTCTGTCCGCGCCCGTCGCACACCGGCGCTCTGAGGTGTCGGCGACCGATATAGGCCGGCCGGACGCAGATTGCGATATGCAGGACGGGCACGGCTGCGATGCGGCCCCGCGGTCGGTATCGGCCCAGCCGGCGTACCCTCAGATGCCGGCGTACCACTCGTAGCCGCGGTCTTCCCAGAAACCGCCATGGCCGCGGCCGAGATGGGCGAAGCTGTCGACGATCTCGATACGCATCAGATATTTGGCATGCTTGTAGCCAAGGTGGCGCTCGACGCGGAGGCGCAGGGGCGCGCCGTGCTCGACCGGCAGCGTACCGCCATTCATGCCATAGGCGAGGATCGTCTGGGGATGGAAGGCGTCGACCAGATCGATGCTCTCGTAGTAGCGGCCGCTGTCATCTAGCGTCTTCTCATATTTGTCGGCGCAATGCAGGACGGCGTAGCGGGCGTCGGGCGCCAGCCCCGCCGTCTGCAGCAGCAGACCGAGCGGAACACCGGTCCATTTGCCGATCGCGCTCCAGCCCTCGACGCAATCGTGCCGGGTAATCTGGGTGCGCGACGGCAACTGCTTGAGCTCGGCAAGCGACAGGCTGAGCGGCTTGTTGACCATGCCGTCGACGACGAGCCGCCAATCGCTGAAATTCGTTTCGAGGAGGCGGGCATAGGCTTCGCCGTCGGGATGCTTGGTGCCGTTCGCCTTGAAGACCGGCGACATATCGGCCTCGGTGAATTCCCGCGCCAGCGCCTTGTCCGACAGGAACAGGCGCTGGGTGCCCTGGGTCAGCGACTCGGCCATCTTGATGATGCGCCGGTAGCTTTCGCTGCCGCCGGGCAAGTCGCATCCCGTCAGGGCGAAGGCGGCCATGCCGACGGAGGAGCCGGCAAGGAATTTGCGACGGGTCAGGAGGGTGCTCATAGCGCCGGTCCTTCGAGCTTGATCGCATAACGGCCGGTGACCATCGAGCGGAGGTTGTTCCAGACACCGGAGACCAGAACCATGACGAGATGGACGACCACGAAGCCGGTGGTGAGCGATGCGACGATGAAGTGGATCGTCCGCGCCGACTGGCGTCCGCCGAAGAGATCGACCAGCCACGGCGCAATGGCGTCGATGGCCGGCGACATGGAGAGTCCGGTAAGGATCATCAAAGGCAGCAGGAGGAAGATCACGCCGAGATAGGCAAGCTTCTGCAGGGAATTGTAGTGGCGGGCCTCCTCGCCCTTGGGAAATCGCAACTTCGCGTGGCTGGCGATTTCCCTGGCGATATGGGCCGGCTTCAGCTCCTCGGTGGTCGGCGCGAGGTCGCGCCGGAAATGGCCGGAGAGAAACCCCCAGAGCCAATAGAGCGCGCCGTTGATGACGAATGCCCAGGCGAAGAAAAAGTGCCAGTTGCGACCGGCGCCGAGATCGCGATAGCCGGGGAAAGTCAGCCAGGAGGGGAAGGCGCGCTGCTGCGGCTGGCCGTTGTAACTGGAAATGCCGAGAACGCCGGTGGTCGGCACCTCGATCCCGCCGACCCGGGCAAAGCCGCGATAGACGCTGCCCTCGACCGCCGAGCCGATCGAAATGAAGGGCGTGTCCGTATCGGCTCCATAGGAGCCCCAATAGAGATTCGGGTGCGCATTGAATATCTGCAGGCCGGTGAGCAACAGGAAGCTCAGGCAGATCACGTTGATCCAGTGCGTGACGCGCACCGATATCGAGTGCCGCTTGACGAGGACGCGGCGCGTGCCGCCGGGAGGGATGATGTCGGCCATCGGTTTTCTCGTGGGCTTGGATGATCTGCCGCCGCCGACGCGGGAGCCGACGGCGGCGACAGGGGTCTGCTATTTCGCGGGGGCCATCGGGTCGGGAGCTATCGCGTCCGGGGCCATGGCGTCAGGCGCCATTGCATCGGGAGCCATGGCGTCCGTCTCGCAGGCCTTCATCATCTCGGTCTTCTTCATCGTGTCGGTTTCCATCTCGGCCGTCTTCATGCAGTCGGCCATCATGGCGTCGGGCGCCATCGCATCCGGCTTCATGGCGTCGGTCGCCATGGCGTCCGGGGCCATCGGTTCGGCAGCGGTGGCGACGGTGAGGGTCAGAGCGGCGCCCGAGGCGGGCGAAAGGGCGAAGAGCGAAAGAGCAAGCGTCTTCTTGAGGTTTTTCATTGTTTGAGCCTTCCTTGGCTTTGATGGCGCATACCCGCCTCGTGCCGGTCGGACCGTGCCGCCGCGGGTCTGTGGACGCGATTTCCGCGCTCCATGAGGGGGTTCGCCAGCGGGAGGGGGGTCGTTACCGCCTCACCGCTTCGTGATCGCATTGAGGGTGAAGCAAAGGCGAAGACGATTTGTTCGTGCCGCTCATGTAACAATCCGCCCGCTCGAACGAATTGGAGTCCAGGTGGTCGAGGACACGGAAAGCCGGCTGGCGGGTCTTCTGCGGCAAGCCATTGCCGGAGACGAGACCGCCTATTCGGAATTTCTGCGCCGGGCCGCCACCTTCGTGCGCGCCGTCGCACGCCGGAAACTGGGAACACGCGCCGAGACAGACGCAGAGGACATCGTGCAGGAGACGTTGCTGGCCGTTCACCTGAAGCGACACACCTGGCGCAGCGACCAGCCGGTCCTGCCCTGGCTCGGTGCGATCACGCGATACAAGATGATCGACGGATTTCGGCGCCGCGGCCGCCGCATCGACGTCGATATCGACGACTATGCCGACATCATCGCCTCGCCGCAGAGCGAGACCGCGAGCGAGAAGGATATCCGCTTCGCGCTGGACAGCCTCGCGCCCGGCCAGCGCAAGGTGGTCTCCGCCATTGCCATCGAAGGCCGGTCCACTCAGGATCTCGCCGTGGAACTCGGCGTGACCGAGACTGCGGTTCGCGTCGCCCTGCATCGCGGGCTTGCCGCCATCGCCGCCAAATTCGGACCGGATAAATCATGAAGACCGACGATCTGATCAGAGCGCTTGCCGCCGACTCCGCCCCGCAGCGGGCGCCGCGGGTCACGGCCGCGCTGGCGTTGGGCCTGGCGACTGTTATCGCCGCCGCGGTGTTCTTCGCGGCGCTCGGCCCCCGCCCGGATATCGACAATGCCGCGCAGACAATCCGCTTCCTATTCAAGTTTGTCGTAACCCTGGCGCTCGGCGTATCGGCTTTCGGCGTGCTCTTCCGGCTGTCGATCCCGGGCGCGTCCTCCGAGCACGCGCTGCGACTCCTGCTCATTGCGCCGGTGCTGCTCGCCGGCGGAGTTCTCCTCGAACTGGCGGTCACGCCGCGGACGAGCTGGGAGCCGCGGCTGGTCGGCACCAACTCGATGCTCTGCATGACGTTCATTCCGCTGATCGCCATCGGTCCGCTGATCGCCTTTCTCGGCTTCCTGAGGACGACGGCGCCGACTCGGCCCATGCTCGGCGGAGCGATTGCCGGCCTCGTCGCGGGTGGGCTCGCGGCAACCTTCTACGCGGCACACTGCCCGGACGATTCGCCGCTCTTCGTGGCGGTGTGGTATTCGCTGGCGATTGCGACCCTCGCCCTTGCCGGCGCCCTGATCGGACGGCGCTGCCTGCGCTGGTAGCGCTGTCTCAGGGCTGCCGTTTGTCGTCGGCGACCCGGCCGCCGAACTGGCGGATACGGCGCAGGTCCGGGAACCAGTAAGCCCAGAGGCCGGCCACCGCGACGGTGCCGATGCCGCCGATCACCACGGCCGGAACGATGCCGATCAGCGCCGCGACCATGCCGGCGCGGAAGGCGCCGAGCTCGTTCGAGGCGCCGATGAAGACCATGTTGACCGCATTGACGCGGCCGCGCACCCAATCCGGCGTACGGAGCTGGATCAGCGTTTCGCGGATATAGACCGAAATCATGTCGGCAGTGCCCATCAGGAAGAGCATCAGGATCGACAGCCAGACGATCGTCGACAGGCCGAAGACGATGTTGAAGCAGCCGAAAAGGCAGACGGCGATGAACATCGTCCGGCCGGCATTGTCGCGGATCGGCCGCGAGGTCAGATAGAGGCCCATCGCCAGCGAGCCGACGCCGCTCGCCGAGCGCAGGAAGCCCAGCCCCCACGGCCCGACATCGAGCACGTCGCGGGCGAAGGCCGGGAGCAGCGCCATGGCGCCGCCGAGCAGCACCGCGAAGAGATCGAGCGAGACGGCGCCGAAGACCACCTTCTCGCTCCAGATATAGCGGAAGCCGGCCGACAGGCTCTGCCATGTCGGACGTTCGGCGGTGGTTTTCTGCGCCGTCTTCGGGATGAGGAGCGCGCATGTCGCGCCGATCAGGAAGAAGGCGGTGGCGGCGCCATACGCGATTTCCGGACCGATGCCATAGAGCACGCCGCCGAGCGCCGGGCCGACGACGGTCGCCACCTGCCAGGAAGAGGAGGACAGCGCGATGGCGCTCGACAGATCCTTCTCCGGGACGAGGTTGGGGACGAGCGATTGCGTCGCCGGATTGACGAAGGCGCGCCCCGTCCCGAACAGGAGAAGCAGGAAGAAGATGGTCCCGACGGTGATCGAGCCGTGCCAGGTCAAATAGAGGATGACCGCTGCGCAGACGGCCTCGGCGAAAAAGCAGATAGCGGCGATCAGGCGGCGGTTGTAGCGGTCGCAGACGGCGCCGGTGACCAGGATGAGAAAGAAGGCAGGCGCGAACTGGAACAGGCCGACAAGCCCGAGATCGGCCGGGTTGCGCGTCATGTCATAGACCTGCCAGCCGACGGCGACCGATATGATCTGCGTGCCAAACTGCGAGATGATCCGCATGGCGATGAAGAAGGCGAAGCCGCGGTGACGGAGCGCGGTCCAGCCGCTGCGCGCGCTGGGTCTTTCAGGCAAATCCATGTCTGGGGCTCGCGCTCGGGAGAAGCCGGGGAACCCCGGCCGAGGCTTTCTTAGCGCACTCCGCGGCGAAGGCGAACTATCCCTCGAGACGGTCGATGAACCAGCGGGTCAGCTCTATCCAGACCTGGTCCTTCTCCATGAAATCCTCGATGCCGTGCTCGATATTCGGGTTGTCGTTGACCTCGACGACGAAGATGCCGTCGGCCGTCTCCTTGATGTCGACGCCGTAGAGGCCGCTGCCGATGAGCTGGGCGGCGCGCAGCCCGACATCGATGACGGCGGGCGGCGCCGCGCTGAGCGCAATGGTGTTATGGGCGCCTTCCAGCGCCTTGCCGTTCTCCTGGTGCTTGACGATCTGCCAGTGCTTCTTGGCCATCATGTACTGGCAGACGAAGATCGGCTTGCCGCCGAGCACGCCGACGCGCCAGTCGAAGGGCGTCGGCATGAAAGCCTGGGCGAGCAGGAGATCCGTGTCGGTCAGCCATGCGCGTACCAGCGCATCGAGCTCGGTGGCGTTGTCGACCTTCTTGACGCCGCGCGAAAAGGACGAATCCGGGACCTTCAGGACCATCGGGAAGCCAAGCTCGTCGGCGGCCCGCGTCAGGTCATGCATGCCGCCGATGATGACGGTCGGCGGCACCGCGATGCCGTTCGAGGTCATCAGCTCATGCAGGTAGATCTTGTTGGTGCAGCGGATCATCGAGATCGGATCGTCGATGACCGGCATGCCCTCCTGCATGGCGCGGCGCGCGAAGCGGTAGGTGTGATTGTCGATCGAGGTCGTCTCGCGGATGAACAGCGCATCGAATTCGGCCAGGCGCGACAGGTCGCGGCGGGTGATCGGCTCGATCTCGACGCCGAGCTTCTCGGCGATGCGCGCCCAGTGCTTCATGGTCGACAGCGTCGAGGGCGGCATCGCCTCGTTCGGGTCGTGGAGCACGGCGAAGGAATAGCGCGGCGTGGCGCGATCCTTCTTGCCGCGCCATTCGCGCGTCGTGTGGGTGTGGAGCGCGCCATGAAAGAAGCGCAGCTCCTCCGCCGTCAGCTTCGACATCGGAACGGAGGCGAGCCGCCGGATCTGCGGACGGTCGACATTCTCGATCGTGACTTCCAGCACCGGGCAACGATACCAGTCGAAGAGCAGGCGCCCGAAGCGATCGAAGCGGCGGTCCCCGACGCGGCCGAAACAGGCGAGGATACGCGTCGGCACATTCTTGTCGTCGGCCGCGGCGAGCGCCTTCATCAGGGCGTCGTCGAGTTCCGGCAAGGCTTGCGCATAAAGCTGCCGCGAGCCGAGATCGACCATGGTCTCGACCGAGGGGATGACGCGGTGACCGCGCGCCTCGGCCAATAGCGACGAATAATAGCCGCGCGTCTGGTAGGCGAAGGACCGCGACAGGTTGATGATCTTCGGACGCGCGCCGCGGAAGAGATTGGTGCGGGCCAGGTAATCCTTGGTCGTGATCACCTTGTGCGGCGTGTCGGCGTTCGGAAAATCTTTCGGCGAATCGACCAGGATCACCCAGTCCGCCATGGGTCACCTCTTCGTGAGGACAATGGCGGCGCGCAGGCCATCGCGGCCGTAACGCGCCATGCGTTCGAATTCGGCATAGGGGATCGGCAGGCTGGCCGCGTCGGCGTGGCTTTCGAGTTCGCGATCTTCGACCCAGGGGTCGTGGGTAATAAAGTGTCGTCCGTCGTCGCCGACGACAAGGATCCAATGCGGGATCTTCTTGCCGAACATGCGATAGGCGCTGACGAGAACGATGATCAGCGCGCCCGTTGCGAGCGCCGCCCGCATCCCGTCGGTTCCCAGCGGCTCCCGCAGAATCGGTATAGCATAAGACGCAGCCTGGTTGCGGAAGTCTTCCTGGGCGAGCGCCATGACCCGCTGCTTCTCCGGGTCGCGCACCGAATCGAGGAACAGCGACCCCTCGCGATTGACGTGGACCGCCGCGGCCAGGCCTTCATGAGCGGCGGCCACGGCGATGCCATGCGGATCGCAGCCGCCGATGCCGGACATCAGGAAGACCGTGGTCGCCTCGCGCCAGATGCGGATCTCCTCGACCGGCCCGAGGCGATAATCCGGCTTGAAATGGGCGAGCGCCATCATCACGCAGCAGGCGCCGCAGGTGAAATCGGCGGTCTGCTCGTAATAGGGGACGAGCGTCGCAGCGATTTCGGCGCCGCGCAGCCGCTTCTCGAAGCGGAGCGCGTCGGTCTTGTCGGCATAGTAGTGAAGATAGCGGCCGATCCGGCGATAGCCGAGGCGCTGGTAGAGGCGGACGGCCGGCTGGTTGTCCTCGCGGACCTCCAGCCGCAGCACGACGCGGTCGCGGTCGAAGGCCTGGCGCTCGGCATCGGCGACCAGCAGCGCGCCGATCCCCGACTTCCGCTCGCCCGGATGGACGGCGATCGAATAGAGCCTGGCAAGGCCGGTGCCGGCGCGATACAGGAGAAGCGTGTAGCCGACGATGGCGCCGGCCCGTGTCGCGACGCGGCAGTTCGAGGTCGTGGATTCGATCAGCTTGCGGAAGCTGCGGCGCGAGACGCGGTCGGCTTCGAAGCACAGCGTCTCCAGCGCGACCAGCCCGTCGAGATCGTCGGGCGTCGCATCGCGGATCTGGAGGGCGGCCGCGGCGCCCGGGCCGGTCGGATCGTTTTTCACGGCGGCGGTGTGGCGCGGTTTGGCGCAAAAAGCAAGGAAGGCCTTGGCGGCCCGGCGTTCCGTCCGGCGTCGCTTGTCGTGGGTCCTCCCCCGTTTACGGGGGAGGTGGCGCGGCGTAGCTGCGACGGAGGGGGCGGCGACACGACGGGCTTAGCGACAAATTGCTTATGAATTTGCGGTCGCCCCCTCCACCGCCTATCGGCGGTCCCCCTCCCCCGCTTCGCAGGGGAGGATCCGGCTCACGGCCGGAGCCTCAGCCCGCCGTGCTGCCGCCATCGACGAAGACGATCTGGCCGGTGACGAAATCGGAAGCCGGCGAAGACAGGTAGATCACCGTGCCGACCAGCTCCTCGGCATCCATCGCCCGGTTCAGGGGAATGCGCGACATGAAGAGGTCGCGGATCTCCGGATCGTTGAGGATGTAGCGGCCGAGCGGCGTATCGACGACCGAGGGGCCGATCGCATTGACGTTGATCCGGTGCTTCGCCCATTCGGTGGCGAGCTGGCGGGTGAGCATGTGGACGGCGCCCTTGCTGGTTCCGTAGCTGACATAGCCGAGCGGGTGGCCGACGAGGCCGCGGACCGAGCCGATGGCGACGATCTTGCCGCCCTCGCCGCGCGCGATCATCGTGCGCGCCACGGCCTGGGCGACGAGGAAGGTGCCCTTCACATTGACGTCCATGATGCCGTCGAATTCCTCTGCCGTGAGGTCGACGGCGGGCGTGCGTATCGCATAGCCGGCGGCGGTGCAGAGGATATCGACCTTGCCGAGTTCGGCAACGACCGCATCGACCATCGCCGCCACCGAGGCGGCATCGGCGACGTCGCAGGGCGCGGCGATCACCCTGCCCTTTCCGGCGAGCCCCGCGACCACGGCATCGACCTTGCCGGCATCCTTGTCGGAGATGGCGACGGCGGCACCGGCCGAGAGATAACCCTCGGCAATCGCCGATCCGATGACGCCGCCGGCGCCGGTGACCAGCGCGACCTTGCCCTGCAGCGAGAATTTCCCGAGTGCGTCCATGTCTCTCCCCTTGTTCCAGGCCGTCTTCCGCGGCCATCCGCATTCTTTGCAGGCCAGGACAATACGCAAGTAAAGGCTGCGAGGATTGCTGGATTCCGGATTCAAATGCGGGTAAGGCAGGCGACGGCTGTTCCGGCCGGTCTGACCATTCAGCAAAAATCGTGGCCCATCCGCTCCTCCGGGTACCCGGCTTCGCCATCTATCTCTTCAGCCGTTTCATGCACGGCCTGATTCTCCGCGGCCTCGCGGTCGCCGTGGGGTACCATATCTACGAACTGACCAGCGACCCGGTGGCGCTCGGCTATGTCGGTCTCGCGATGTTCGTGCCTGTGGTCACGCTCGGCCTCGTCGCCGGCGACATCGCCGACCGAATGAACCGCGCCGTCATGCTGACGATCTCCTCGGCCGCGGCGGCGCTCTCCTGCGCCGGGCTTTTCCTCGTCACCATCCTCGGCGTGACCTCGCCGATGCCCTTCTATGCGCTGACCACGCTGTTCGGCATGTCCCTCGCCTTCGCCCGACCGGCCATGCCCTCGCTGGTGCCGCAGCTCGTCGGACCGGAGCAGACGCCGGCCGGCATCGCGCTCGCCTCGGCGATCGCGCAAAGCGCGACGGTCCTCGGGCCGCCGGCAATCGGCGCCGTGCTGATCGCCGGGCCGGCCGCCGCTTACGCCGTGATGACCGGGATCGCGACGTTGACAGCTTTCTGCTGGCCATTCCTGATCCCCTATGCGCGCGTCGAGGCGGTGCAGGCCGGCGGCCCGCAGATCTTCAAGCGCATCGCGGCGGGCTTCGGCATCGTCTGGCGGAGGAAGCTCATCCTCGGCGCCATGTCGCTCGACCTCTTCGCCGTGCTCCTCGGCAGCGTCATGGCGCTCCTGCCGGTCTTCGCCCGCGACATCCTCATGGTCGGGCCCTTGGGGCTCGGACTGCTGCGCGCCGCGCCGGCCGTCGGCGCCGTGCTGATGGCGGTGCTGCTCGCCCGGATGGCAACGCCACGCCCGGCAGGCCACATCATCCTTTTCGGCGCCGGCGTGTTCGGCGTTTCGATCATCGTGTTCGGGCTTTCCGAGAGCTTCATCCTGTCGCTCGTCGCCCTCTTCGTCTCGGGTATCGCCGACATGATCGGCAACATTCTGCGCAATTCGGCGGTGCAGCTCTCGGCGGCGAACGAGGTGCGCGGCCGGATCAACTCGGTCAACCAGGTCTTCATCAGCGGTGCCAACGAGCTCGGCGACTTCCGCGCCGGCCTTTCGGCCGGGCTGATCGGCGCCGTGCCGGCCGTCATCCTCGGCGGCGCCGGCACGATCGCGGTCGCAGCCCTGTGGGCCTGGATCTTTCCGGACCTCCGCAAGCTCGACCGGCTCACGGACATCAAGCCCGAGGCGGGCCCCGGCCCGACTCCGGCAGCTCCGGCGAAATAAGCCGCCGCGGGGCGCCTGGGCGCGCCTGAAGCGGGCGACGGGCGCAGTTCGCCCCGCCAAACAAGGCAAGCCAAAGGGGTCCGTGCTCGATGCGCATACGGATTTCATTCTGGGTTTGCTCAAAGAGGCGCCCGATACCACGCTCGATGAGATGGTCGAGCGGTTGCGGTATGAACGCGCCGTGACAGTGGTCCGCACGGCGGTCTGGAAGTTTCTCGATCGGCACGAGCAGACGCACAAAAAAAGACTGCTCACACCAGCGAGCAAGAGCGGACGATGTGAAGGCGGCTCGTGAGGCCTGGTTTGAAGGCCAGAGCGAACTGTATTCCCGGGCCTACGATCATGCCGGCACTTGCGCTCCGCGAACCCGACGGGCCTAATCACTCCACTTGGGTCAGCGATCGTTATGTGTCGACACTTTCTTCAAAATCATCTTTTACGGTTCGCAATGGAATATGGCGATGCTTCATTCGCGGTTTGATGATGCGGCAAGAATTGTAACGTTGGACGCTGTCCGAAACGTCCTATCGGACATGGTGGACATACCGAGCCCCACCGGCGGCGAGATCGACATGGCGCGATATGTTGTCGACCGCCTCGCACGGGCTGGCATCGACAGCGAGTTACAGCTCGTCGACGAAGGTCGACCCAATGCGGTGGGTCACCTCTCTGGCTCCGGCGACGGGTTCAATCTGCTTTTTACCGGGCACATGGACACGTCCTACTCTGGGACGGAGGACTATCTCACCGGCGACGGTTTCAAGGCAAAAGCCGTCGAGCGCGACGGTTGGATTTGGGGCCTTGGCTCCATGAACATGAAGAGCGGGCTCGCCGGAGCGCTTGTAGCGGTTGAGGCGATTGCCCGAGCGGGAATACGGCTTAAGGGCGACATCTCATTTGCAGGCGTCGTTGGTGAGATCGAAAAAGCGCCCATCGAAGAATTCCAGGGCGTCGAGTATTCCGGATATGGCGCTGGCTCAAAGCACCTTGTGACGCATGGGGTCACCGCCGATTTCGCCATTCTTGCGGAACCAACCGGACTGAGGATCTGCACGGCCAATATGGGTTACATTTGGCTCCGCATATCCGTCTCCGGCACTGTCGCGCATTCCGCATTTCGTCGGCAGTCCGGGCACATCAACGCCATCCAGCTCATGACCGACCTGCAGGCGGACCTGGCTGACTGGATCGAAAATTACGAAGCGTCGCACCAATTCATGGGAGAGAGAGCCAACGTCACCATTGCGGCCATACGTGGCGGGGACCCTTGGCGGCTCGCGCGCAATCCATACGACTGCCACCTCTACCTCGATATCAGGACTGTTCCCGGTCAATCGACAGAAGCCGTCAAACGAGACCTCAAGCGCTGCCTCCAGCGCTTTGCCACGCGCACGGGAACACCGGAGCCAAAGATTTCAGTTTACGTCACCGACCCGCCGATGCTGATCAGTGAAGATCTTCCCGTCGTCGGGGCGCTGGCCCATGCCCAGAAGGCGATCATGGGCGATCGTCCTCCTTCAATCATTCGACGTCCCGGCGCCGACGGAACTCATTTTACGCGCTACGACGTGCCGTGCGCTGTATTTGGTCCTGCAGGTCGCATGCACCCGGACTATGCCGGCCAGACAATGCACGCCGTGGGAGAGCACGTGTCGCTGGACGACGTGTTGACTTCTGCCCAGGTTTATCTCGCAATGGCGCTCCATCTTTGCGATCAGACCGCGCCAGATTCCGACCTAGGAGGGTCATAAACGCGCCCCGGCCCCTGGGACACGTTTAAAATCAAGATTTCCAGTCTCGGGACCCGGGCCAAGCCTGCCTAAACGAACCCCTGGGTCAAT
The DNA here is from genome assembly GCA_945882315.1 of Bauldia litoralis. Classification (GTDB taxonomy): domain Bacteria; phylum Pseudomonadota; class Alphaproteobacteria; order Rhizobiales; family Kaistiaceae; genus CAMCWB01. Next base: position 95,931 of record CAMCWB010000001.1, on the reverse strand, counting down.
TTCCCCGGCACCCGTGCGCCACGCGCACCCGACAGGGTTCGAACCTGTGACCTCTGCCGTAGGACCTTTGCGCTGTATCCCTAGCCCAATTGTGATCAGGCCGCGTATGCGCTATCTAGCCGGTGCGGCGCGCGATAGCGTAAGCCGCCAGAGCACCCGTAGCTCAGCTGGATAGAGCGCTGCCCTCCGAAGGCAGAGGTCACAGGTTCGACTCCTGTCGGGTGCGCCAGTTTTCTTCATATATTTCAGTGACTTATGATTTCACATATTTTCGACGGTCTATTTTGTTCATGGTTTGTATCGTGTGCAAAACATTCACAAAAACAGCTACAAATCTCCCAAGCTCCTGATAGCATTATCGAAACTGGATTGACGGTTGGTGGTCGATATGCAGACGGACGAGACGGACTATCACGACCTGCGCGGGGACGGGAGAATCGTCCTCTACAAGCGGCAGGGGCTGAAGAAGCCAAAGTGGCAGGCGCGCATTCGAGTGCCCAATGCCACGGGCTACAATTGCCATCGGCGCCATGCGTGATGGGACACCGCCCATATGCATGGTCAGGATAGCGGAAAAGGGCGACGTAATCTCTCTAGCGCACTCCGTCAGCTTTATTGCCAAGCCCTCATTCACGTCGCCCGTTTCGTGTGACTTCCAATAGTAGCGCCGTCCGAAAGGTTGCCCGCCGTCGAGGAAAGTCTGAAAGGAGATAAACTCCTTCGTTGCAATCGTATCGGCAACCGGAGGACCAAAGCTTTTGAGCGGCTGCATGGCTGTGACACCGTCCGCCGGGTTGCCAGTCCAGTGCGCGGCGATTGCTGCGATCGGCTGCCCGTGGAATTCAGACGGAATGAAGGGTGCGGGCGGCGCCTTCCGGAGGATCAAGAGGCAGGTTAATTCGTCCGGCGCGTTGCTGGTCACATTGCGGAAAAGGCGGATCACATCCGCTGCCCGGCTGAAGGGATGCACGACCATGCCGCAAAGCGCCTGCGGTCCGTGACGATGCGCGCGGAATTCGAAGGACATGACAACGCCGAAGTTGCCGCCGCCGCCGCGCAGGGCCCAGAAGAGATCGACGTTCTCATCTGCACTCGCGCGACGCGTCTTTCCGTCAGCGCAAACCACTTCTGCCGCAACAAGATTGTCGGCCGTGAAGCCAAACTTCCGCGAGGTCCAGCCAAAGCCAGCGCCAAGCGTCAGTCCTGCAACTCCTGTCGCAGAAATGATGCCACTCGGTACCACGAGCCCATACGGCTGCGTCGCCCCGTCGACATCCTTCCAGGTGGCTCCCGGCTGGACCCGGACGAGCATAGTCGCTGGATTCACTGAAACGCCGCGCAGCTGGCTCATGTCTATCGTCACACCCTTTTCGCTCAGGGCGGCGCCGCCAACATTGTGCCCCCCGCCCCGGACCGACAGCGGCAAAGCGCGAGCCTTGGCGAACGCAATGGCCTCTTCCACATCGATATTCTCCGCGGGTCTCACAACAACGGCCGGTCGGCGCTCAATCATCGCGTTCCATATGCGGCAGGCCTCGTCATAGGCGACCTCGCCAGGCCGATGCACAGTTCCCTTGATCCGCTGCGCAAATCCGGAAACATCTCTGTCAGACATCGCGTCTGTGGCCATCATGGTCATCGGCTTTCCTCCGGTTGATGCACCAGAGTTGCTCCGCCGCCTCAAGCGCTCCAGTTCAGGAAATGAATCCGGCCGGTACTGAAAATGAACTAGTCTCGTCTCCGCGGCACTTCTATGTTTGATAAAGCGCCTGGGGCGTGGAGACCACGGCATGACGCAGGACAATTACCGACAGTTTTGCCCGGTGGCGATGGCCGCCGAAGTTCTGTGCAATCGATGGACTGTCCTCGTGCTCCGAGAACTTGTATGCGGATCGACACGGTTCAATGAATTGCGCCGCGGCGTTCCGCGCATGTCGCCGGCGCTCCTCTCCAAGAGGCTCAAGGAGCTCGAAGAAGCCGGCATCGTTCGGCGAGTGGCATCACAGACCGAGCCGGGTGTGCTGGAATATCACCTCACTCGCTCCGGACGTGACCTTAAACCCGTCATAGAATCGATTGGGGTTTGGGGTCAGCGATGGGTCGAGTCCAATCCGACGCTACAAAATCTCGACGCCGATCTTCTGATGTGGGACATGCGGCGAAGCGTCGATCCAGGTGCGATGCCGAGCAGGCGGTGCGTGATCGAGTTCATCTATCCAGAGCAGCCTGCTAAAAGCCGTCATTACTGGCTGGTTGTCGAGCCATCGGCCGAGGTGGATGTCTGCTCAGTCGATCCAGGATTCGACGTCGACCTCTATGTGACGGTTGACCTTCGAACGATGACTTCGATCTGGTTGGGTCTTGTGTCGCTGCGGGCGGCCATAGCGCAGGAAAAGCTCGTGCTGACCGGCAACGCACAGCTGTCGCGTGACATACAACGCTGGCTCGGTTTGAGTGCCTTTGCGTCAGAGAAGAAGTTGGCAGGGTAACGTCCTAGGAGCATTTGGTCTTGACGTTAGTCCCAGGCTGGGGCTTGAGCCTTTGGCCCAGCTTCTGCGATCCAGGGGCGAAAGCTTCGGGTGCTTTAATGTCCGCTCTGCGCAGTGGTCTCAAGCGGACGCTGCTGCTCACCTTAGATAGCGGTAGACGACCTCGATGAGTTCTTCGGCAACCTGGCCGCGACTTGCGACCGCACCCTCGTCGGGATTAGAGATGTGCTCGTGGATGTGATCCTCGAATAGTTCAACGGCCAGGCCGTTCACGGCGCCCCGCACCGAGGCAACGACATTGAGGATTTCGCCGCAGGGTGCGTCGGCAACAAGCGCACGCTCGATCGCATCCATCTGGCCCTTCAATCGGCTTACCCGTGCGAGGAGCTTTGTCTTCTTTTTCGCTGTGTGTGCCATCGAAAGCTCCCGAACCTTGGCCTGCTGAGAAGTTTCAGTCACAGTATAGCTTCGCCTCTCATGGGCGGTTCTCCGCTGGACCGCCGCACGTCAAAGCAGCGCGCTCACACCGATTATGATCAGCAACGCGCCGGCCAGCGCGTCGAGGGCGCGGGCTAGACGCTCGACCGATTTGCCGTGCCGCTCGATCCAGCCGGCGACGTAGTTCCTGCCAAGCGTGACGGCAAGCGCCACGGTGCCCAGCGTAAGACAGATTCCGATCAGCATCGCCAGCGCGAAAGTCAGCCCGGCCTCCGGCACACCGCGTGAAAGCGCGAAGAACATGACGAAGAGCGTCAGCGGGCAGGGCACCAAGCCGGCGACGAAGCCGACCATCAGTCCCTCGCCATGAAGGTGCTGCCGGCCGCGCAAGGCGCGGATGACGAGCCATAGGCCGATGAGCGCCACCAGGCCGCGGCTGATATCCTCAAGAACATCGGAGCGCCCGGCGCCGGCGATCGTGCGCGACAGAAGCGGCGCCCCAACCAAAGCGAGGAGGACGGCCGAGGCCACATGGGTTGTCGCCAAGGTTCCGGCAACTGCCAGACTCTTGGCAACCGCGAGGCGAGAGCCGACCAGGTAGGAGGCCAGCACGGTCTTGCCGTGGCCCGGGGTCAGTGCGTGCACCGCGCCGAACACGATGCCAAGCGGCAGAACCGTGCCCAGCGTCAGCCAATCGCCGGTATCGGAGAAAACGCTGAGATAGGCGGTGATCGAACCGTAGATCCACCGCTGCAGGTCGACCAGTGTCTGCATCACTGGAGATCCGGCCTCCATCCGTCGCAGGGGCCGGATAGATCCAGTCTAGTGTTTATGTCCGCCATGCGAGTGGTGATGCTCCGGCTCGGCCATGCTGAACGGCAAGGCTTCCGATTCCTTCGCCCGCCGCAGCCTGAGCTTTGCAGAAAACTCATGCGGTTCCGCCGGCGCCCTTTCGCTCTCGAATTCGCCGCCGGCGAGCTTCCGAAGCGTCAACAGTTCTTCCGTGCCAGCGCCGCGGTCGATCGCGATGGACGCCTCATCGATTGCGGCCGGCTCGGCCGGCGTGAAGCGGAACCGCTCCCCGGCTTGCGTGTCGATGATCTCCAACTCGCCCGCCGCCAGTTTGCCGCGGACGAAGACCGGGTCCGGAGCATGGTGGTGGCCATGCCTGCCCTCGTGCCCGTCATTATGAGGATGGGGATGCTGATGATCGTGGTCATGCCCCTTCTTGTGATCGCCATCTTGGGGATGAGGGTGCGGATGATTGTGCCCCTTGTGGCCATCGTCATGAGGATGCGGATGGTCGTCGCCATGGGGATGAGGATGGTCATGGCTCTTTTTGTAGCCATCGTCATGCGGATGATCGTGCCCATGGCCTCTCGAAGTCCCGGCAACCACGGCGGTCGTCAATCCCTCGGCGGAGGCTAGACCGATCGCTGCCGCGCCATAAGGCCGGGGACGGATGAGCGTCCTGTTGAGCGCGGGCAGATGGCCCCGGAGCTCATTCTCGAGCTTCGCTGCGATCGCGTCGGCCTGCTGCACGGTTGTATTCGGATCGACTTCCATATCCAGTTCGATGGCGAGCCGGTGGCCCATCCAGCGAGCTCGAACGTCGCTGACCTGGCGAACGCCCGGTACGTGCTCTGCCGCATGGGCTACCTCACCCGGAATCTCCGGCTCGGTGCCGTCGAGCATGCGTGTGAAGACGGCGCGGGCGGACTGCCAGACGATGCCGAAGATCATCACGGTGATCAGCAGACCGACGATCGGGTCGGCGAGGGGAAAGCCTAGCCAGACACCAATGGCGCCCGCCAGAACGGCAAGGCTGGTAAAGCCATCGACGCGCGCGTGATAGCCATCGGCGATCAGCGCGGCGCTATCGATCTCGCGGCCGACGCGGATGCGAAATACGGCGACGACTTCATTGCCGATGAAACCGATGATGCCCGCCGCGGCGACCCAGCCGAGATATTCGATCGGCTGCGGGTTCAAAAGCCGCTCTATCGCCTGCCAGCCGGCGACAATGGCGCTGAACAGGATGATGCCGACGATGACGACGCCGGCGAGGTCTTCCGTGCGCCCAAGGCCATGGGTGAAGCGCAGACTTGGCTTGCGCCGGGCCAGCATGAAGGCGACCCAGAGCGGGATCGCGGTGCCGGCGTCGCCGACATTATGAATCGTGTCGGCGAGCAGCGCGACGCTTCCCGAGTAATAAACAATCACGAGCTGCACGGCGGCCGTGATGGCGAGTATAATGAACGACCATTTGATCGCCCATATGCCGCGCGTGGTCGTGGCGATCGTCGGGTCGATCACGCCATGCGTATGCCCGTGGCCTTCACCGTCCGCATGGCTGTGGCCGTGTCCGCCGTGGCCATGCGCAAACTCGCCATAGCCAAATCCCAGCCAGTTCATCGCACTCTGAAACATAATTCCTCCTGGGGCCGCGAACGCGGTCAGAGATATTTTGTGATTTCTTTGAACTCATCGATCGATCGCCGCTGATCCTTCGGCAGCGGCCCGACTGTCTCCTCTAGGCAATGATCCAGATGGTCCTGGATGAGGGTTCGCTTGGCCTGACCGATCGCTTTCTCGACGGCGTGCAATTGCTGGGCGAGGTCGAGACACGGCCTTCCGGTCTCCACCATTTCAATGACGCTACGCAGATGACCCTCAGCGCGCTTGAGGCGCTTGAGGATATCGGGATGCGTGGTGTGGGTGTGGGCCATGATCATGGTCGCTACCTATCCCCCTGGAGGGGATACGTCAACACATGGCTGCCATCGCGCTGACGAAGGGATCGTCGCCGTTCAGGATGGCGACGCCGTCGGGCGCGAGTGCCGCCACCATTTCAGCTTTTTCGGCGGCAACCGCTTCTATCGAACCGAAGGCCGATTTGTGTTCCAGGGCGACGAGCGTGACGATGGCAATAACAGGACGCAGAAGCCCGGCCATCGGCGCCATGTGGCCAAGTCGGCCGACGCCGCATTCCGCGACGACGTAGTCCATGTTTGCCGGCATGCGGGCGAGAGTCCGGGCGAGCGCCTTGAAGATATTGGCGCCGTGCTGGCCCTTTACCTTGCCCGCACCGCCAAGGATGTGGGCGAGGAGCGCACTCGTCGTCGACTTGCCGGAGCTGCCGGTTATGCCGATGAAGGTCGCACCGAGTTCCGCGCGCCGCTTCACGGCGCGGCGAACCAGCTTTTGCTCACGCCGGTCGAGAGCCCAGGCAATAGCGGGCGCGAGGAGCGGTAAGTTTGCTGCTCTGATCTGCAAGTCAGCGCTTCCGGACTGTGATCGACGCCGCGGCCGGTCGCCGTCTGCGTCAAATCCTTGCGGGCCCCGCTTCGGGATATCCCAAACCGCGTGGCGCTGCTATGACAGAAAGGCAACCCACGACAGCGGGCCGCCGGCTATCGCGACCTGTCGCGGAACCCCGCCGCACGACCCGCACCACCCGGACGACAGACCGAAATGCCGGAGGCAAAGCCCCGCGCCCCGTCCATCCCGCTGCTCTTCGCAATGCTCTATGCGGGGCAGCTGGCGTCGAACATCTACGTCCCGGGCATTCCCGACATCGCCCGCGACCTCGACACGACCGTCTCGGCCGCCCAGACGCTGGTCGCCGCCTATCTCGGCGCCTTCGCCGTCGCGCAGATGATCATCGGGCCGCTGTCCGACCGTTTCGGCCGCCGGCCGGTGATCGTCGGCGGCCTGTCGGTCTTCGTTGTTGCAAGCCTCGTCTGCGCGGTCGTCCCCGACATCGGCACGCTGCTCCTGGCGCGCTTTGCCCAGGCCTTCGGCGCCTGCGCGACGATCGTCGTCGGCCGGGCGATGATCCGCGACACGTCGGAAGGGGTCGCCGCGGCACAGGCCATGTCGTGGCTGGCGACTGCGATGGGCATCGGCCCGGCGACGGCGCCCTTCTTCGGCGGTTTCCTCACCTCCTGGTTCGGCTGGCAGTCAACCTTCCTTGCCACCGCGCTGGTCGGGACCTGCGTGCTGATCTTCGTGATCATCGACCTGAAGGAGACGTTGCCGCCCGCCATGCGGCGGCCACAGCGCATCTGGCCGCTGATCCGCACTTATTGGCGGCTTGCCGGAAATCCGGTCTTCGTCGGCTACAGCCTGATCGTCTCCTTCGGCAGCGGCGCGATGCAGACCTACCTGACCTCGGTGCCGATCGTTTTCCTGGTCCTGATGCATGTGCCGCCGGAGCTTTTCGGCGTCTATATCATGATCATGCCGATGCTCTACGTGGTCGCCACCTATACGTCGCGGCAGCTTATGGGACGCATGTCAGTCGACCGGATCATCCTGATCGGCTCGATCTTCAGCATCTGCGGCGGCGTGCTGCAGCTTGCCTTCGGCCTGTGGGGCGTGACGACGCCTTACCCCGTCCTCATCGCCTTCGCGATCTCGAATTTCGGCACCGGGCTCGTCTTCGGCAACTGCTATGCCCAGGCGCTCAGCACCGTCGAGCCGGCCATCGCGGGGCAGGCCTCGGCCCTGGGCGGCTTCTTCCACATGGGTTGGGGCGCTTGCATTTCGCTCTTCGCGGCGAGCATGACGCACACCTCCTCGCTGCAATTCGGCATCGCGCAGATGGTGACGACGAGCCTCGCCGCGGCGACCGCCTTCGCGCTATTCTTCTACATAAAGCCAAGAATGAGATCTGAGGGAGGAAAGAAGCATGGAGTTTGGTCTGACGGGTAAGACCGGCGTCGTCGCGGGCGGCTCGCGCGGCATCGGCAAGGCGATCGCACTGGAACTGGCGCGTGAAGGCGTCGACCTCGCCATCGCGGCGCGCGGCGCCGACGACCTGAAGGCGACGGCGGACGAGATCGCCAAGGCGACCGGCCGCAAGGTCATCCCGATCGCCTTCGATGCCACCGACCGTGCCTCCTGCGAGGCGCTGATCGAACGTGCCGCGCAAGAGCTCGGCGCCGTCAACATCCTCGTCAACAGCGCCTCGGTTCCGATCGGCTCGCCGACCGCGACCGGGCCGATCGAGACGCTGAACGAGACCGACTTCATGAAGGATTTCGACGTCAAGTACATGGGCGCGCTCCGCCTCTGCCGGGCCGTCCTGCCGCATATGAAGAAAGCCAGCTACGGCCGCATCATCAACATCTCCGGCGGCAATTCGCGCACGCCCGGCAACCTCTCGGGCGGGGCACGCAATACCGCGATCGTCCATCTGTCGCGGACGCTCGCCCTTCAATATGGCCGCGACGGCATCAACGTGAACTGCATCCATCCGGGCGTGACGCGGACCGAGCGGACCGCCAAGGTGCTCGCCGAACGCGCCGCCAAGGCCGGCACGACGCCGGACGAGATCGAACGGCAGGATTCCAAACCCGGCGCGCCGCGGGCCAACGCCATCGGCCGGATGATCGACGCCAAGGAGATCGGCTGGCTGGTCGCCTTCCTCGCCTCCGAGAGGGCGCAGGCCATCACCGGCGAACTGATTTCCCCCAATGGCGGCCAGGGAAACTCCGTGTACTATTGAGTGCGCTCATCCTCCCGCCAAGGAGGGTGACACTCGCCAACTAAGGCGGCGGCACCCCACAAGGATCGCCGACACGCCACAAGCAAACAGGGGGAAACGATGCACGGATCGTTGGAAACGATTGGCGTGGAAGTCGACATGTGCGCGCCCGGCTGGGAGCGCATCATCGACCCGAGCCCGCCGGTCGACATCATCGCCCGCGACATCATCTTCGGCGAAGGCCCGACCTGGGACGCCAAGAACAAGCAGCTCTTCTTCACCGACATCATCGGCGACACGATCTGGACGTGGAAGCCGGGCATCGGCCAGGAGGTCGTCATGCGGCCTTCGGTGAAGGCGAACGGCACCTGTCTCGATCTCGACAACCGGCTGGTCGTCGCCGGCTGGGGCGGGCGCACCATCTTCCGCCGGGAAAAGGATGGAAGCTGGACGACGCTGGTCGACAAATGGCAGGGCAAGAAGCTCAACAGCCCGAACGACATCGTCTGCAAGTCCGACGGGTCGATCTGGTTCACCGATCCGCCGGGCGGCATGCTGAATGTCGGCATGGTGGGGCCGGACCTGCAGCGCTACATCGAGACCCAGCCGGTCTTCCGCATCTCGCCGGACGGCAAGGACCTGACGGTCGTCACCGAAGACTTCATCTATCCGAACGGACTCTGCTTCTCGCCCGACGAGAAGATCCTCTACGTCTGCTGCAGCCGCGAGCGGCTGATCCGCGCCTATGACGTAAAGGCCGACGGCTCGGTCGGACCGGGCCGCCTCTTCCACCAGTATACCGGCCCGGAACGCGGCGTGCCCGACGGCATGAAATGCGACGTCGAGGGCAATGTCTGGTGCACGGCGCCGGGCGGCATCTGGGTCCACGACCCGTCCGGCAAGCCGATCTGCCGCATCAAGACGGAAGGCCATCACCCGACCAACATCGCCTTTGGCGGCGACGATTGGAAAACGCTTTTCATCACCAATGTCGGCTCGGTCGTCAAAACCAAGATCAACATCGCCGGCGTGCCGTCGCGCTAACCAGAACGGGGAGGAAAAAAATGGCTTGGAATTTCGAGCTTGTGGCCGGCCCGTTCAAGGGAAGGACCGGCGGACTTGCCTGGGACGGCAAGGCAATGCTGTTCAGCGCGGTGCAGGAGGAGCGCGTGCTCCGCTACGATCCGGCGACCAGCAAGGCGGATAATTTCCGCCGCTGGACGGGCCGCGTCAACGGCATCGCCATCGCCAGGGACGGCAGCATCTTCGGCGCGCAGGAAGGCGGCCGCCGCGTCGTGCAGTTCATGACCGATGGGTCAACCGCGCCGACCGAGGAGATGATCGACGGGACGCATCACAACCAGCCGGTCGATATCGTCGTCGATAAAAAGGGCCGTGTCTTCTTCGCCGACGCCTATAATTCGCAGGCGCCTTACGGACCGCCGGCCTATCCCTTCCTGCCGCATGCTTCCGTCTTGCGGCTCGATAGTTGGGGGCCGCGCACCTGGAGCCTGGCACAGGTGACGCATGACACGGTCGGGCCGCGCGCCGTGCTGCTCTCCGCCGACGAGAAGACGCTCTATGTGGCGGACGGCGATTCCGAGCGCGGCGACGTCTGCCAGCTCTTCGCCTATCCGCTCAACACGCATGGCAGCGTCGGGCCGCGCAAGATGCTGCAGAACTTCGCCTTCCCGGAGCGCGGCATCGAGGGCATGTGCCTCGACGGCGACGGCAACATCATCGCCTGCATGGGCTGGAAGAAGGGCGGCAGCCCGCCTTGCGTCGTCGTGATCTCACCCGGCGGCACGATCCTCGAAACGCATCCCTCGCCGGCCGACGCACCGATGCGGGTGGCTTTCGGGGACAGCAATCTGTCGAGCCTGTATCTGACCGCCGGTGACGGCGGACTGTACCGGGCGAAAGGGATCGGGCGGCGCGGGTTGAAGCGCTGACTGAAACTCTGAGCCAACCCCAAACTCCGCTCACTCCCGCGCAAGCGGGAGCCCAGGGCCCACGGCACGATCCGAGTTTGCCGCCCCTGGGTCCCCGCTTTCGCGGGGATGAGCGGAAATGAATGCAGCAGCTGTAGGGTGGGCAAAGGCCGGAGGCCGTGCCCACGCGTGACTGTCGCTACCGCGTGGGCACGGCGCTGAAACGCGCCTTTGCCCATCCTACATTTTACCCCGACGCAGCCACCGCTTTCGTCAACTCGCGAATGTCGCCGAGCGAGACGCATCGCCGCGCCAGGTCCAAAATCTCTGCCGCCCTCGCCTCGCCCAGGACCGGCGCAACGCCATCTGAAAATTTGCGATCGCGGTCGGCGTCGGTCATCGGCCAGGCGGGTGAGCCGGGGACGCGGGATTCGTTCACCTCGAATGTTTCCGTCTTCGTGGTGACGGCGATCTGGCAGGTGCCGCCGATTCCGGAATAGATTTTCTCGTCGGGGATATGCAGGCGGCGGACCTTCTGCATGATGGCGCGGGCTTCGGGCCGCTGGACCATCTCGTCGGTGAAGGTCGCCATCTTGAGCGGGCCGTCGAGAAGCGCGGCGGCGATCATGTATTCGATCGAGAATTTGCCTTCGAGGCCGGTCTTCGGCTCCTTCGAGACGAGCGCCGTATCCTGGCCCGGCAGGAAGCTGATCGCGACGTCCTCGACGTCCTCGGCCCCGATGCCGTTCTCCTCGATGAGCCGGTAGAGCACGCCGAGCGAACGATGGCCGGAATAGCAGCACGGCCAGCGCTTGACGTAGCTGCCGGGAGAGACGACTTCCCAATCCTTGCCGAGGCGGTCCAGCACTGTCTCGGCCGGCTCGCCATCGCCGCCGGCAAAGACCGCAAGCGCGCTCCGCTTGCCGTCGAAAATGGCGGGATCGGCGGTCAGGCCCTTCCCCGCCATCCAGGCGGAGACGAGGCCGATGCGCGCTGCGAAGCCGGAATGGAAAGGCTTCGCCATGGTGCCGAAATTGCGCCCGAGGCCGCCGATCTGCGAGGCGGTCAGGCCGAAGGCACGGGCGACGCCATCGGCGTCGAGCCCGGCAAGATGCGCGGCGGCCGCCGTCGCGCCGAAGGCACCGACCGTCGGCGTCGGGTGGAAGCCGCGTTCGAGATGGCCGGGGCCGAAGAGGCGGCCGACCGCGCCGGCGATTTCGATCCCGATGGCATAGGCGGCAAGCACGCTCCGTCCCGAGGCGCCGATCGCCTCCCCCGCCGCCACCGCCGCCGGGATGAGGCCGGCGCTCATATGGCCGCGGGCGCCGGGATGGCTGTCGTCGAAATCGAGGGCATGGGCGCTGACGCCATTGGCGAAGGCCGCCTCCGAACCATGCGTCGAACGTCCGCGCGCCCAGACGGTCGCCTGCTGACGCGCGCCAAGCTCGTCGATCCAGGCGGAGGCTATGTCGGCGACCGGCTCGACCGAGCCGGCAATCGCAACGCCCAACGTATCGATGAGGGCGTTGCCCGACGCCATCAGCGCCGCCTCGGGAATTTCGTTCGCCTTATGCCCGGCGACGAAATCCGCGAGCGCTTGCGTGATCATGCGGTGAGGCGCGCTGCGGCGGCCTTTCCCGCGGCCGGTGCGGCAAGCGCCGCGGCGCCTGCCGCATCGCCGGCGATCTTGCCGAAGACAGTGCCGGAGACGAGGCCGGTGCCGGCCGGATAGTTGAAGTAGAAGATGCCGCCCACCATCTCGCCGGCCGTGTAGAGACCGGGGATCTTGTGGAAATTGACGTCGAGAACCTGGCCGGTATCTGCCACGGTGCGGAGGCCGCCAAAGGTGAAGGTGATGCCGCAGGTGACGGCATAGGCCTCGAAGGGCGCCTTATCGAGCACATTCGCCCAGTTCGACTTCGGCGGATCGATGCCGACGGTGCCCTTGCCATCCTTGATCGAGTGATCAAAGGGCACGTCCTTCTTCACGGCCGCATTGTATTCGCGGACGGTCTTCAGGAAGCCTTCGGGGTCGACGCCTTCCAGCTTGGCGGCGAGCTCATCCAGCGTATTGGCGACGACCTTGGTGACCTGCTTGTCGCCATATTCCGGCCGAAGCAGAGGCTTGGTCTTGGCGTCGAACACCTGATAGGCGAACTGGCCCGGCTGCTTCAGCACCTCGGCGCCGTATTTGGCGTAGGTATAGTTGTAGAATTCGATGCCCTCGTCGACGAAGCGCTTGCCGTCGGCATTGATCATCAACGACAATGGGAAGGAGTGGCGGTAGGAGCTCTCGAGCATCGACAGGTCGCCGAACTCCGGCGCATAGCGCTCCCACGAAACGGCGTGGCGGCCCGACCAGTTGCCGAAGGGGCAGGCGCCGATATCGAGCGCCATCTTGAGGCCATCGCCGACATTGAAACGCGAGCCGCGCACCTTGGCGAGCTCCCAGCCCGGGCCGATATAGCGCGTTCGCCATTCGGGATTGGCCTCGAAGCCGCCGCAGGCGAGGACGACGCTCTTGCCCGAATAGGTCTTCATGCCGTCCGGACCCTTGGCGTTGACGCCATGGACCTTGTCGCCGTCATAGTCGAGCGAGACGGCGCGGGTGTCGTAGAAAATCTTTACGCCCTTCTTGACGGCGTTAGCCGTCAGATCGGCGACGAGGCCGGCGCCGCCGCCGACCATCCACAGCGGCATGCGGCCGAAGAAATGGCGCTTGCCATCGACCACCGCCGACTGGTGGCGATAGTTCGGCGTGAAGCGGCCGCCCTGCGAGCGGAGCCAGACCATCGCCTCGAGGCTCCGCGTGACGAGGATCTCGCTCAGCGCCGGGTCGGTGCGGAAGGCGGTGACGCGGAAGAGATCGTCGTAGAACTCGTCGGTGGTGTTGCTCTCCCAGTCGATGTCGCGCAGCTCTTCCTCGCTGAGATCGACGAGCTTGGCGATGTCCTTGCCGCCATCATAAGCGAAGCGCATGACGCCGCCGGCGAAGCGGCTGTTGCCGCCGGACTCGGCATCGGGGGCGGCTTCCAGCATGGCGACGCTGGCGCCCTGATTGACCGCTGCCAGCGCCGCGCAAAGGGCTGCGTTGCCCTTGCCGACGACCAGAACATCCCAGGACCCCGCGGACGGATACGTCTTTTGATTCATTGTTTTTCCTCCTGCCTCGTTGGGCGATCTTCATGTTATTGGGAGCAGCCTAACTATTCTTATTGTGGAAGATCCGAATGAACAACCAGCAAGAAAGCCGGCCAACGGCACTGATCACGGGCGCCTCCTACGGCGTCGGCGCAGCGACCGCGCTGTCGCTGGCGCGCCAGGGGCATAACGTGGCACTGACCGCCACGAAATGCAGCAATCTCGACAAGACGCGGAGTGCCGCCGAAGCGCTGGGCGTCCGGGTCGCGACGCTGGAGCTCGACCTCACCGCGCAGGCGAGCATCGAGGCGGCGGTCGACCAGGCCGTCGCCGAACTCGGCCGGCTCGACGTGCTGGTCAACAATGCCGGCGCGCATGGGCGGAAGCCGGCCCTCGACATCACCCGCGAGGACTGGGACGCGATCTTCGAGCCGAACCTCACCGGTACCTTCTTCCTGACGCAGAAATTCGGCCGCCACCTGATCGAGGCGAAGCGGCCGGGCTCGATCGTCAGCATCACCTCGACGCATGCGGTGCGCGGCGCGCCGTTCCGGCTGATGTATGGCGTCTCGAAGGCGGCCATCCATCAGGTCACCCAGATGCTCGCCATCGAATGGGCGCCGCATGGCATCCGCGTCAATGCGGTGGCGCCCGGACGCATGATGACGGATTCGCCGACGCGGCAGCAGACCGCGAACGATCCGAACTATGTCGAGGCGATGCTGAAGAAGATTCCGCTGCACCGGATGCCGACGGCGGAAGACTGCGCCGCCGCCGTGACCTTCCTGTGCAGCCCGGGGGCTGCCTCGATCACCGGGCAGGTCCTGCTGATCGACGGCGGGCTCACCGTGCAGGGGTCGGCGAGCTGAGAGTCCAAGAGCTGCACTGGCTGTGGCTTGAACCTCCCCCTTGAGGGGAGGTCGAAATCGGCGAGCGCAGCGACACCGATTTCGGGAGGGGGGTGAGTTTAAGTCACAGCCCCCTCCCCAAAACCGCTTTGCGGTTTTGCCCCGCCCTCAAGGGGCGGGTTCAGGCCGCAGAGTTTGCGGCCTTTTTGTACCCGCTACCAGCCGCGCGGTTCGGCGGCGAGCGGCTTGATCGCCGCGACCGCTTTGGCGAGTTGGTCGGCGGCCGCCTTCGGCAGCGCACCGAGCGGCGGGCGGGGATCGCCGCAATCGCGGCCCATGTCTTTCGCCGCCGCCTTGAGGCCGGCGACGCCGAGGCCGCTCAGCGCCTTGCGGAGCGCCGCGACATCCTCCTGCGCTGCCCGCGCCTCGAAGAGGCGGTCGGCGACGCAGTCGTCATACATGGCGCGGACGAGACGCGGCGCGATTGCCGCCAGCGGCGAGAACATGGCGCGCGCGCCGATCGCGGCGGCGGAGACCATGTAGTCGACGCCGGAGACGAGCTGGAAATCGGCGCGCTTCTTCGGCGCGTCGGTCAGAAGCTCGATCATGAACTGCCAGTCGAGGCCGGAATCGACGACGCCGGCGAAATTCTTCGCCTTGTCGATCAGCTTCAGCATCAGCGCGCTGCTCACCTTGACGCCGGCCATCTCTTCCGGCGCGTTGTGCACGTAGAAGGGGATCGAGACCGCACCGGCGATGGCGGCAAAATGCTCGACGATCATGGCTGGCGGCGGCGTCCAGTAATAGGGCGTCGAGGAGACGATCGCGCTCGCACCGGTCTTCTCCGCGAAGGCGGCGAGGCTGGCGGCGATCGCGGTGCCGGAATCGGTGGCGTGGGCAATCACCGGGACGCGGCCCTTTGCCTGCTTCACCGCGAAGGTGATGACCTCGCGCTTCTGCACGTCGGTGAGGCTGACCGACTCGCCGGCCTGCATCGGTACGGCGATCGAATCGGCGCCATTGGCGATGTGGAAGTCGATGAGCTTGGCATAGGTGTCGAAATCGATCTGCTGGTCGTGCGTGAAGGGCGTCAGCGGCGTGTGGACAAGGCCAGGATTGAATTTGGTCATTGTGAGCTTCTTCTTTTTCTTGAGGGCTCAGAAGCCATGCGGCTCGGTGTCGAGGATGCCCATATCGGCAAGCTCGCTCTCGATGAACGCCTGGCGCTCCTTGGTCGCTGTCGGCAGCGGCGAACGCGTCGGCCCGACCGGACGGCCCATGATGACCATGCCGCCCTTCAGCGACGACGGGTACTGGTCTTTGAAGAGGTGCCAGAGACGCGTCATCTTGTACTGGATCTCGCGCGCCTTCGGCCAATCGCCGGCAACGCAGGACTCATAGAGCGAGGTGCAGAGATTGGGACAGATGGATCCCGCGGCGGAGTAGGAACCCTTGCCGCCGAGCGGCACGGAGGGCAGCAGGAACTCGACGCCGGTGAGCATCGCGAAATCCGGACGGAGCGGGATGGCGTGGCGCGAGATTTCGATGAACTTCTCGCTGTTGAAGCTCGCATCCTTGACGCCGACGAAATTCGGCAGCGCCTCGATGAGATCGGCCATCAGGCGGCCGGTGATCTCGACGCCGTTGAGGTAGGCCGGCGAGTTGTAGGAGATGACCGAAATATCGATCGACTTGCAGAGCCGCATGAAATAATCGCGGATCGCATCGATGCTCGGCTGCCAGACATAGGGCGTCAGCGCGAGGATGCCGTCGGCGCCGATCTCCTGCGCATGCCGCGCCAGCATGAAGGTGTCTTCCATGGCGAGCGCCGTCGCATGGACCGTCACCGGGATGCGGCCGGCGACGGCCTTCACCGCCACTTCGGCGCCGAGCTTGCGCTCCTCGATGGTGAGGCTCAGCGACTCGGCTTTGTGGTGGGGCCAGGAAATCGCGGTGGCGCCGGTGCGGACATGGAAATCCAGCATCTTCTCGAAGGCATCCAGATCGAGGCTGAAATCTTCCTTCAACGGCGTAATGGGGCTTTGCATGACCCCTTCGAATTTGGGCTTTGTCTTTTTGTTCACTTTGGGACCCGGAGGATTTGGGGTGGTGCAGCGCGCCTATAAAATATGTTAGGCGTCGGGACGCAAGGGCGCGTGACGAAGCGGCACACAAGAACAAGACAAGGGGTCAACCTTGAAACTCTACACATTTTACGAATCCGGGAACTCCTGGAAAGTCCGTATCCTCCTCGAACAACTTGGCGTTCCCTACGAGAAGGTCATCATCGATCTCCTCAAATGGGAGCAGAAGACCGAAAAATTCATGCGCGATTTCAACCCGCGCGGGCAGGTTCCCGTGATCGAGGACGACGGCCGGCGCTTCTGGGATTCGGCCGCCTGCCTCGTCTATATCGCGCGGAAATATGATCGGCAGGACTGGCTGCCGACCGAGGCCGGCGACATGGCCGAGGTGATGAACTGGGTGGCGCTCGGCTCGTCCGAGGTTCAGTTCGGGTTGCAATACACCCGCCGCGGCGTCATGCGCGACCGCTGGATCGCCGGCAATCTCGAGCAGCTCCAGGCGATCGGCAAGACGGCGCTCCGGGCCATGGAATGGCGCCTGAAGGACCATGACTGGCTGGCGCTCGACCGGATCACGATCGCCGACCTCGCCTGCTTCCCCTATGTCTACTATTCGCATGAGGCGAAGCTGCCGCTCGACAAGGACTATCCCGGCGTAGCCCGCTGGGTGGCCCGCTGTACCGCGCTGCCCAACTGGGCGGCACCGCCGCGGGCACCGACCCGGCATTATGCGGATATGACCGCGAAGGCTTAGGGGGCCGTTGGGTCAGAGGGAATCATACCCTTGCTCCGCTCATTCCCGCCGCGAGCGGGAATCCAGGGCCACTACACAGTCCGAATTTGCCGCCTCTGGGTCCCCGCTTTCGCGGGGATAAGCGGAGTTGGTGAGGGCCAGTCCTCTCAAAGCGGACTTGCTATTCGCGTTTTTCCGCGAGCTTGATCGCCCGCAGGCCGAGATGGGCGGTGATGATGCCGGTCGGCGGAATCACCGAGATGATCGCGTCCAGCACATGGCCGCGGCTCATGCCGTAGTCATAGGCGCGCACGATATGTTCGGCAGCGAGCTCGACCTCGCCGCGGACACACAGTGCGGCGATGCAGATCAGCTCGCGCGGGCCGGTGCCGAGCAGCGCGTCGGGCGCGCCGGCGCCGTCGGCATTCAAAGCATAGTCGACCCAGCCGGTGGCGCGGCGGACGAATTCCGCTTCGAGCTCGGTCGCGAATTGCCATTCCGGCGCGTTGAGAAGCGTCTCGCTGCCGCTGCCCCGGATGCGCTGGCGACCCATGGTCAGCTCAGGAAAGGGCGTCAGCTCCTTCGGCGGCCCGCCCTCCGGCAGCTTGCCGAGCTTGTACTCCGGATCATTGGCCATCATCACCGCGTAAGCGGTATTGGCGACGGTCGCAAAGCCGGTGACCACCGACCAGGCCGACGCCGCCTCGAAGATGACGCGGTCGGTGACGCCCATGCGATAGAGCTTTCGCACATGGTTGGCGGCGTAGCGGACATTCGGCTTGGCGCAGAAGGCCGGTGTCGCAATCAGCTCGCGCATCTGGCCGGACAGGCCCTCGGCGGCGTTGCCCTTATACTTGTGGAAATAGCCGCCGGTCTGCTGCAGCAGCTCGAAAAGATCGGGGACCGCCCGGATGGCATAGGCCCATTCCAGATAGATGTCGCCGCGCGCCGCGACGGCGCGCGCCAGCACGACGTCCGGGCTCGTATCCTCGGCCGGCTTCGTGTCGTCGGTCATGATCGCTCCTGCCTTGCCTGGCGATTGCTTCGCATCTCGCGGATCGTACCGATCGTGCCGTAGATGAGAAGCAGCAAGGCGACGGTGAGGATCGCCGCCGTCCAGGGCCGCGACAGGAACTTCACCGGATCGGAATCCATGAGGAGGATTCCTTGCCGCAGGTTCATCTCGAAGCCGGCACCGAGGACAGCAGCGACGGCGGTGGCGACGACGGGAAATCCGTAGCGCAACATGAAGTATCCGATGAAGCCGAAGATCAGCGTCAACGAGACATCGAAGAGCGAGTTGCGCGTTGCGTAGACGCCGATGATCGTGATGGCGAAGGCACAGGGCAGGATCACGCTGCGGTCGACCTTGGTGAACATCAGAACCACTTTGCCGATCTGCCAGCCGAAAAGTAGGAGAAGGAGAGCGCCTCCGAGCAGGCCCGCAACCGTGGCATAGAGGAGCTCCGGTGCGGCCTGCATCATCATCGGGCCGGGCACGAATCCCTGAAGCATCAGCGCGCCCATGACCAGCACCATCGAGTCGCTTCCCGGAATGCCGAGCCCCAGCGTCGGGATCATCTCGCCGGCTTGCGCGGCATTCTGCGCCGACTCGTTGGCGGCAAGGCCTTCCGTGCTGCCATGGCCGAACTGCTCGGGGGTCTTGGAGGAGAGCTTGGCCTGATTGTAGGACATGATCGATGCGGCGGCGCCGCTCATCCCCGGGATCGCGCCCATGAGAGTGCCGATTAGGCTGCCGGTCAGGACCGGCCTGAGACTCTTGGAAAGAGTCCGGAACCCCGGAAAAGCGACGACTTTTCCATTCGGCGGGAGGACCGAACTCCAATCATAGACCTGCCGCATGCTGCGCAGGATTTCGGCGACCGCGACGAGCCCAAGGACGGCGGGGATCGTCTCCAGTCCGCGGCGCAGTTCCGGCACTTCGAAGGCGAAGCGCGTCACCGCGGTGACGGGGTCGGAGCCGACGAGGCCGATGCAGAGCCCGAAGGCCGCGGCAGCAATGCCCTTGAAAATGTTGCGGCCCGTCAGGCTGACGAGGGCGGCCAGCCCCAGCGCGTAGAGGGCGGTGAGTTCCGGAGAGAGAAACACGTAAATGACGCCCGAGAGCGGCACGACGAGAATCAGGAAAAACGGAATGCTCACGAACTGCCCGACGATGCAGGCGAACCAGTTCGTGCCGACGGCAAGGCTGCCCTGCCCCTTTTTGGTCAGGGCATAGCCTTCGATCGCCGTGATAACCCCCGCGGCACCGCCGGGAATCCCCAGCACCGCGGCCGGCAGGCCATTTCCAAAGGCGTTCGCCACGCTGATCGAGACGAGAAAGGCAACGGCGGCGACGGGATCGAGTCCGTAGGTCAAGGGCACCATCACCCCGATCCCGACGCCCGACCCGACACCCGGCATCGCTCCGCAAAAGCTGCCCCAGAGGACACCGACAACAAGAAGCGCGATCACTTCAGGCCGCGCCAGGACGGCGGCGCCCTCGACCAGGGAGGTCAACATCATTTCCATGACTGCATCCTAGAAATTCAGGTCGTGGCCTCAGCCGCGAAAGAAGCTATCGGCGGAATGACGGCAAGTCCGGATCACGCCGGAAGGGCTCACTCAAATCGCCGCAAAGACGTCGAGCAGCGCATGCTCGATCGGCCCCGCATGCAGACGGATCCCAAACAGCACGCCGAACATCAGCCAGATTCCCAAGGATAGAAGAAGCGGCAGCAGGAACAGCTTTCCGCGCGTGCGCACTTTCATGAGAGCTATCGTGACGATCAACAGGCCGGTCGTCGCCACGATGAAGCCCGTCCAGGGCACGACGAGCATCCAGAGGACGCCCGCGCCAAGCACGACGAAGGGACGGATGAAACTGCTGGCCTCGGCGGGCATGTCGTCCTTGTCGCCGTCCGATGGCACCAGATTACCCTGCTCGGAATGCCAGGAAACGAGCCGGCGAAAGATGTTCGCGCCCATCGTCAGCATCAGCGCCATGCCGAGGAGTTTCGGCCACCCGTCGGGACCGATCGGATCGTGGATGGAGCCCTGTCGAATGTCGCCGGACAGGATAAAAATGGCGAGGCCAAGCAGAAAGGTGACGGCACAGACCGCGATGTCGATCCGCCGGTCAACATAACCGTGGTCGTGGGCCGCTTTTTCCACGGCCACCGCGACATCGCCGGCCACTTCGCCGTCTGCCGGATTCTGTAAGGAACCGGACATGAAATACTCCTCGGAGCGTTACGCAGGAATGCCGTAGCGGACCATCACCGGCAATCTCCGATGATGGCCCGCCACGAAATTCATGTCGCCGCTCTTCTTTTTGCGGGTCGTCTTATCCGGCTAGTGATTGTCTTCCCAATAGAGGCCCGCAGCCTTGACGATGGGCTCGGCTGCGTCCCTTGCCGCATGGGCCTGGGCATTGGTTTCCTCGATCGACGTGACACCGATCACGACGCCCGGCGTGGTCGCAGCGCGCTGCTTGTAGGTGTCGGTCGCGGCCGCGGCGGACAGCAGCGCGTGCAGCCATTGCACATGCTCTTCCGGAACCTTCTTTGACAGGATGAAACCCTGGAACGAGCCCCAGGCGAGGTTCTCGATGCCGTATTTCGGGTAGTCCTTCGCGCTGCCGACCTCGGTGCCCCCGAAGGCCTCCGGCACGTCGGCGATGGAGACGAGAAGGACGTCGACCTTGTCGAGCGCCTTCAGTGTGCTCGTCGCATTGTTGGTCGTGATGTCGCCGGCGCCGCCGCCGACCGCTGCCATGGAGGCCTCGCGGTTCGCGGCCGGGACCTTGTTCACCTTCACGCCAATCCGGTCGAGGACCCAGGTCGTGAAGATGTCGAGACCGCCGCCGACACACGGGGAGATATACTTGATCTCGCCGGGATGCGCCTTGCCGTATTCGACGAACTTGTCGAAGCCACGGCCCCAGGGGGCATCCTTGCGCTGCAAGATCACCTAGGGTGCGGCTTCCGTGGTGATGAAGAAGTTCACGTCATCGATGCTCATCCCAGTCTCTTTCTCGACCGGCTCGGTGAGAAAGTCGCTCGCGGAACCGATGGTCGATCCCTGGACCAGGATGTAGCCCTGATCGCCGCCCTCGCGGTTGGCGGTGATGTCGGCGAGCGTGTGAACGGTGCCGCCGGCGGCGCGGGGCTCGTCCGAGATGCGGATCTCGACCGGCGAGATGCCCTTCAGCGCCTGCTCGAGGCTGCGAATGTAGAGGCCGCTGCTCGATCCGGCTTCGTCGGAATTGAGCAGCGTGATCGGCATGTTGGGGAATCCGTCCGGCAGCGGCTGCAGGACGCCGTTTTCGAATTTTGGCTCGAAGGCCTGGGCCAACGGTGCCGAAACAAGGCCAGCGGCGAACGCGCCGGCCGCAAGCAGAATCGCAACCTCGGTCTTTTTCATAGTGCCCTCCCTCGCCTGCTCTCTTGTTGTCGGTACGGCAACGGCCGTCCATCTTGTGCAGGTCGTAGACGTGCCGATACTTCATCCCAGCGTTATTCGCTGTCAATCGCGTGCCGATTGCGTTCCTGTCGCACTGGCGGAACAGGCGAGAG
Source organism: Bauldia litoralis (assembly GCA_945882315.1). Lineage (GTDB taxonomy): Bacteria > Pseudomonadota > Alphaproteobacteria > Rhizobiales > Kaistiaceae > CAMCWB01. The sequence goes on along the minus strand of CAMCWB010000001.1, from coordinate 74,199 downwards.
CGAGCATCGATAAGATCGCCCGGCTAGCGGAGGCTATGCGTGCCGCCGTGCGGGTCGTCGACCTCGCCGGCCGTGCAGCGGAGATATGTCGGACCAACCGGCACTTTGCCGTGGCCGCCGGGAATATCGAGCACGTAAGTCGGCTGGCAGAGACCGGAATAATCCCCGCGGAGCGCGCGCATCAGATCCTGCCCGGCCGCAAAACCGGTGCGGAAATGACTCGTGCCCGGCGCGAGATCGCCGTGGTGGAGATAGTAGGGCTTCACCCGGTTCTCGACGAAGACGCGCATCAGCGCGCCGAGCGTTTCGGCATCGTCGTTGACGCCGCGCAGAAGCACCGTCTGGCTGACGAGCGGGATACCGGCGTCGGCGAGACGCGCGGTCGCCGCCCTCGCCGCTTCGGTGAATTCGCGCGCATGGTTGGCATGGATCGCCACCCAGACCGTCTTGCCGGACGCTTTCAGCGCACCGACGAGAGCTTCGGTGATGCGCTCCGGCGCGACGACCGGCACGCGCGTGTGGAAGCGGATCACCTTCACATGCGCGATGGCGCCGAGCGCCGTCATTAGACGCTCGAGCCGACGCGGCGAGACGATCAGTGGATCGCCGCCGGAGACGATCACTTCCCAGATTTCGGTATGCGATCGGATGTAAGCGAGCGCCGCGTCCAGTGCGGTATCGGAAAGCACGCCGGCGCCCTCCTGCCCAACCATCTCGCGACGGAAGCAGAAGCGGCAATAGACGGCGCAGACGCCCGTGAATTTCAGGAGCACGCGATCCGGATAGCGGTGGATCAACCCTTCCGTCGCCTCATGGACGTGATCGCCGATCGGATCGTCCCGCTCTTCGGGCAGCGTCACGAGCTCGGCGGTGTCGGGAACGAACTGGCGGGCGATCGGGCCGGTCGCATCGCCGTCGATCAGCTCGGCCATGGCCGGGGTGATGGCGATCGCATAGCGCGCGGCGACCGCTTCGAGCTGACTGACCCGGTCACGCGAAACCAGTTCCGCGTTGCCGAGATCGGCAATGCTTCGCAACGTGTGCGGGCTCGGGTTCCTCCCCCGTTTACGGGGGAGGTGGCAGCGCGAAGCGCTGACGGAGGGGGCGGCACCATGGGTGGCCGCTCCACAAATTGCCTCCGAGTCTGTGGTCGCCCCCTTCACCACGCTTCGCGTGGTCCCTCTCCCCCGCTTCGCAGGGGAGGACCCCATTCCGTCGGCTTCGTGCGCCTCCCGAGCGCCGTTGAATCCCTTGGGGCTGAGATCGTTCATGACGTCGTCTCCGCGCCGGGGGCGACGACCGGCGTCCATTGCACGAGATCGATGTGGGGGGCGCCGGTGGCGAGCATCACCAGGCGGTCGAAGCCGAGGGCGACGCCGCTGGCGTCGGGCATGGTTGCCAGCGCCGCGAGGAAATCCTCGTCGAGCGGATAGCGCTCGCCATGGACGCGCTCTTTCTCGTCCATCTCGGCGGTGAAGCGGCGGCGCTGCTCGTCGGCGTCGGTCAGTTCGCGGAAGCCGTTGGCGAGTTCGACGCCACAGGCATAGAGCTCGAAGCGCTCGGCGATGCGCCGGTTGTCGGGATGCTGACGCGCCAGCGCTGCCTCGATCACCGGATATTCGTAAAGAATGGTCGGGCGGCCGAGACCGAGATTCTGTTCGATCTTCTCGACGAGAATGCGGCTGAAGATATCCGACCAGTTGTCGTCTTCGGCGACACGGATGCCGGCAGTCGCCGCAGCCGCCGCCAGCGCGGCGCGGTCGCCGGTCTCGCCGATCGTTGCAAGGAGGTCGATGCCGGCAAAACGGTCGAAGGCTTCCGCCACGGTGAGTCTTTCCGGCTCGGCGAAGGGATCGGCGCTCCGCTCACGGTAGGTCAGCATCGTCGCGCCGGCCTTTTCCGCGGCGAGCGCCAGCAGCGCCGCGGTGTCGGCCATGATCGCCTCGTAAGGCTCGCCGGCGCGATACCATTCGACCATGGTGAATTCCGGGGCGTGCAGCGGGCCGCGCTCGCGGTTCCTGAAGACACGGGCGAAGTCGACGATCCTCACCTCACCGGCGGCGAGCAGCCGCTTCATGGCGAATTCCGGCGAGGTGTGAAGATAGCGCGGCGCACTTGACCTGTCGGGGCCGACCAGTTCGGTGGCAAAGCCGTGGAGATGGGCTTCGTTGCCGGGCGAGACCTGGAGGATCGCCGCCTCGACCGGCACGAAACCCTCCGTATCGAACCAGTTGCGGAAGGCCGACAGAATCCGGTTCCGCGCCAGGAGGACCGGGCGTCGGTCGGCGTGGCGGTCGGGCGCCCACAGGGGCGAAAACTGGTTGGGTTTCCTGGATTTCACGAATATCGCTGGCGGTCGGCGAAAAAGTCGTCTATCTGCGCGCCGGGTGTGGCCGGCCCACCCATAACCGAGGAATGCGCTCCGTGAAAGTCATCGCCAGCCAGGTCCGCAAGGGCAACGTCCTCGAGGCAGACGGCCAGCTCTATGTGGTCCTTTCGGCGGAAAACTTCCATCCGGGCAAGGGTACGCCGACCACCCAGATCGACATGCGCCGTATCTCCGACGGGGTGAAGATCTCGCAGCGCTACAAGACGACCGAGCAGGTCGAGCGCGCCTTCATCGAGGACATGGACTACCAGTATCTCTTCAAGGACGGTGACAACTACACCTTCATGAATGGCGAGAATTTCGAGCAGATCACCGTTTCGGCCGACGTGGTCGGCGACCAGGCGCCGTTCCTGCAGGAGAACATGACCGTGCGCCTCAGCATCTTCGAGAGCGTCGCGGTCGCCATCGAGCTGCCGCAGCGCGTCACGCTCCAAGTGGTCGACACCGAGCCGGCGATGAAGGGCCAGACGGCGGCCTCGTCCTACAAGCCGGCCATGCTCTCCAACGGCGTCCGCACCAACGTGCCGCCACACATCGCCCCGGGCACCCGCATCGTCGTCCAGACGGCGGACGGGTCTTATGTGGAGCGGGCGAAGGACTAATCCCTTCGGTTGCTGCTTGCGTCATCCCGGCGAACGCCGGGATCCATGGCCAATCCGCCCTGCGCACCTGACGATGGATTCCGGCTTTCGCCGGAATGACGGATTCTCTCGCCTGACCGGCCTTACCGCCGCAGCGGCTCCAGCAGATCGTTCACGCTGCGGTTTTCGAGGTCGTCGATGACCGCGTAGACCGACTGCCGGACCTTGTCGTCGAGGTTCGGGCTGAGCTCGGCGAATTTCGCCTGGACGCCAGACATGGCCATGGGACGTTCCTTCTCACCCAGCATGTGCTTGGCGTAGCGCTCGACCGTCTCGTTGCCGATTTTGATCGTCACTCGTCCCGGCCAGAATTCCGGATGAATCGCGTCGAGGTCGTCGGCCTGGCGGACGTCGGTAATCGACATCAGGCGACGGAATTCCGCCGAGGGGCCGCGGTCGAGGACGCTGGTGAAGATATCCATGCCGGCGCGCTTCTCGGTGAGCGCCAGCGCCGCCGCATAGGGCACGCTGAACTGCGCATCGACCGCCGATTTCGGATTGCGCTTCTGCTCGATCGGCGTGCCGCAGAGCTGGACGCCGTATTTCGGCATGTCGACCATGATCGACGACACATCTCTCGTATCGATCTCGCGCTCGTTGCCGAGAGCGATCAGGAGATCGAGCGCCTGATGCGTGTAGCGGCAGAGCGAGAAGGGCTTGATGGCGACTTCCAGCGTCTCATAGGACTTGCCGAGCGTCAGCGTCGCCTGCGTCGGCGTCGGGCGGAGTGCGTAGCCTTGCAGGAAGCCCTGCTTGCCTTCGAAGACCTCGGCCGCGCCGATGAAGCCGGAATGCGCCAGCGTCGCAGCGATGAAGCCGGAATGGACAGCGATGCCGGGATGCATGCGCTTGTTCCAGGCGCCGTTGACCACATACTGCATCGAGCCGGCGGCCTGCGAGCCGTTGAGGCCCATGGCGTTGACGATCTCCGCGGCGGTCTGGCCGCGCAGCCGGCCGATGATCGCCGACGACGAGAAGGTGGCGCAGGTGCCGGTCGGGTGCGAGCCCATCTCATGCGAGGAATGCGGGCCGAGTGCCATCGCCAGGCGGCAGGCGATCTCGTAGCCGATGACGACGGCGACGATCAGCTCCTTGCCGCTCGAGCCGTTCTCCTCGCCGGCGGCCAGCGCCGCGTTGACGACGGACGAGCCGGCATGGATGACGCCCTTGGCGTGATGGTTGTCGTAGTCGAGGCTGTGGGCGAAGGCGCCATTGGCGAGGCCGGCCCATTCGGGCGCCATCGTCTCGCCGGAGGCGAGCACCGTGGCGCCCTTGCCGGCGCGGTTCAGCGCCCGCACGCCGTCCAGGATCTTCGGCCCCGAATCCGTCCAGTCATGGCCGCCGATGTCGTTGGCCATTATGTCGAGGATCAGCTTCTTGGCGTGCTCGACGACTTCGGCCGGAAGCGCCTCGTAGGTGAGGCCCGTCGCATAGTCGGCATAGCGCTTGGCTATTTCCATAGGATCGCGATTTCCTTCTTCTTGCTTGGCGCGGGCCGGATCAGCCGGCGCTTCTCGCCGCGGACGGCGAAAAACCGGTGATCCCGTCGACCTCGGCAAGCTCCTCGGGCGTGAGTTTCCAGCCGGTCGCCTTTACGTTCGCCGCGAGCTGCTCCGGCTTGGTGGCGCCGGCGATGATCGAGCCGACGCCCGGCCGGCCGGCGAGCCAGCTCATGGCGAGCTCCAGAAGGGTATGGCCGCGGTCCTCGGAGAACTTGATCAGGCCCTCGATGATATCCTGGCGCTTGTCGCTGAAGAATTTCTCGGAGTAGCGCTTGCCGCGGGTGAGCCGGGCGCCTTCCGGCATCGGGGCATCCTTGCGGTACTTGCCGGTGAGCGCGCCGCTCGCCAGGGGGTAATAGGGCACGAAGCCGACGCCGAGCGTCTCGAGGGCGATCAGAAGCTCGTCATTCTGGCGGGCAAGGAGGCTCATCTCGTCCTGGCAGGCGACGAAATTGCTGGTGCCGAGATAGCGCGCGGTCAACACCGCCTCGGTGGCGCGCCAGGCCGAGAAATTCGAGAAGGCGATATAGCGGATCTTACCGGCGCGGATCATGTCGTCGAGGGCGCGGACGGTCTCCTCTATCGGCGTCAGCCGGTCCGGCTGATGGATGTAATAAAGGTCGATCCAGTCGGTCTTGAGCCGGCGGAGACTGTCTTCGAGCGCCAGCATCATGTAGCGGCGCGAGGCTCCCTGGTGCTTGCCGCTGTCGTCCATCGGCTGGGCGAATTTCGTGGCGAGCACGATTTCTTTGCGGCGGTCGCCGAGGAACTGGCCGAGGACCGCTTCCGAGCCGCCCGTCGCGCCCGGGACGACCTTGCCGGTCGGATCGAATTTTCCGTAGACGTCGGCGGTATCGAAATGGGTGATGCCGGCGTCGAAGGCTGCGTCGATGACCTTCTTGCTCGACTCGATGTCGATTCTGCCGCCGAAATTATTGCAGCCGAGCCCGACCACCGAGACGCGCAGGCCGGACTTGCCGAGATTCCTCGTTTCCACGTGTTCTTTCCTCCCCTGAAAAGCCCGCGAAGCTAGCGGCCGCACCCCAAAGCTAGCGGCCCCGGCCCAAGCCCGTCAACCTGAGCAACCGCTACGAAACGCTAATTCGGAGGCACTCCCGCGGGCTGGTCGTCCTGCGGAACGCAGGCCCGGACGAGCCTGATCCATTCCTCGTTGTCGGCGGCGCTCATGCGTCCCGGCAGCGCGGTGGAAAGCATGTCGCGCTCCTGCAGGCCCTGGAGCACGCAGCTACAGGCAGCCTCGCAAAAGGGCGCATCGCGGCCGCCGGTACGGCAATTCGTCACGCAATCGGCGCGGAAGGTCTCCGCCTGGACCTGCGGGTCGGGCGGGAAGAAGGCGGCAGCCGTGCTGACGATCCCGATCAGTAGCGGCTGGTGGACGAGATAGACGAGGAGGCTCCAGCGGCCGGCCAGCACGGCGAGCCGGCCAAGCCGGTTGCCCGGCCGCCAGCGCGCGACGGCGCTCGCCGCGCCGTATTGCAGGAAAAGCCGCCCGGCGACGATGCCGAAGAGGGTCATCGCGAACCAGGGAAAGACCGGGACATAGTCGACGCTGGTGGTCGGCGGGCCGGGCGAGAGGCCCACCCACCAGAGCGGCCACCAGGCGAAGATCTCGTGGGAGAAGAAGAACGGCAGCATGAAGATCGCAACGGCGACCACGAGGACGACGACCAGCGGCATCCGCAGGAAAGGCAGGGCGGCGACGCTGGCGAAGGCGATCAGATGGAGTATGCCGAAGAAGACATAGGCATCCGGGAACATGTAGGCGGTCGCGACGGTGACGAGGAGCGCCGCCCCGACGACGATCGCCAGCCGCCTGAGGAAAGCACGCCGGTCGAGGCCGCGGCGGGTCGCGAGAACCAGGCTGACGCCGACCAGGAAGATGAAGGTGCCGGCGATCGTGCGGGCAAAGGCCTTCCAGCCCGGATCGGCGATGACATCGACGGCGAACAGGCCGTAATTGCTGAGATCCCAGGAGAAATGATAGATGGCCATCGCCAGGAGGGCGACGCCGCGCGCCGCGTCGAGCGCGACAACCCGAGGTCCCCGGTCCTCGGCCGCAACCACACTCACCGCCGATGATCCTCCGGGTTCCCGTCGCGGCACATCTTGGCTGCTGCATTTCGCCTGTGCAACCGGCCCTGTGACGCTGCTTTGGGCGGTGGACAGCGGTTAAGAAGGTCTGTATTGGGGCGTCTTGAATGGCCTCGGCCCCGGGCGCACTCATCGTGTCGCAGCCCGGACGCGGCCAATTGCAATGACCGGGCGCCCGGCGCAATATTGGCCTCTTGTGGCCGATGCGCTCGGCCTGACCGGGGACGTACCGGCGAATCCCCTCGGGGTTGGGCCGGCGTTATGGACAAAGCACGGGATCTCAGGGGCATTCATGTCGTCGACGTTTGATATTGTGGCGCAGGTCATTTCCGAAACCAGCGAGATTCCGCGGGACCAGATCACCCCGGACGTGCATGCCATCGACGATCTCGGCATCGACAGCCTGGATTTCCTCGATATCGTCTTCGCGCTCGACAAGAAGTTCGGCATCAAGATCCCGCTCGAAGCCTGGACCGAAGAGGTCAACCAGGGCCGCGCCAAGGTCGAAGACTACTTCGTCCTCAAGAATCTCTGCGCTCGCATCGACGAGCTCGTCGCCGTCAAGAACGCCTGATCGCCGGCAGATGCGCCTCGAATATTTCGAGATGATCGATAGCGTCGAGGAGTTCGACGCCGAACGCGGGTATATCCGCACGATCGCTCGCGTCCCGATGACGAGTCCGGTCTTCGAGGGTCATTTCCCGACCCATCCGATCCTGCCCGGCGTCATGCTTCTCGAGACGATGAACCATGCCTCCGGCTACCTGCTGCTAGGGCTCCACAAGCTCAAGAAGCTGCCGCTCTTCACCGGCGTGAAGAAGGGCAAATTCCGCAAATGGGTGACGCCGGGAATGGTGCTCGAAGCCAGCGCCGAGCTTCTGCATGACGGCTCCGGCTTCGGTGTCACCAAGGCCCTGATCAAGCAGGACGGCCAGCGCATCGCCGACGCGGAGATCACGCTTGCCCTCGTCGATTTCCCGACGCCCGGGCTCGAAGCCGAAATTCGCCGCCGTGCCGAAGCCGCCGGCCTTTTCGCGACGGTAATCGCCTGACAGGAGCGTCCGATGGCGCGTGAGGTCTGGATCACCGGCATCGGGCTGACGTCGAGCCTCGGCGAGGGGCTGGACGCCCACTGGCAGGCGCTCGCCGAAACCGACCCGCCGCAACCCGTCGTCGATACGACCAGCGCGGCGCCCTTCGCCTTCTATCCGATGGTGCCGCTCGATCTCGACAAGCAGATCCCGCGGCGTGCCGACCAGCGCCAGATGGAGCCGTGGCAGCGGCTCGGCGCCTATACGGCCGGCCTGGCGCTTGCCGATGCCGGCCTCGTCGGCAATGCCGAACTCCTCGGCCAGACCCACATGGTCATCGCGGCCGGCGCCGGCGAACGCGACACGGCGGCCGACGGCGAAATCCTCAAGGGCCTTGCCACCGCAGCGGCCCCCGAGCAATTCCTCAACGAGCGCCTCAGCAGCGACCTCCGGCCGACGCTCTTCCTGGCGCAATTGCCCAATCTGCTCGCCGGCAACATCTCGATCGTCCACAAGGTGACCGGCTCGTCGCGCACTTTCCTCGGCGAGGAAATCTCCGGCGTCAGCGCCGTCGAGGTCGTCTGGCGGCGTATCCGTGCCGGCCAGGGCGATATCTTCCTCGTCGGCGGCGCCTCGATCGCTGGCCGCAAGGACATGATCCTGCAGCGCGCCATCGGCGGCACGCTCTGGGCCGGCCAGCCGGCCTCGGTCTGGGCGAGGCCCGAAAAGGGCGGCGGCACGATGCTCGGCTCGCTCGGCGCCTTCCTGGTCATCGAATCACGCGACCACGCCGAAGCCCGCGGCCGCCAGCCCTACGCCCGCCTCAGCTCCGTCTCCTCCGACCAGAGCCGCCGCCGGCCCGGCGAGGCAGCCACCAACGCCGCCCGCCAGTTCGACGAATTGACCGAAGGCCGCAGCGATCCGGTCGCTGTCCTCTCCGGCGCCACCGGCATGGGCGATGCGACCCGGGAGGAGCGCGACCTCCTTGCCGCATTGATTGCCGCCGGCCGCGTGTCTACGGTCAGGGCCACCGCCAATGTCGTCGGCAGCGGCATCGAGGCGACCTTCCCGGCGCAGATCGCGTTGGGCGCGCTGGCACTGTCGCGGAAAGGCTTCTTCAAGCCGGCCGACGAAACCGGCTTCGAAAAAGCGGAAGGCGGGGTGCCAAAACGCATCGTCGCCACCACATGGGGCATCTGGCGCGGCGAGGGCATGGGTCTGGTCGAAGCCGTCGACTGAAGATGTGAAGGAGACTGGTCATGCAGGATCATCGCGGTCGCCCCGTAGTGGCGATCACCGGCATCGGCGTCGTCACGTCGCTCGGACAGGGGCTTGAAGACAACTGGGCGGCGCTGACCTCGGGCCGCTCGGGCATCCACCGCATCAACCGCTTCCCGATCGAGCATCTGCGCACGACGATCGCCGGCACCATCGACTTCATCAAGACCGAAGCCGGCACGGCGCCGTCGCTGACGCTGGCCGCCGGCGAGCGCGCCACCGAGGAAGCCATCGCCATGGCCGGCATCGGCACGCCGGGCAATTTCCCCGGCCCGCTCTTCACCGCCATTCCGCCGGTCGAGATGGAGTGGCCGCGCCGCCGCGACCTCTTCGCGGCCGCCGATCCGGCGATCACCGACGTCTATGACCGGCTGATCGACGTCGCCTGCCGCATCAATGACGATTTCGAATACAAATCAACGCTCTACGGCTATGTCGCCGAACAGCTCGCGGACCGTTTCGGGACGCGCGGCGCGCCGATCTCGCTGACCACGGCCTGCGCCTCCGGCGCCACCGCCATCCAGCTCGGCGTCGAGGCGATCCGCCGCGGCGACAGCGATGCGGCGCTTTGCGTCGGCACCGACTGCTCGGTGACCGCCGAGGCGGTGATCCGCTTCTCGCTCCTCTCGGCGCTGTCCAACTCCAACGAGATTCCCGAACAGGCCTCAAAGCCCTTCTCGAAAGAGCGCGACGGCTTCGTCATCGCCGAGGGCGCGGCGGCGCTGGTGCTGGAAAATTACGACAGCGCCAAGGCGCGCGGCGCCAAGATCCTCGCGACGATCCGCGGCGCCGCCGAAAAGGCGGACGACTTCCACCGGACCCGTTCCAAGCCGGACGGCTCGGCCGTGATCGGCTCGATCCGCAACACGATCGAGGATGCCGGCATCGAGCCGTCCGCGATCGACTACATCAACGCGCATGGCACCGGCACGCCGGAAAACGACAAGATGGAAGCAATGTCGCTCGAAGCCGTGATCGGCGAGCGCCTGAAGACCGTGCCGATCAGCTCGAACAAATCGATGATCGGCCATACGCTCACGGCCGCCGGCGCGGTCGAGGCCGTCTTCTCTGTGCAGACCATGCGCACCGGCCGCATTCCGCCGACGATCAACTATACGATGCCCGATCCGGGCATCGAGCTCGACGTCGTGCCCAACCAGGCGCGCGACGCTCATGTCTCGGTGGTGCTGTCGAACTCCTTCGGCTTCGGCGGACAGAACGCCTGCCTTCTCTTCGCCGCCGAACCGGCCTGAGAAAAACCAAGAAATAGTCGGGGTCTCAGGTCGATGCGTGCGTTACAGCTTCTCGACAATCGTTCGCTTGCCATCGTCGACCTGCCCGATCCGCCGCCGCCCGGCGCCGGCGAGGTCCAGGTCAGGATCGGCGCGGTCGCACTCAACCATATCGACGTCTGGGGTTGGCGCGGCATGGCCTTCGCCAAGCGCAAGCTGCCGATCGTCGTCGGCGTCGAGGCGGCAGGAACGGTCGCCGCGCTCGGCGACGGCGTCTCCGGGCTGGCCGTCGGCGACACGGTGGCGCTCTACGGCGCCGAGACCTGCGGCACCTGCCCGAATTGCCGGGCGGGTCGCGACAATCTCTGCGAAAACGTCCGCGGCATTCGCGGCTTCCATGTCGACGGCCTCGCCCGCGAAGCGGTCAACGTCTCGGCCCGGCTGGCGATCAAGGCGCCGGCCGGCGTCTCGGTGGTCGACGCGGCCTGCGCGCCGGTGACCTACGGCACGCCGGAACACATGCTCTTCGACAACGCCAAGCTGTCGGAGGGGCAGACGATCCTCATCCAGGCCGGCGGCAGCGGCATCGGCACCGCCGCCATCCAGCTTGCCAAGGCGGTGGGCGCCATCGTCATCACGACGGTCGGCAGCCCGGACAAGATCGAGAAGGCGAAGGCGCTGGGCGCCGATCACGTCATCAACTATCGCGAAGAGCGCTTCGAGGGCGTGGTGCGCAAGATCACGCAGAAGCGCGGCGTCGACGTCGTCTTCGAGCATGTCGGGCCGGACACCTTCCAGCAGAGCATGTTCTCGCTGAAGCGCGGCGGCGTGCTCGTCACCTGCGGCTCGACCACCGGCGTCTCGTCCGAGATCAATCTCTTCCAGCTCTATCAGCAGCAGTTGCGGCTGATCGGCAGCTTCGGCTGCACCATCGCCAATCTCCGGACTTCGCTCGCCAAGATGGCGGACGGCATCACCCGGCCGGTCATCGATTCGACCGTGCGGCTGGAGGACATCGACTCGGCGCTGCATCGGATCGAATCGCGGCAGGTCTTCGGCAAGTTCATCGTGACGCTGTGAGCCAGACGGAACCGGCGAAGCCGAAGCCGCCCCGGCGGGGCAGGAAGGGCAAACCAGTCTTTCCCGTGCGGCGACGGCGGGGCTACTCCTTCCGGAGGCTGCTCCGCAGGATCGGTGACACGGCCTGGTTTCACCGGGTGGTCGCCTGGTATATCCGCTCGGCGATCGCTTTCGGCCGCATGCTCGGCCGGCGGCGCGCCACGGCGCTTGCCGCCGGCTTCACGCGCCTGATCTCGCCTCTCATCCCGGAGAACCGCCTCGGCGCCGCCAATCTCGCCGCCGCGTTCCCGGAAAAATCGGAGGCGGAGCGCCGGAAGATCCTGAGAGGCGTCTGGGACAATCTCGCCCGCACCGCCATCGAATTCGCCTTCCTCGACGAGATCTTCGAGGATTTCCACATTCATCACCTCGACAAGAGCACTGTCTCGGCGAGCGGCATCGAGGATTTCCTGCGGCTGCGCGAGGACAACAAGCCCGGCCTGATCTTCGCGGCGCATCTCGCCAATTGGGAGATACCGGCGATCATCGCCCGCCGGTTCCATCTCGACGTGACGATCCTCTTCCGCCTGCCGAAGAACTCGATCGTGGCGGAAGACCTGATGACCCGGCGGAACGAGCTGATGGGCAATCTCGTGCCGTCGCGCCTCGGCACGGTCTTCGAGATCGCCGGCGTGCTCGATCGCGGCGGCCATGTCGGCATGCTCGTCGACCAGCGCCGCCAGAACAGCCCTGCTCTGCCCTTCTTCGGCCGGCCCGCCCTGACCAGCACGCTCTTTGCCCGGCTGGCCCGCCAGTATGACTGCCCGGTGCATGGCGTCCGCGCCATCCGCAAGCCGGACGGCCGCTTCCATGTCGAGCTGACGTCGCCGGTCGACCTGCCGCGCGACGCCGAGGGCCTCATCGACGTCGTCGCGGCGACCGCCGTGATCAACGGCATCGTCGAGGGCTGGGTTCGCGAATATCCGGAGCAATGGCTCTGGGTGCATGACCGCTGGAAAGGCGGCGGCCGTGGGCCCACCGCAGCCGGGGCATCGCCGGCCTGAAGGCCTGTCGGCCTTCCGTCGCCGGCGCGATCATGGCAAAATCGCATTCATGAACGATCTCTCGCGAATCGTGCCGCCGGTCGATCTCCGGCAATCGCCGCACGCGCTCGCCGTCCAGCGCGGCGTCGGCCGGCTGTTCCGCCTGCGTGGCTTTGCGATCGTGACCGAACTGCCGCTGGCGACCGGCCGCCGCGCCGATATCGTGGCGCTCGGTCCTTCCGGCGAGATCTGGATCGTCGAGATCAAATCCTCGATCGAGGATTTCCGTGTCGACATGAAATGGCCGGATTACCGCATCTCCTGCGACCGGCTGTTCTTCGCCACCCATGACGGCGTGCCGCTCGACATCTTCCCCGAGGAAGCCGGTCTCATCCTTGCCGATTCCTATGGCGGCGAGATCATGCGCGAGGCGCCCGAGCACCGGCTGGCCGGCGCGACGCGCAAGGCCATGCTCCTGCGCTTCGGACAGGCCGCAGCCCTCAGGCTGCACGGCCTGATCGACCCAACTTCGACCGAGGGTTTCTAGCTACATCCGCGTGGGCACGGCCTTCGGCCTTTGCCCACCATACAATGCTTCTCTGGGCCTCAGCGCGGGGCGCGCTTGGCGAGGATGCGCTGGAGCGTGCGACGATGCATGTTGAGGCGGCGCGCCGTCTCCGAGACGTTGCGGTCGCAAAGCTCGTAGACGCGCTGGATATGCTCCCAGCGGACGCGATCGGCCGACATCGGGTTTTCCGGCGGCAGCGGCTTTTCGCTGGGGCCGCGGGTCAGCGCATTGACCACCTCGTCGGCATCGGCGGGCTTGGCGAGGTAATCGACCGCGCCGAGCTTCACCGCGGTCACCGCCGTCGCGATATTGCCGTAGCCGGTCAGCACGACCATACGCGAATCCGGCCGCTTGCGGCGGATAAGCTCGATCACGTCGAGGCCGTTGCCGTCCTCGAGACGCATGTCGACGACGGCATAGGCCGGCGGCGCCGCGTCGGCCATTTTCAGGCCTTCGGCGACCGTATCGGCCGTCTCGACGATAAAACCACGCGATTCCATCGCCCGCGCCAGCCGCTGAAGGAACGGCTTGTCGTCGTCGACGATGAGTAGGGTCATGTCCTGGGTGACTTGGCTCATTTGCTCGCTTTCCGAAACTAAGAGCAGGATCCGTCCCTCCCGGTACTCTGCGGCAAGAATTGGAGCGGTTATAGGGACTTGACCGGCGCTCGCCAAGCCGTTCCGGAGGGCATGGTTTCCGGAAGGCGGTCTTCCCCTGCCCCGCCAGCGTCCATCATAGCCCGCGGCCACGTGATTTTGATGGTCGCGCCGGTCGCCGGGGCGTCGCGATTGGCGAATTTCAGGCGGGCGCCGTTCCGCTCGAGGAGCGTCTTGGCGATGAAGAAGCCCAAACCCAGCCCGCCGGCCTCATGGTCGACACCATCGGCGCCGTCGTCGCCATCCTCGGCGCGGCCGCGCGTCGTGACATAGGGCTCGCCGATCCGGTCGATGATGCCCGGCGCGAAGCCCGGCCCGTCGTCGCGGATCGTCACCGAAACCTCGCCGGCGCTCCATTCGCTGATCAGGTCGACGCGGGAGCTGGCGAAATCGACGGCGTTCTCGACGAGGTTGGCGAGCCCGTAGACGATCGCCGGATTGCGGACGCCGACCGGCTCCGGCCCCTCGCTCTTGCCGGTCTCGACGGCGATCTCGACGTCGAAGGTGCGATAAGGCTCGACGACCTCGTCGATCAGATGCGACAGCGGCTGGCGGGCAAGCAGCGCGTCGCCCTGGCTCGACATCGAGGTGAGCTTGGCGAGGATGTCGCGGCAGCGCTGCGACTGGCTCTTGAGAAGGGCGATATCCTCGGCATAGGGGCTGTCCGGCGGCAGTTCCCGTTCGAGTTCCTTGGCGACGAGCGCGATGGTCGCGAGCGGCGTGCCGAGTTCATGGGCAGCGGCCGCCGCCAGCCCGTCCAGCGCCGAGAGATGCTGCTCGCGGGCAATCACCAGTTCGGTCGCGCTCAACGCCGTGGCAAGGCGGCGGGCCTCCTTGGCGACGCGATAGGTGTAGACGCCGATGAACAGGCAGGCCGAGACTAGCGCCACCCAGCCGCCGGCGACGTAAACCAGCGGCAGTGGCAGGCTTTCGCCCCGCGTCCACGGCAAGGGCCGGTGGTCGAGGGCGAGAATCGTCGCCAGCGCTATCACGAGGAGGGCGAGAAGCACCGTCGGCCGCTTGGCGAGCGCCGTCGCCGAGATGATCACCGGGACGAGCAGCAGGACCGAGAAGGGATTCTGCAGGCCGCCGGTCAGATAGAGGAGGCCGGCAAGCTGGAGCGCGTCATAGGCAAGGAGGCCGAAGGCCGGCCAGGTGCCGAGGCGCAGGCTCGCCGGGAAACGGGTGCCGAGGGCGATGTTGAGGAGCGCCGAGACGACGATCAGGACGAAGCAGGGCAGGACCGGCAGCGGGAAGCCGAGGCCGAAGAGGACGACCAGGATCGCCACCGTCTGGCCGCCCACGGCAAGCCAGCGGAGCCGCACCAGCGTTTCGAGACGCAGGCTGCGCGAGGCGAAATCGACGGCGACCGGCGCCCGTGGCATCGAGGAGTTCCCGTTCTGGTCAAAGCGGACGGCGATCCTATAACATCCTAAACCGCAAAAACGTCCCCCTCCCTGATGGCGCCATGATCCCCTCCGCCGAAACCCCAGCCATCTCCGTCGCCGGCCTGAGCAAGACCTACAAGGGCGTGATCGCGGTCGACGGCATCTCGTTCGCCATCCCGCGCGGCAGCATCACCGGCCTTCTCGGCGGCAACGGCGCCGGCAAGACCACGACGATCGGCATGATCCTCGGCCTCGTGAAGCCGACAGCCGGGCGCATCGCCGTGCTCGGCCAGGACATGGCGACCGACCGCCATGCCGTCCTCCACCGGATGAATTTCGAGAGCCCTTATGTGGCGCTGCCGGGCCGGCTGACGGTGCGTCAGAACCTCCGCGTCTTCGCCCGCCTCTACGGCGTCCCTAACGCGGAAGCGCGGATCGTGGCGCTCGGCGAGGAATTCGACCTGATGGAGTTCATCGATCGCGAGGCCGGGCAGCTTTCGGCCGGACAGAAGACTCGCGTGGCGCTCGCCAAGGCGCTGATCAACGCGCCGGAAGTGCTGCTCCTCGACGAACCGACCGCCTCGCTAGATCCCGACAGCGGCGACTGGATCCGCTCGCGCATCCAGACCTACAGCGAGACCTATGGCGCGACGATCCTCCTCGCCTCGCACAACATGCTCGAGGTCGAGCGGCTCTGCGACGACGTCATCATGATGAAGCGCGGCAAGATCGTCGATCGCGCCGCACCGCAGGCGCTGATCGACAAATATGGCCGCAACAGCCTCGAGGACGTCTTCCTCGACGTGGCGCGCGGCCGCGGCCGTGCCGGCTTCATCGCGGAGGCGACATGAACGCGCCCTTCCTTATCCCGACGCGGCCGCGCTACCGCGCTTACTCGGCGGCCCGCATCGGCGCGGTGATCCTCCGCCATTTCTACCTGCTGCGCGCCTCCGGGCCGCGGCTCCTCGAACTGATCTACTGGCCGCTGGTGCAAATGCTGGTCTGGGGCTTCATGCAGACATGGCTTCTGCAGCAGCGCGGCGCGATGGCGAGCGCGGCCGGCACGCTGATTGGCGCCATCCTGCTCTGGGATATCCTGATCCGCGGCCAGCAGGGTCTGTCGGTCTCCTTCCTGGAAGAGATGTGGTCGCGGAACGTCGCCAATCTCTTCATCAGCCCGCTCCGGCCGGGCGAGTTCCTGGTCGCGCTGATGGCGATGAGCGTCATCCGGCTCCTGGTCGGCGTCTTTCCGGTGACGCTGCTCGCCATCTGGTTCTTCGGCTTCAATCTCTGGGGTCTCGGCTTCGGGCTCGCGGCCTTCTTCGCGAACCTGCTGCTCACCGCCTGGGCGGCCGGCGCCCTGGTCAGCGGGCTCATCATCCGCAACGGGCTCGGCGCCGAAGGCCTCGCCTGGACGCTGATGTTCCTGCTCCTGCCCTTCTGCGCGGTCTTCTATCCCGTCGAGGTGCTGCCGCCGGCCCTGCAATGGTTCGCCTGGGCTCTGCCGCCGACCTACGTTTTCGAGGGCATGCGGGCGCTGATCATCGACGGCGTGTTCCGCGCCGACCTGATGCTCTGGGCCTTCGCCATCAACATCCTCCTGATCTGCGCCGCCTCGGTGGCCTTCTTCCGGCTGGTCGACAAGGCCCGGGAAGCGGGCTCGATGATGGCGATCGGGGAGTGATCCCCTCTCCCGTGGGGAGAGGGCTTTGAGCCTTAGGAGCGGAGCGAGTTAGGCGAGAAGGGTGAGGGCGTACGCAGCCGAGGGCAGGTGGGCATCGCCACAAACCAGTGCTTCAGCCCCTCACCCCGCCGCCCTAATGCGCTGCGCTTTTAAGGGCGGCGGCCCTCTCCCTGTGGAGACCTTTGCATAACCTAACAGAGCGAGGCGGATGTTCTTGGGTTGATTCCGATCCGTTCTCTCTTCGAATCCGGTCTGTCCCGCGCCTTGCGAGGTTGTGCAAAGGTCTCCTGTGGGAGAGGGACTCACCAATCCCTGAGCCGCCCCTTGCCTTAACGGCTTTGTCGGCCCTATCTTTGCTGCAACGCAAAATAACGCCGGGCGGCCCCCGGTCCGCCAAGAACAACAAAGGGGTTCGGGGCTTGTCCTACTACCAGCTCTATGAACTGAACCATGCGGCGCTGAGCCCGCTCCGGGCGGCTGCCGACGCGACCCGGCTCTATTTCCAGAACCCGTTGAATCCGTTCGCCCACACGCCCTTCGGGCGCAACATGGCGGCGGCGGCGGAACTCTTCGAGCGCACCACGCGGCGCTACGGCAAGCCGGAATTCGGCTTCGGCACGACGCTGGTCGGCGGCGAAAGGCTGCCGGTCACCGAGCGGATCGTCTGGGAGCGACCTTTCTGCCGGCTCATCCATTTCGAGAAGAGCGGCAGCCACAAGCCGCTCAACCAGGAGAAGCTCCTGATCGTCGCGCCGATGTCCGGCCACTACGCGACGCTGCTGCGCGGCACGGTCGAGGCGATGCTGCCCCGCCACGACGTCTACATCACCGACTGGATCGATGCGCGTATGGTGCCGATGACCGAGGGCGGCTTCGACCTCGACAGCTACATCGACTATCTCGTCTCGATGCTGCACATGCTCGGACCCGGCGCGCACATGATGGCGGTATGCCAGCCCTCGGTGCCGGTGCTGGCCGCGACGGCGATCATGGAAGCGCGCGGCGACAACAACCTGCCGGCCTCGATGGTGCTGATGGGCGGCCCGATCGACACGCGCGTCAACCCGACCGCGGTCAACACGCTGGTCAACAGCCACGACCTCGACTGGTTCCGCCAGAACGTCATCATGAAGGTGCCCTTCCCGCATCCCGGCTTCATGCGCGAGGTCTATCCGGGCTTCCTGCAGATCTCCGGCTTCCTCAGCATGAATCTCGACCGGCACCTGCAGGCCCACCAGGATTTCTACCGCCACCTCGTCGAGGGCGACGGCGAGGACGCCGAGAAGCATCGCGAGTTCTACGACGAATATCTCGCCGTCATGGACCTCTCCGCCGAATTCTACCTGCAGACCGTCGACACCGTCTTCATCCGCCACGCGCTGCCCAAGGGCGAAATGATGCATCGCGGCGAGACGGTCGATCCGGCGGCGATCCGCAATGTCGCGCTCCTCACCATCGAAGGCGAGAATGACGACATCTCCGGGGTCGGGCAGACGGAGGCCGCGCATCGCATCTGCGTCAACATCCCGGCCGACAAGCGCGCCCACCATTTCCAGACCAAGGTCGGCCATTACGGCGTCTTCAACGGCTCGCGCTACCGCGCCGAGATCGCGCCGCGCATCGCCGATTTCATCGCGACGCACAGCCTGCGCAACATCGCCCGCATGGCCGCCGCCAAGAACGGCAACGGTAATGGCCACGCGGTTCCGAAGGCGCCCGCCGACCTGGCGCCGATCGTGGCAAAGGCTGTTGCGAAGGCACCGCCGAAGTCCAAGAAGCGTCCGGCTTCCAAATCAGCACATTAAATCGGACAGCCGTCGTCCGATTTTTTCTTGAATCGACCCGGCGCCGTCCCCAAGTCCCCTTCTGTTGGTCATAGAAGGGGAAGGACATGTCGACATCCTATGCACTGCGTCCCGCGTGGACGCCGCTCACCATTCTTCTCATGGTGGTGGGCTTTGTCGTCTTCTGGCCGCTCGGCCTTGCAATGCTCGCCTACATCATCTGGGGCGATCGCGTGCCGGAGGTCAAACGCCACTTCGCGGCGACCGGCGAGAATGTGAAGCGCGAGTGGAACGGCCTTCGCGGCGGCGACTGGAACGCGTCGCGGAGCGGCTTCAGCGCCAGCGGCAACGCCGCTTTCGACGACTATCGCGACAAGGAGCTGAAGCGCCTCGAAGCCGAGCGCCGCAAGCTCGACGACGAGCGCCGCGAGTTCGAATCCTATGTCCGCGACCTGCGCCGGGCCCGCGACAAGGAAGAGTTCGACCGCTTCATGCGGGAGCGCACCGACCGCAAGGGCGGCGAGACCATCGAGCTCTAAGTCAGCTCGTCTGCAAGCATCGACGGCGGAACCCCGGTTCCGCCGTTTCTTTTTGAGCCTCCAGCAACCGCCATGCGATCATCCCGGAATGTTTGATTCGCTCCTCCGCGCGCTTCGCAAGGACCCGCCGCGGCGCCCTGCGCCGACACGGCCGGCCCTGCTGCGGACCGAGCATCTCGAAATAGAGACGCCGGCCGGGCTCGTACCGGTGGCGCTTCGCCGCGACCGGCGGGCGCGGAATTACACGCTGCGCGTCAAGGGCGCGGTGGCGACCCCGACGCTGACCATGCCGTTCCATGGATCGCTGCGCGAGGCGCGCAACTTCCTTGACCGCCATGCCGGCTGGCTGCTGCGCCAGCTCGAAAAGGCGCCGCTGCCGCGGCCGATCGCCGACGGCGAGACGATCCCTTTCCGTGGCGCGCCGCATCGGATCCGCCATAGCGGCGCCAGCCGCGGCACCGTGGCGGCAATCCGGGAAGGCGAGGATTGCGTCCTGACGGTCGCCGGCGCCGAGGCGCACCACCGCCGCCGCATCTTCGATTTCCTGAAGTGGGAGGCGCGGCGCGACCTCGAGGCGGCGGTCTTCCGTCACGCCGCAACGCTCGGCGTCACGGTCAAGTCGGTCCGCATCCGCGACACGTCGAGCCGCTGGGGCTCGTGCACGAGCACCGGTAATTTGTCCTTCTCGTTCCGCCTGGTGATGGCGCCGGCCTTCGTCCTCGACTATCTCGCCGCGCATGAAGTGGCGCATCTGCGCGAGATGAACCATTCGCCGCGCTTCTGGCGCGTCGTCGAAGGCCTCTGTCCGGACTACGAGCGGGCCCGGGCGTGGCTTCTCGCCTATGGGCCGGGGCTGCACGCCATCGGGGCGTAACGCGGTAGCTTGGTAGGGTGGGCAAAGGCCGAAGGCCGTGCCCACGTGGTGCCTCGCCGGAAGTACACGTGGGCACGCTGCTTCGCAGCTTTGCCCACCCTACGCACCGTCAATCTAGCCGCCGCCGAAGAGGCGCTTGAAGAAGCCGACCTTCTTCTCGGGGGGCGGGATGAGGGCGCCGATGTCGCCTTGCGGCAGGGGCGCGGCGATCTCGGCAACGGGCCCCGGCGTTCCGATCAGATCCTCGATGCCGCGCGACGGCACCTGTACGCCCGCCGGCTGCGGGGCGGCATAGCCGCCCGCGACGAGACTACCCGGCTCGCGGAAGCGATAACCGCCGGGAAGGTCGATGACCGGCTTGCCGTCGAGCGCGGCATTCATGAAATGCTGCCAGGCGACCGCCGGCATCGAGCCGCCGGTCATCTTCTTGGTCGGCTTGCCGTTGTCGTTGCCGAACCAGATGCCGGCGACGAGCTCGGCCGTGTAGCCGACGAACCAGGCGTCGCGGAAATCCTGGCTGGTGCCGGTCTTGCCGGCGGCCGGCCAGTTGGCGATCGCCGCCTTGCGGCCCGTCCCCATCTCCAGCGTCTGCTTCAGCATCGCGTTCATCATGCCGACATGGAGCGGATCGACGACGCGGCCCGGCCCGGCGCCGGCTCGCTCGTAGAGCACGTCGCCATCGACATCGACGATGCGCTTGATGACATGCGGGATGACGCCGTTGCCGCCATTGGCGAAGGGAACATAGGCGCCGGTGAGTTCGAGGAGCGAGACTTCCGATGTGCCGAGCGCCAAAGACGGGGTCTCGGTGAGCGGCGACGTGATGCCGAGGCGGCGCGCCGTCGCCGCGACATTGGCGGGGCCGACCTCGGCGGTGAGCTGCGCCGATACGGTGTTCAGCGAGTGCGCCAGCGCCGTCTGCAAAGTCACCGGGCCACGATACTCGTCGGTGTAGTTCTTCGGCCGCCAGCCCTTGATCGAGACCGGCTGGTCGCTGCGGACCGTCTCCGGCGTCATGCCGAATTCGAGCGCCGTCAGATAGACGAACGGCTTGAAGGCCGAGCCCGGCTGGCGCCTGGCGTCGAGCGCGCGGTTGAACGGGCTCTTGGTATAGTCGCGCCCGCCGACCATGGCGCGCACGGCGCCGTCGCGATCGAGCGCGACGAGGGCACCCTGGCTGACATTCAGCGTGTCGCCTTCCTTGGCGAGCGCTTCAGAGACGGTGTAGGCGGCGGCGGTCTGGAGGCGCAGGTCGATCGTCGTCTCGACGGTAACGTCGCGATCGAGCTTGCCGACATAACCAGGCAGGAGATCGATGATCCAGTCGGCGACATAGCGGCCGCTGCCGCCGGCGACATCGCGGACCGGACGGATCGAGGCCGACATGGCGAGGCTCGCATCGCGGCCGTCGATATAGCCCTGCTCATGCATGGCCGCGAGGACGACGGTGGCGCGGCCTTCGGCGAGAGCGGGATTGGCCGTCGGTGCGTAGCGGCCCGGCGCCTTGAGGAGGCCGGCGAGCATCGCCGCCTCGGCGAGATTGATGTTGCGCGCCGACTTGCCGAAATAGCGGAGCGAGGCGGCATCGACGCCATAGGCGCCGCCGCCGAGATAGACGCGGTTCAGATAGAGTTCGAGGATGCGCTGCTTGGAGAGGTTGGCCTCCAGCCACAGCGCCAACACCACCTCCTGGATCTTGCGCTCGATGGTGCGCTCGGGCTTCAGGAAGAGGTTCTTGGCAAGCTGCTGGGTCAGCGTCGAGCCGCCCTGGACGACGCCGCCGGCCCGCCAGTTGGTGAAGAGCGCCCGGACGAGGCCGATCGGATCGATGCCGTAGTGCCAGTAGAAGCGCCGGTCCTCGATGGCGATCACGGCTTCAGGGAGATAGGCCGGCATCTCGTCGAGCGTCAGCGCCTCGCCGTTCTTCTCGCCGCGCGTCGTGATCAGCGTGCCGTTCCCGGCGACGATGCGGACGGTCGCCGGACGGCTCGGCACTTCCAGCTCGGCGAGCGGTGGCAGCTTCGAGACGAAATAGCCGAAGACGCCGATCCCGCCGACGCCGACGACAAGCACCGCCAGCATGGCGACGCGGATCAGCTTGCGGGTCGCCCAGCCGACGAAGCGGCTCGTCAGGCTGCCGCGCTTGCGCTTCGGCTTGCCTTTGGCTTTCCGCGATTTGGCGGTCTTGGCAGGGACGCGGCGCTTGGCGGTCGGCGCCCGCGTGCGCGGCGCGGCGGCTTCCGACGTGCGATCGCCGTCGCCGAGGCCAAAGGCCAGGCTGCCGTCGAAATCCCCGTCTTCGGCCTCAGCCGTCTTGCGGCGCTTCTTGGCGGCCATCGGCCAGACGATCCCTGCTACGCGATACTCGTGCGAGGACCCTAGGGACCGCCGCTTAATTCACGGTTAAGTAGCGGTAATTCCTCGCGTTTCCTGTGAGGCTCGTTAGCACGGCATTAACCATGGGAAAGGCGCTTGCCCGCCGCTCCTGCGGGCTGGAAACAGGCCGGCCGGAAGGGCATAGTCCGGCCATGTCAGAATCCCCCGCAGATGCCCTGAAGCCCGGCGACCACGTCTTCCTGGTCGACGGCTCGTCCTTCGTCTTCCGCGCCTACTTCCAGTCGATCCATCAGGACGCGAAATACAATTACCGGTCCGACGGCCTGCCGACAGGGGCGTTGCGTCTCTTCTCGACCAAGATCTTCCAGTTCATTCTCGACGGCGCCGCCGGGCTGAAGCCGACACATCTGGCGATCATCTTCGACAAGACCGAGCAGACCTTCCGCAAGGACATCTATAGCGACTACAAGGCCAACCGCCGCGAGCCGCCGGACGACCTCGTGCCGCAATTCCCGCTGATGCGCGAGGCGGTGCGCGCCTTCGGCCTGTCGCCGATCGAGAAGTCGGGCTTCGAGGCCGACGACATCATCGCCACCTTCGCCAAGCAGGCGGAGGCCGCCGGCGCCGACGTGCTGATCGTCTCGGCCGACAAGGACCTGATGCAGCTCGTCTCCGACAAGGTGCAGTTCTACGATTTCGAATCCGGCTCCAAGGGCAAGCCTGGCTACCGGCCGGAGCGGCGCATCGACCGGGCCGGCGTCATCGATTATTTCGGCGTGCCGCCGGAAAAGGTCGTCGAGGTGCAGGCGCTGATCGGCGACACCTCCGACAATGTTCCCGGCGTGCCGGGCATCGGCATCAAGACCGCGGCGCAGCTCATCGGCGAATATGGCGACCTCGAAAACCTCCTCGCCAATGCCGCCTCGATCAAGCAGCCCAAGCGGCGCGAACTGCTGACGACCTATGCCGAGCAGGCGCGGCTGTCGCGGCAACTGGTCAGCCTTGTCTGCGACGTCGCGGTCGATACGCCGCTCGTCGACACACGGATGACCGCGCTCGACGGCAGGAAGCTCCTCAGTTTCTTCAAGGCGATGGAATTCACGACGCTGACCAAGCGTGCCGCTGAAGCGACCGGCGTCGAGATCGAGTTCGTCGAACCCGACCCGAGGCTTGCAGCACCGGTGCGCGGGCCGAGACAAGCCGACGACGCCACCGAGGCTGCGCCCGCCCCGAGCAAGCCGTCAGCCTCTGCCCCGAACGGAGCGGCGCCTGCCGCCGCACCCGTTGCCGAGGGTGAAAGCCTGCCGGCCTATATCGCCCGCGCCGCGGCGCAGGCGGCGATGAACAAGAAGATCGACATCAAATCCTATGAGACGGTCACGGACATCACGGCGCTCGAGCGCTGGATCGTCGAGGCTACCGATGGCGGCATCATCGCCATCGATGCCGAGACAACCTCGTCCGACCCGATGCAATCCGACATCGTGGGCATCAGCCTTGCGACCGCTGCCGGCAAGGCCGCCTATGTGCCGCTGACACACAGGACCGGCAACGCCGACCTGCTCGGCGGCGGCATCGCCGAAGGACAGATCGCCGTCCGCGATGCGCTCGCCCGGCTGAAGCCGATGCTGGAAGACCCTGGCGTGCTCAAGGTCGCGCAGAACCTCAAGCATGACAGCTTGCTCCTGTCGCGCCACGGCATCGACATCGCGCCCTATGACGACACGATGCTGATGTCCTACGTGCTCGACGCCGGCAAGGGCGGCAACGGCATGGACGATCTTTCCGAACGCTGGCTCGGCCACACGCCGGTGACCTTCAAGGAAGTCGCCGGCTCCGGCCGCGGGGCGGTGACTTTCGACCAGGTGCCCGTCGACAGGGCGACCGAATATGCCGCCGAGGATGCCGATATCGCGCTCCGCCTCTGGCAGGTGCTGAAGCCGCGGCTCGTCGCCGAGCATATGAGCGCCCTCTACGAGACGCTGGAGCGGCCGATGGTGCCGGTGCTGGCGCGCATGGAGGCGCGCGGCATCAAGGTCGACCGGCAGATCCTGTCGCGGCTGTCGGGCGAGTTCTCGCAGAAGCTTGCCGGGCTCGAAGCCGAGATCTACGAGCATGCCGGCGAGACCTTCAATATCGGCTCGCCCAAGCAGCTCGGCGACATCCTGTTCGGCAAGTTCAGCCTGCCCGGCGGCAGCAAGACCAAGACCGGGGCATGGTCGACCGGCGCCGACGTGCTGGACGAGCTGGCGCTCGAAGGCAATCTGCTTGCGGCGCGGGTCCTCGACTGGCGGCAGCTCTCGAAGCTGAAATCGACCTATACCGATCTCCTGCCCGGCTTCATCCATCCCGAGACCGGACGCGTCCACACCTCCTATGCGCTGGCCGCGACGACGACCGGGCGGCTCTCCTCCTCCGATCCGAACCTGCAGAACATCCCGGTCCGCACCGAGGAAGGACGGCGCATCCGCACCGCCTTCATCGCCGACAAGGGCATGAAGCTGATCTCGGCCGACTACAGCCAGATCGAGCTCCGGCTGCTCGCCCATGTCGCCGATATCCCGGTGCTCCGCCAGGCCTTCGCCGACGGGCTCGACATCCACGCGATGACGGCGTCGGAGATGTTCAACGTGCCGGTCAAGGACATGCCGGGCGAGGTGCGCCGCCGCGCCAAGGCGATCAATTTCGGCATCATCTACGGCATCTCGGCCTTCGGCCTGTCGAACCAGCTCCGCATTCCGCGCGAGGAGGCGGGCGCTTATATCAAGCGCTATTTCGAACGCTTCCCCGGCATCCGCGACTATATGGAGTCGATGAAGACGAAGGTCCGCAAGGACGGCTACGTCAACACGATCTTCGGACGGAAAATCCATTTCCCCGCAGTCAATTCGAAGAACCCGGCCGAGCGCGCCTTCGTCGACCGCGCCTCGATCAACGCGCCGCTGCAGGGTTCCGCCGCCGACATCATCCGCCGCGCCATGATCCGCATGGAGGACGCGCTGGCGAAAGCCGGGCTGTCGGCGCGAATGCTGCTGCAGGTGCATGACGAGCTGATCTTCGAGGTGCCCGACGCCGAGGTCGAGGCCACCCTGCCGGTGGTGACCAAGGTCATGGAGCGCGCCCCGGAGCCTGCAATCATGCTGTCGGTGCCGCTCCAGGTCGACGCCCGCGCCGCGCAGAACTGGGACGAGGCGCATTAGCCGAAAAAGATCGGCGGGACTGTGCCCGCCGATCGATCGTGACTTAGGCAATTATCGCTAGCGGAAGGCGAAGCGGCTCGACGGGGCTGCCCGCGCGCTGTCGACGCTCCAGACGCCGGCGCCTGCGAAGACGAAGAACAGGAACACGAAACAATAGAGCATGGCGAGTTCGCCCTGGTTGACCAGCGGGTGAAAACCCTGCGGCGCATGGGCGATGAAATAGGCCGCGGCCATCAAGCCGCTGAGGACGAAGGCGACTAGCCGCGTCTGGAAGCCGATCAGGAAGAGGATGCCGCCGACCACTTCGAGCACGCCGGCAATCCACGGCAACGTCATCGCCTCCGGTGTGAAGCCGGGCGGAAAGCCGAACAGCTTGCTGAGGCCGTGCGACAGAAAAAGCAGCGCCGTCACGATGCGCAGCACGGCGAGCGCCTCTGGGCGCCTCCGGTCGAGTGAGGATTCCAGGTTAGCCATTGGATCGATCCTTGATGCCGCGCCGCCCGTTGTTTGGACTCCGCCCGGCGGGCTGGCGGATGTCCGGATAACAACGCCGGAGATAGCATCCGCGGCTCACGCCGCAAGCCGCTTCACGACAATTTTATCTTTGGAATCAATATAATAGGCGGTGATCTATCGGCAGATCAGATGGTAACGTGCAGCCGGGCCGATAGTTCACTCGGCGGGCTCTGGAATGCGCGCCGTCGGGTTGTTGGGATGCTGCGTCCAGTTCCGGTAGCCGGTCGCCGGCGCGCCGGTATGCGGATCGACGCCCGTGGTGATCTGCTCCATCGTGATGCAGTTCTCGACCGGGCAGACATTGACGCAGAGATTGCAGCCGACGCATTCGGTGTCGACCACCTCGAAATGGCGCTGGCCGTTCAGCGTCGTCGTGATCGCCTGATGCGCGGTGTCCTCGCAGACGATATGGCAGCGGCCGCACTGGATGCAGAGATCCTGGTCGATGCGCGCCTTGGTGACGTAGTTGAGGTTGAGATACTGCCAGTCGGTGACGTTCGGCACGGCGCGGCCGACGAGATCGTCGATGCTGGCGAAGCCCTTCTCGTCGAGATAGCGGTTCAATCCCGAGATCATCTCCTGGACGATGCGGAAGCCGTAGGTCATCGCGGCGGTGCAAACCTGGACGTTCGATGCGCCGACCGCCATGAACTCGGCCGCGTCGCGCCAGGTGGTGATGCCGCCGATGCCGGAGATCGGGAAGCCGCGCGTCTCGGCATCGCGGACGATCTCGGAGACCATCGACAGCGCGATCGGGCGCACTGCCGGGCCACAATAGCCGCCATGCGAGCCCTTGCCGTCGATCGAGGGCTCCGGCGAGAAAGTGTCGAGATTGACGCTGGTAATCGAGTTGACGGTGTTGATCAGCGAGACGGCGTCGGCGCCGCCCTTATGCGCGGCGCGCGCCGGATAGCGGATGTCGGTGATGTTGGGCGTCAGCTTGACGATGACCGGCATCCGCGTCGAGGCTTTGCACCAGCGCGCCACCATCTCGATATATTCGGGCACCTGGCCGACCGCCGAGCCCATGCCGCGCTCGCTCATGCCGTGCGGGCAGCCGAAATTCAGCTCGACGCCATCGGCCTCGGTCTCCTCGACGGCTCTCAGGATCGCCTTCCAGTTCGGCTCCTCGCAGGGCACCATCAGCGAGACAACTAGCGCCCGGTCGGGCCAGTCGCGCTTGACCCGCTTGATCTCCTCGAGATTGATCTGGAACGGCCGGTCGGTGATCAACTCGATATTGTTGAGCCCGATCAGACGGCGGTCGCCCGAATGGACGGCGCCATAACGCGGCCCGGCGACATTGACGATCGGCGGATCCTCGCCGAGCGTCTTCCAGACGACGCCGCCCCAGCCCGCCTTGAAGGCGCGAACGACGTTGTATTCCTTGTCGGTCGGCGGCGCCGATGCGAGCCAGAACGGGTTCGGCGATTTGATGCCGACGAAGCTGGAGCGGAGGTCGGCCATGGCGTTCTCCTAATGGCCCGCGCACCGAGCCAATGGTGAGGCGCGGGTCCTCCCCCGTTTACGAGGGAGGGGGACCGCCGATAGGCGGTGGAGGGGGCGGAAGCTCGCTCGGACGGTGTGGCCGCCCCCTCCACCACGCGGCGCGTGGTCCCCCTCCCCCGCTTCGCAGGGGAGGATCCGGACCGAATATGCGGCGGCGGCTGAAGCCATCATGACGTCAGCGCCCGGTTGACCGATTCGGCGGCGAGCTTGCCGTCCTGGACGGCGACGACGGTGAGGTCCTCGCCGCCAGCGATGCAGTCGCCGCCGGCCCAGACATCCGGGAGGCTGGTGCGGCGCTCGGTATCGACGGCGATGCGGCCGTTCTTCAACTCGATCGATGCGCCTTCAAGCGGCAGCGGCACGAAGCTCTGGCCGATCGCCTTGAAGACCATGTCGGCGTCGAGGGCGAAGCTCTCGCCGGTGCCGGCGAGGCGGCCGTCCTGCTCGGCAGTATATTCGAACTCCATGCCGGTGACGCGGCCGTCCGTCGCGATGAGGCGCTTCGGCATGGCGTTGAACTTGATGCGGACGCCGTCGGTCTGGGCGAGTTCGCGCTCGTATTCGGAAGCGCCCATCTTCGCGGCGCCGCGGCGATAGACGATGGTGACTTCCTCGGCGCCGAGGCGCTTCGATTGCGAGGCGATGTCGATCGCCGTCATGCCGCCGCCGACCACGACGATGCGGCGGCCGACCGGCAGGCTGGCAAGATCGGCCGTCTGGCGAAGGCCGGCGATATAGTCGACGGCATTCTCGACGCCGGGAAGCTTCTCCTCGCCAAGGCCGAGCGCATTCACGCCGGCAAGGCCGAGGCCAAGAAAGACCGCGTCAAAGCTCTCGCGAAGCTCGGCCAGCGTGATGTCGCGGCCAAGCGCCTTGCCGGTCTCGACGGTGATGCCGCCGATCGCCATCACGAAATCGACCTCTGCCGCGGCGAAGCCGCCGACCGATTTGTAGGCGGCGATGCCATATTCATTGAGACCACCGGCCTTTTCGCGCGCGTCATAGATGACGACGTCATGGCCGTAAGTTGCGAGACGGTGGGCGCAGGCGAGGCCGGCCGGGCCGCCGCCGACCACGGCAACGCGCTTGCCGCTCGGCGCAGCCCGGGTGAAGGGATGCTCGCCCGCCACCATCAGCGTGTCGGTGGCGTAGCGCTGCAATTCGCCGATACGGACCGGCTTGCCCTCCGCCGCTTGGCGGACGCAGGCCTCCTCGCACAGCGTCTCGGTCGGGCAGACGCGGGCGCACATGCCGCCCAGGATATTCTCGGCGAAGATCGTCTCGGCGGCGCCCTTCGGATTGTCGGTCAGGATCTCGCGGATGAACATGGGGATGTCGATCCCCGTCGGGCAGGCGGTGAGGCAGGGTGCGTCGTAGCAGAAGTAGCAGCGATCGGCCTCGACGAAGGCCTGGTGCTTGTCGAGCGGCGGGTGAAGATCGCGGAAATTGGCGAGGTAGTCCTCGGGCTGAAGCCGCCCGGACGCGATGTCAGGCTCTCGCGCAATCGACATGATGCCTTCGCTCCCGCCGTCCAAATCTCTTGATCATTTGGACAAATTCCAGACTGGGCGTCAAGGCGAAGAATTGCGCGGCCTCGCCCGGCCGTCAGCCGATTTACTGGTCGTTAGAGCGTGCGGCGCGGCAGGGTCCAGGCAAGCACGCAACTGATAGCGGCGTAGCTCGCGATCAGGAAGAAGACGCCGCGGAAAGCGAAGGCGACATTGGCGCGGATCTCGGCTTCGACCACGGCCCCCATGCTCGCCAATCCCTCGCTGCTGCCCTGGAGGATCGACTGGAGGTCGGTCGAGATCTCCATGCCGTTGGCGGCCAGCGTGGCAAACAGCAGCGTGCCGGCGAGCGCCGTGCCGATCGCCGCACCGAGCGCGCGGGAGAGCGACACGCCGCTCGTCGCCGTGCCGAGAAGGGGGCCGCCCGATTCGGACTGGACGGTCGCCTGCACCACGGCCATCACGGTGCCCGTGGCGAGCGAGATGAGGCCGAGATAGGGCGACAGGATCCACATCGGGAGTTGCCCCAGGAAGCCGAGGCCGGCGACCATCACCGCGACCACGACGAGGCCGATCGATGGGAAGATCGCCGCCTGGCCGGTGCGGCTGGCGATCTGGCCGGTGGCATAGGTGCCGAAGCCGATGCCGGCCGTCATCGGCAGCATGAGCAAGCCGATCTGGGACGCCGAGAGGCCGTAGACGACGCTCAGATAGATCGGGATCATGGCGAGGAGCGCGACGAAATAGCCGCCATGGCAGATGGCCATGGCGTAGCTGCGCCAGATGTTGGGGTTGCGGATCAGGACCGGCGGAAAGAGGGGGCTCGTGGCGCGGAACTCGCGCCTGATCAGGAGGAGCAGGGAAACCACGATGGTCACGCCGAGCCCCATAGCGAAGACGGAGCGCATCTCGGCCGGCCGGCGGATTTCCTCGACCAGGATCAGGAGCGAGGTGACGAACATCGTGAAGAGGACGAGGCCGGGGAAGTCGAAACGGAACGGCTCGAAGGGCGTCGAGCGCGGCGGCACCCGGAAGACGAGCAGGATGCCGAGGATCGCCGGCGGCAGGTTGAAGAGGAAGACCGACTGCCAGCCGAAATTGTCGGTGAGGATGCCGCCGAGCACCGGCCCCATGGCGCTGGCGCTGAAACCGAAGGCGGCGATATAGCCGTGGAAACGCATGCGGTCGCGCGGCTGCACCGACTGGGAGACGAGGGCCTGGGACAGGCTGACGAGACCGCCGCCGCCCAATCCCTGGAAGACCCGGGCGGCAATTAGCATCTCGACCGAGGTCGACAGGGCGCAGAGGATGCTGCCGACGAGCGCGATCGACAGCGCCACGACCATCATCATGCGGCGGCCGAAGGCGTCGCCGAGGCGACCATAGACCGGGGCGGTGACCGCCATGGCAATCAGATAGGCGACGACCACCCAGGTGATCTGCTCGATATTGCCGAGCGAGGCTGCGATGACCGGCAGCGCCGTCGCGACAATGGTCTCGCCGACCATGCCGAGGAACATCGGTAAGGCAATCGCCGGCGCAATCGTCCGGAACTTGGCCTTGACCGGCGGCGATGCGGGGGCGGCGCTTGTCACGAGTCTTTCCAGTATAACGGGCCAGTATAACGGGGCTCAAAGGCCGGCCGGGAGCCTGCCCACTCCCCTCTTCTCCATGAGATGCTCACAGCCTGTCGCGCCGGGCGCGCGCCGAGGGGAAGAGTTACGGGATAAGGGACAAATCCGAAACAACACCTTAATGGATTCGCCGAGGCCGGTAAACGGCCGATTTGCCACAGGCACGGCAGTCCGGCCCTGCGGCGCCGTGTTTAGGCGTCTTTGCCGACACGGGGTTGAGTTTGCGTGTCTCGTAGGCCAAAAAGGAAGACTGGCAGCAGAAGGGGAACGCTCCGAACTCCCCAGCCACTTTCCGTCGGGGAGTTAATGCAGGTGGGTAGCATTCCTACGCGAGATACCGTTCCGACCAAGCATAAAGGCCTGCTGGCCTGGGTCGAGGAAATCGCGGCGCTGACGCAGCCGGACAGCATCGAATGGTGCGACGGCTCGGAAAAGGAATGGAACCGGCTGACCAGGCTCATGGTCGACGCCGGCACCCTGATGCCGCTCCATCCCGAGAAGCGGCCGAACTCCTTCGCGGCACGCTCCGATCCGAAGGACGTCGCCCGCGTCGAAAGCCGCACCTTCATCTGCTCCAAGACCAAGGAAGGCGCCGGCCCGACCAATAACTGGGTCGAGTCCGCCGAAATGCGCGCCACGCTCGACCCGCTGTTCAGGGGCTCGATGCGCGGCCGCACCATGTATGTGGTCCCCTATTCGATGGGCACGATCGGCTCGCCCTTCAGCGCGCTCGGTGTCGAACTCACCGACAGCCCCTATGTCGTGGCGTCGATGCGCATCATGACTCGTATGGGCAGTGAAGCGCTTGCCGCGATCGGCGACGATGGCACTTTCGTCCCCGGCGTCCACACGGTCGGGGCGCCACTGGCGCCCGGCGACAGCGACGTACCGTGGCCCTGCAACGAGACGAAATACATCGTCCATTACCCCGAGACCCGCGAGATCTGGTCCTACGGCTCCGGCTATGGCGGCAACGCCCTCCTTGGCAAGAAATGCTATGCGCTGCGCATCGCTTCGGTGATGGCGCGCGACGGCGGCTGGCTCGCCGAGCACATGCTGATCCTCAAGCTGACCTCGCCGAAGGGCCAGGTCCGCTACATCGCCGCCGCCTTCCCCAGCGCCTGCGGCAAGACCAACCTCGCCATGATCAAGCCGAGCGTGCCGGGCTGGAAGGCCGAGACGATCGGTGACGACATCGCCTGGATGCATTTCGGCAAGGACGGCCAGCTTTACGCGATCAATCCGGAAGCCGGCCTGTTCGGCGTGGCGCCGGGCACCAACATCAAGACCAATGCCAACGCGATGGGCGCGCTCGACGCCAATTGCATCTACACCAATGTCGCGACGACGCCCGACGGCGACGTCTGGTGGGAGGGCATGACCGATACGCCACCCGCCCGGCTGACCGACTGGATCGGAAACGACTGGACGCCAGCGTCAAAGGACCCGGCGGCGCATCCGAATGCGCGCTTCACCGTGCCGGCCGACCAGTGCCCGAGCATCGCGCCGGAATGGAACGACCCGAGCGGCGTGCCGATCTCGGCCTTCCTGTTCGGCGGCCGCCGGGCCGGCGTCGTACCGCTCGTAACCGAAGCCTTTTCCTGGCAGCACGGCATCTTCCTCGCCTCGAACATGGCGTCGGAAGGCACCGCCGCCGCCGACACGACGGTCGGCGAGCTGCGCCGCGACCCGTTCGCGATGCTGCCTTTCCTCGGCTACCATGTCGGCGACTACCTGGCGCATTGGATCAAGACCGGCCGCGTCGCGCCGGATCCGGCCAAGCTGCCGCGCTTCTATCTGGTCAACTGGTTCCGCAAGGATTCCGCCGGCAAGTTCGCCTGGCCGGGCTATGCCGAGAACAGCCGCGTCCTCAAATGGATCTGCGAGCGGCTCGAAGGCACGACCGATGCGGTCGAAACGCCGATCGGCATGGTGCCGACCAAGGCGGCCCTCGATACCAAGGGCCTCGGCGTCACCGACGCGACGCTCGACCTCATCCTGTCCGTCGATATCCCCTCCTGGAAGGCGGAAGCGGACGCGATCGGCAAGGGCTATGAGGCGCTCGGCAACAAGCTCCCGAAAGAACTCTGGGTCGAGCATGCCGACCTTGTCCGCCGTCTCGACGAAGCCGAGGAATCCGGCGACGACGAGGGCGGCAGTCAGAAGAACACAGCCAACGGCGCCGAGCCGCGGCCGGCAACGCTCGCCCGGCTCGAAGCCTCGGCGCGGCGCATCACCACGACACATGCCGGCGCCAAGACCGTCTGGCGGAGCTGGGGTTCCGGCCCGGCGCTCATGCTCCTGCATGGCGGCTTCGGCTCCTGGACCCACTGGATCCGCAACATCGAGATCCTGGCCGCGACCAACACGATCTATGCGCCCGACATGCCGGCCTTCGGCGACTCGGACAAGCCCGAGGGCGATCTCTCGACGCAGCGCATCGCCGAACTGCTGTGGCATGGCATCGACGCGATCCTCGGCCCCTACTCGCAGGCGCGGATCGCCGGCTTCTCCTTCGGCGGCGTCATCGCCATCCAGATGGCGGCGATCGCACCGGAGCGCATCGAACGCCTGATCCTCATCGGCTCGGGCGGCTATGGCATTGCGCGGCCGGAAGTCGTGCAACTCGCCAAGTGGCGGCACATCACCGACCGCAAGGAACTGCTCTCCGTCCACCGCAGCAACCTCGCGGCGCTGATGGTGCATGACGCAAACAAGATCGACGATC
The DNA here is from genome assembly GCA_945882315.1 of Bauldia litoralis. Classification (GTDB taxonomy): domain Bacteria; phylum Pseudomonadota; class Alphaproteobacteria; order Rhizobiales; family Kaistiaceae; genus CAMCWB01. The sequence goes on along the minus strand of CAMCWB010000001.1, from coordinate 40,987 downwards.
TCGCCGTCTTCATGCAGGCGGAGAACACCGCCCGTGCCCGCATCGACAGCCGCGCGCTGGCGCAGAAGACCGACGTGCCGGCGATCCTCCGCGAGCTCCGCGTGCCGGCCGACGGCATCTGGGGCGCCTGCGACGCGGTCGCCAAGGACCGGTTGCCGGTCATGCGCGAACTGCTCAAGGGCGTCGACCCGTCGTCGGAATGCGTCATCGCCGAGAATACCGGCCATTGGGCGCAGTATGAGGCGGCGGATTTCGTCAACCAGACGCTTCTCCGCTTCCTCGCCACGCCGAAGAGCCTCGCCGCGCCGCATGTTCGGCGAAGCGCCGGAACCCAGGCCGCCTTCGGCGCGCCTGCGTAGGAGCACAGGATGCCGGCACCGATCCATCTCGTAGTTTCCGCCGGGGACATGCGAGAGGGCGGCCTCGGCAGCCTCGATGGACATTGCCGCGGCCTGTCGCGGGTCACGCTCCTCGACCGCGACGCCGGCTCCGTCCATGCCGGCTACGCGCTGAACACGCTGCAGCCCGGCGGCGCGATCGACCGCTCGATCCGCGCCTATGAGACGACGATCTACATGCTCGACGGGGTGCTGGAGCTGGAGCGCGACGGTACGCGCTTCACGCTCGGCCGCGACGATTACGGCATCGTCTCGACCGGCGTCGCGCATGCCTACCGGAATGCGTCAGAGGCGCCGGCGCGCTACGTCGAGGTGACGACGCCGCAGCCGAAGCCGGCCGGGGGCTGGCAGGATGTGTTCTTCATCGAGACGCTCGACTGGGCGAGGCTGACGCCGGCGCCGAAGGCCGGGGATCCGCGCCGCAAACTCCTCGGCCACTATGCGGCCGGCTCGATGCCGCCAGGCGCGCATATGCATGGCGATCTGCAGGGATTCTCTATCCGCTATTTCGTCGACCGCGATTTCGGCGCGGTGCATCTCAATATGTTCACCGTCGAATTCGCCAAGGGCGGCATCTGCAATCATCACGACCATCCCTTCGAGGAGGCCTATCTGATCCTCGAGGGCGACGTCGACATCGTCTTCGACGGCCGCGCCTACACGCTGAAGACCGGCGACTTCGCCTGGACGGCGGTGGGCTCGCGGCATGCGTTCTTTCCCGTCGAGGGCCGGCCGGTGCGCTGGCTCGAAATCCAGACGCCGCAGCCGCCGACGCAGGAAGGCATGCGCTGGCATGCCAGATGGGAAGAACTCGGACGCATTACGTGCGCGAGCAGAGCCGCGCGCCCCTAAAGAGAGACCGCGGACAACGCCGCGGTCCCTTAGACAGGTCAATTGATGATTTCGACAACCGCCCGCGTTCGCGGCCCGCTCGGCCGGCGCGGGGCGATAGCCCTCTAGCCGTAGTAAGGCGAACGGCATTCGCGCCGTGGGCCGCCGTAAGGCTGATAGGTGTTGTCGTAGGCGCGGTAGGACCTGTAGCGGTCGTGGCACCAGGCGACATGCGCATTCGTCCCGCCACGATAGTAACGGCGCGGCTGCGGCGCATAATAGGCCCGCGGCTGATAATACGGCCGGTAATAGCGCGGCGCGTAGTACGGATAGGGATTCCCGAACTGCAGGCTGAAATTGAAGTCGTTGCCGCGATGGCGATCGCGGTACTCGCGGGCATCGCTCGATCCCGCCGTAATGCCCAAGCCGGCCACCGCAATCGTGGCGGCAAGTGCCAGGTTGACGATCTTGTTCATCTTGCTCTCCCAAAGAATGAGAAAGCCACCCTCGGAGCAAGGAGCTCCCGAGCGACAGCGGTTCCGGGAACACGGGTTTTTAATTTAAGTTCCGAAACGACAAAGCGGCGAGCGCTTGTCGACGCTCGCCGCTTTGAAGCAGTTCCGGCCGATTACCAGCTTTGCGAGCTGACCCAGGTATCGACATCCGTGCGGACCTGATCCTTGGCGATGCCGTAGCGCTCCTGGATCTTTCCTTCGAGCTGGTCGCGCTTCCCGGCTACGACGTCAAGGTCGTCGTCCGTGAGCTTGCCCCACTGTTCCTTGACCTTGCCCTTGGCCTGCTTCCAGTTTCCTTCGACGCGATCCCAATCCATGACGATCTCCCGATCTTGACTGCCCTATCGAAGATCGACCAATCAGCGTTCAGGTTCCTGCCTGAACCATTCGTGAATGGGAGCGTTATCGGCACGCATTCCAACCCCAGGGAGAGCGCGTCATGACCGCTTCTGCGACCATCAAGGAACATATGGAAGTCTATGGCTCGGATCACATTCTGGTCGGCGTCGTCGACCATCTGGAAAAAGACCAGATCAAGCTCACGAAGAATGATTCCGCCGACGGCCAGCATCACTTCGTTGATGCGACTCTGGTCGATCACGTCGACAGCCATGTCCACCTTTCCAAGCCAGCCGACGAGGTGATGGCCGAGTGGGAAGACGATGAACTCGACCTCGACGACGATGACGGCGAGACCGAGATCGAGCAGAGCGAAGAGCAGAAGGAAGAGCAGAAGGAAGAGGAATGGATCGAGCGTCGCCGCTAGATCCGGCCTTCTCCAAATAAAAAAGGGCCCGCGAAAGCGGGCCCTTTGTTTTTATCGGGGTGTGGATCAGCAGCGCTCGCGATAGGTCTTTCCGCGATAGCGATAGGTGCAGTAATCCTTGGTCGATTCAATGAGCACGGCACCAGCCAACGCGCCGACGCCGGCGCCGACGACCGCTCCGGCAACCGAATCCGAGGCAAGCCCGCCGATCGCGGCACCTGTCGCGCCGCCGACCAGGGCACCTTGCCCTGTGGTGCAGGCAGAGAGCGCCAGCGAAGCGCAGATCGCCACGGCGATGGATGTATTACGCATTTAACGAACTCCTACATAAAAGCGATGAAGGCGATGACGAGAACCACGCCAATGCCAAGGGCAATCCAAAGAGCCGGCGACGAGTCGCGCCGCGACTCCTCCACCTCGGACGGGCCGGCATCCGTGCGGCGCGCCATTTCGACGTCGCCCATCGAATCCGGCGCACTCTGGCCGTCTGTCAAAGGAGCCCGCGGATCCTGGTAGAACACCTTGTCGGTCGTGCGGTCCGGGTTGAGCACATGGCTCACGGTTTCCGCGTCGGCTTCGACACGGTCCTCGAACATTTTCGGGACGCCCTGATTTCTCGTCTGCGGCGAAGCCATAGCTGTCTCCTCCTCTAGGTACTTCTTTTCGTAATCTGTCCAGTTCCTCGAACGCGCCGTCGCCCGGAAGGTTCCGCTGACAGGGACCGGGAACCATCGCCCTCACCGGACGTTTGCAGCCGATTGCCCATTTTCAGGACAGGAACATCAGGGATGAAATCCAAACGCCTCGCCCTCTTCACCAGTGTCGCCATGCCTTTCATGTTCGCCGCGCCAGCCATGGCGTTGCAGAACCAAGGCGCGACTGACGCTTCAGGGGCGCCAGACGTCGCACCGGCGCTCTTGCAGCTTGCGCAGACGCCGGAGGAACTCCTTCTTCTGCCGCCGGGAGAGGCGCCGCCGCCCGAGAAAAAGAAGGAGGAGGAACCGCCGCCGCCACCCCCGCCGGAGCCACCGCCCCCGCCGCCGCCGGAACCGCCTGCGCCTCCCCCGGAGCCGCCGCCCCCGCCTCCACCCCCGCCGGAGCCGCCTGCCCCGCCGCCGGAGGCTACACCGCCGCCGCCCGAGCCGCCGGCGCCACCGCCGGAGATGACGGCTCCGCCCGAAGCTCCGCCACAAATAGAGGTGCCGCAGATTGAGACGCCGCCGGCGCCGCAATTGCAGATCCCAGAGCCGCCCCCGGTTCTGGACGTGCCCCCGGTAGAGCCGCCGGTTCTCGTGCCGCCAACGGTCGAGCCGCCGCCGGTGGAGACACCGGCGCCGCCGGTGTTGCAGCAGGAGACGCCTCCGGTTCTTGAGCCGACGCCGATTCCGCCGGTTCAGGAGCCGTCGACACCGCCGACGCTGGCGCCGCCGCCCGCCGACGCGCCGCCGACTCTGGTATTGCCGCCGCAAGCACCGGGCGACGGATCAGCCCCGGTCCTGCCGCCGCCAGGCGGCGATCAGGGTGGCCAGCCTTCCACGCCCGACGGACAGCAGACTGCTGCGCCGCCGGCGGAAGAATCCGCGACGGAATCCCAGCTCGAAGCCCAGGGCGACCAGTAGGCCGTCGACAATGTCCGAACGCTCCGCGCCAAGCTCCGCGACGAGCAGGCGCGCGGCCGTGACGGGAATGGTCAAGGTCAAGGTCAGGGCCAAGGTCAGGGTGAAGGTCAGGGCGGTAGCGGGAATGACGGTCCCGGCCGCGGCGACGACGGCCCAGGCCGAGGAGACGGCCAGGGTCGCGGTGACGGCCAGGGTCGTGGCGACGGCCCAGGTCGCGACGGAGATGGTCGCTGGGAACGCGAACGGCCACCTGAATCGGACCTCGTTCTCGATCTGGGCGGACGCTTCATCATCCGCTTCGGCGATCAGGTCATCATTCGCCAGGACAGCGCCTATGAGTCGGATCGGTTCCTCAGCCGTGCGCGCGACGTCGACGTGGAGCATTTCCCCGGCGGCTATCAGCGTACGACGGTGAGCCGCGGCGATAGCTCGCAGATCATCACCGTGCGTGACCGCTACGGTGAGATCATGACCCGGACCCGCGTCGACCCACGCGGCCGTCAGGTGATCCTCATCGACAATCGCGAATTTTATCGCGAGGGTCGGCGACCCACCTACACGCGCTTCGAGGACGAGTTGCCGCCGCTGCGTATCGGCATTCCGCAGGACCGCTACATCGTCGAGACGAGCACTGCGGATCGCGACCAGATCTATGCGGCCCTGATGGCGCCGCCGGTCGAAGCGATCGAAAGGCCGTATGCGCTCGACGAGATTCGGACCAGTGAGCGGTTGCGCGACAAGATGCCGAGGGTCGATCTCAATACGATCACCTTCGACTTCGGCAGCGCGGCGATCTCACCCTCGCAGTTCGATGCGCTGACGGCCGTCGGCCAGGCCATGGAACAGGCGATCACTCAGTCGCCCGACCAGATCTTCCTGATCGAGGGTCACACCGACGCCGTTGGCTCGGACAACGACAATCTCGTTCTGTCCGACCGGCGCGCCGAGGCAATCGCGGTGGCGCTGTCGAGCAACTTCAACGTTCCGCCGGAGAACCTGGTCACGCAGGGCTACGGCGAGCAATATCTGAAGGTCCCGACAGAAGCGGCGGAACAGCAGAACCGCCGGGTCACGGTGCGTAACATCACCGAGCTTGCCCAGGGCAGCTAGGGCCAGGCACGAAACGCGAAGGGCCCTCCCGGGAAGCCGGGAGGGCCCTTTTTCTTTGGGCTGGGAGCGCTTCACCAGTCGACGGAAACAGCCTCCCCTGGAAGCGGCCATTGCACAACGCCGGTTGTTGGGGTCCTCCCCCGTTTACGGGGGAGGGGGCGACACGACGTGTCGACGGAGGGGGCGGCGACACGGAAAGCTTATCTCAGAGGTCTCTTTCGCTTCAGAGGATGCGGTCGCCCCCTCCACCGCCTATCGGCGGTCCCCCTCCCCCGCTTCGCAGGGGAGGACCAACCCTTCCGCAAGGGGTGGGAGTTACAAGCGAATGCGGCAGTTGAAGCAAAAAAAACGGCCCGCATTGCTGCGGGCCGCCTCAGATCCGTGAAGCCGGTTCAGTTCTTCGACTTCACCAGCATGGTATCGCGGTTGTTCGGATAATCCGCCGCGACATAGTCCGGGGCCGCCTGGAGCTGTGCCTCCGTAAGGGCCGTGTAGACGTAGATATTGCCGCTGTCGTCGGAGCGGAAATCGAGGTCGGAGAAGGAGACCGCCACCGGCTTCGCACCCATGCCGAGGAAGCCGCCGACATCGATGATGGCAGCTTCGATCTTGCCGTCATCGGTCATGATGACTTCGCTGATCTCGCCGACATTCTGATCGTCGGCCGAATAGATGGTCGTGCCGATGACGTTGTCGGAGCTGATCGTACCGATATCGAGCGATTTCAGGGTGTCGCGCGCTGCGACCTGGTCGGTCGCCACCGGTGCAGCCGTCTCGGTCGTTGTTGCCGGCGCCGGCGTGGCGGCGGTCATGTTGTCGGGCGCGACGACCGGCGCGGCCGCGGTACCGTCAACCGTCTCGACGACAAAAGCCGGCGCGGCCTCGAGTTCTTCCTTGGTGGTCTCAAGTACGACGACGCGGTCGCCGTCGGGGTCGACCGTCATCTGAAGGTCGTCATAGTTGACCGCGACGTTCTTTTCGCCGACGCCGAGGAACCCGCCGACGCCGATCAGCGCCGCGGCGATATTTCCGTCCTTGTCGACAAGGAGATCATTCACTTCGCCGATGCTGTCGGCGTTGTCGACGGTGCTGGCGTAGACGGTCTCGCCGATCAGCGTCGAGGCAAGCGACGCCTCGCCGATCGCCGGCACGAACCGTTCGGCGGCGGAAGCGCCTGCTGCCGGTTCATTTGCGGCATAGGCGCTGGTGAGGGCGATCGTCGTGATCGCCGTGGTCGCCAAGAGTTTGCGGATCATCATTGGTTCCTTTGCACGAAAAAGACCTCGCACGTGGAAATTCCTCCCGACGGCAAGATCAACAAGCCCCACACCGCCGCAACACAGTTGCAGCGGGGCAAGTTCCGGAAATCGCGGAGAAAATTCTCGTGCCGGCGAATGGAACTTTCGGGTTCCACCGCGCGTTGGTTGGTCCGATCGTCTGAGGTGGAGAAATTACATGTCGCTCGCCACAATCCTGCTGATCATCCTGATCCTGCTGGTCGTCGGTGCCGTGCCGAGTTGGCCATATTCGCGGGGCTGGGGCTATGGACCGTCCGGCATTCTTGGTGTCGTACTGGTCATCCTGCTGATCCTGGTTCTCCTCGGACGCGTCTAGGAGATACAGTTATGCTCTACTGGGCTCTCGTCTTTCTCGTCGTTGCACTGGTTGCTGGAGCCCTCGGCTTTGGCGGCATCGCCAGCACCAGCGTCGGCATCGCGCAGATCCTCTTCTTCGTTTTTCTGGTCTTGCTTGTTGTCTCGCTGCTCGCCCATTTCTTCCGGCGAGCGTGAGGCAGAAAACAGGGCTCGGCCCGGCGCAAACCATGCGGCGGGCTGAGCCGAGACGCATCCAAACAGGTATGGGCGGGTGAATAGACGGAGACTGCTGGCGACAACAGTCCTGATCGTCGGTATTGCACTGACGGTCCTCGCCGGGCTATTCGCCGAACACTACTACCAGCGCGTCCGCGGTGAGCGCATCCAACTCCAGTCCGACAGCTCGGCTTACGCGGTGCGCGTCGCCCTCGATCGCGTCGCGATAGCGGTCCATGCCGTCCGCTCGCTCTATGCAACCGACACCGTGACCAGCGACCAGTTCGAGCGCTTCAGCCAATCGCTGACGGCCAGCGAGGCGATCCGTTCGCTGAGCTTCTACCGGCGTGTGACGCAGGCGGATCGCGCCGACTACGAGGCCCGCTTCCAATCCAGTCCCGCCCGCGAACTTGGCATCTGGGAATTCGACAAGGACCGCAAGCCGGTCCGCGCACCGGAGCGGCCGACCTATTTCGTCGTCGAGGCCGCTTATCTGCTCAGCGGCCAGGAGCCGACCTACGGGCTCGACGTCGCAGCGTTGCCGGCGCGCGCCGACGCGATCGAGGACGCAATCCAGCAGCGCGAGCTGGTTGCCAGCGAGCCAGTCGATTTCGTCGACACGCGCACCCAGGGCATTCTCCTTTATGTGCCGACGCGCGACCGCGCCGGCCAGATCACCGGAATCGTCGCCGGCTCGATTACATTTCAGGATCTGACAACGATCGCCGAGCGCGCCAGCGGCATCGCCGAAGTCAACATCGTCGAAAGCGGCAAGGCGACGGGCAGCGCGCCGGCGCGGGCCGAGCCGTCCGCGTCCGGGGCAGCGCAGCGGACATTCGAGTTCGGCCATCGCAACTGGACCGTCGTCATCTCGCCGGCGGCGGTGGCTGGCGATTTCGCCCCTTGGGCGATCCTCCTGATCCTCGGCATCGGGCTAGCGTCGACGGCGGCGGTGCTGATCTACATCTCCAACCTGTCGAAGGCCGGCGAGGTCGACGAGGCGCGGGCGAGGCTCCGGGGCATGCTCGACGGGCTCGGGCCGCTGGCGTGGCTCCTCACCCGCGACGGCACGATCGTCAATGCCAACAAGGCGGCGATCGGCACCTTCGGCCGCGCCAAGGAGAATGGCGTCGGCAAGCCCTTCTGGGGTTTGCCGATCGGCAGCAACGACCCGGTGCAGACCGAGCGCCTGCGCGCCGCCGTCGCCCAGGCGGCGAAGAGCGAGGATATCCGCTTCGACCTGCAATATGAGGACGGCACGTCGCGGAAGGTGATCGACCTGTGGATCCGCCCGCTCACCTCGACCTCCGGAGAGCCGAACCATCTGGTCGCCTCGGCAGTCGACGTGACCGACCGCTACGAGAGCGAGGAGACCCAGCGGCTCCTGATGCGCGAGCTCGATCACCGGATGAAGAACACCCTGCAGGTCATCCAGGCGATCATCCGGCGGACGGCGCGGTCACACCGCACGTTGGAGAAGTTCGAGCAGTCGCTGCTCGGACGCGTCAATGCGATGGCGCGCGCCCACGAACTGCTCGCCCAGGAACGCTGGCTCGGCGCCGACGCCAGCACGATCATCCGCCAGGAAGCCAGCACCTTCGACACCGGCAGCGCCATCCAGATCAACGGACCGGCGATCCGGCTCAATCCGAAGGCAGCGCTCTCCTTCGCGCTCGCCATTCACGAGCTCGGCACAAACGCCTCGAAATACGGGGCGCTTTCCACGTCGGCCGGCAAGGTCGACGTCGACTGGTCGATCGACAGGACCGGCAAGGAGCCGCGCTTCATGCTGCGCTGGAAAGAGTCCGGCGGGCCGCCCGTGACGCCGCCCGAGCAACGCGGCTTCGGCTCCCTGTTGATCGAACGCAGCATCACCTATGAACTGGACGGCGAAGCGACCGTCGACTACCGCCCGGAAGGCCTCGTCTGCACGATCTTCGCACCCTTGCGGACGATCCGGCCTTTCGTCGCGGAGCGGGATGAGGGGAATGGAAAGGCGGTGTCGTGATGGACGGAAATGGCAAGAAGCTCCGTGTCATGATCGTCGAGGACGAATTCATCATTGCCGATGAGATCGCCATGATCATCGAGGGCGCCGGGCATGACGTCATCGGGCCGGTCGCGTCCGTCGAGGACGCCTCGGCGAGGCTGGCGACCGAAAGGCCGGATTTCGCGATCATCGACGCCAATCTGCGCGGGCAATCGAGCGCGCCGCTGGCGCGGAGCCTCGCCGGGATGGAGATTCCCTTCTGCGTGTGCACCGGCTATCGGCTCGACGACCTCAAGCCGACCTTCGGCGACGTCGCCGTCATCCAGAAGCCGGTCCGGGACAAGGCGCTCCTGGCCGTGATCGAGAAGGCCATGGCGGAGATCGCGGCGCGCGGTGGGTAGCGCGCCCCGGATCGGCCGAAATCGGGAAGCCTGCGGGCCGTACCGTAACATTTGTTAACGACAGGCCCGGGTCCCGATGACACTATCGCGGGGCGTTGGCGCCACCGGATTCCCTCTCCTTGTCCATTCCCGAAAGAAGCCTCGACCGGATGACCATCCTCGTCGTCGAGGACGAATATCTGATCGCCCTTGAAGCGCAGCAAATGATGCTGGATGCCGGCGCGGAAATCGTGCTCCTCGCCAATTCCATCTCGGAAGTGCACAAGCTCCTCGATGAGGGGCCGAAGATCGACGCGGCGATTCTCGATCTCAAGCTCGGCAGCGACGATGCCAGTCCGCTCATGGGCGTCTTCGCCGACAGGGCGATCCCGTTCCTGCTCACCACCGGCTTCGACGGGGCGGCGCGGAGCGGCGTCAGGGTGTTGACCAAGCCCTATCGCGAGGCCGAGTTCATTGACGCTGTTATCGAATTGGTCCACGGTTCGAAGTCCCCCCAGGAACCATAGAGTGGCTTTGGCATTGGGCCGTAGCCGCCTCGCCAACCAGCCGGGACGATGGAAAAAGAACCGCCAGTTTCGGCGCCTGCCGCAGATATTCTTCACGTCCTGAACAGCGCCGCCGTGACGGTTTTTGCCCATGGCGCTGATCCCGAGCCTGATTCCACGCGATGCGCTCGCTTCGGCGGTGGGTTTTGCGTCCATCGTCGCCAACACCGCCCGCGTCGTCGGCCCGATCATCGCCGGACCGGTCATCCTTTACGGATCGGTGAGCATGGCCTTCGCGCTGAACGCCGCCAGCTTCATCGCCACGGTCATCGCCTTCTCCCTGATGAAGATGCGGCCCGACGAGAAGCCCCGGCTGGGTCGCCTGCGGCTGTCGGCAAGCGACCTCTCCTTCGGCGTCCTGAAGGTCATCCACGACCCCGGCGTGCGCATCCTCCTCGCCTTCATCGCGACCTTTGCCATCTTCGTGCGCCCGGCGGTGGAATTGCTGCCGGTCTTCGCCGAGACCGTCTTCAACTCCGGACCTGCCGGCCTGTCCTACCTGATCGCCTCACTCGGGCTGGGATCGCTCATGTCCGCCTTCGCGGCATCCGGGCGGCAGGGCCGCGGCCTCATTACGCTCATGGCCTTTGCCGGAACGACCGGCGCCGTGACGACGGCGGCTTTCGCCTTCGCACCCGGACTCCATATCGGCCTCGTCTGCATCGCCCTTGTCGGCTTCGGCACGACGTTGGCGAATATCGTCGCGCAGATCCTTCTGCAGTTGTCGCTCACCGACGATATTCGCGGCCGTGTGCTCAGCATCTACGGGATGCTCTTCACGAGCGCACCCGGCGTCGGCGCGCTCGCGATGGGATGGGTCGCCGACCGGATCGGCATCACCACGCCGGTCACCGTCGGCGCCGCGGTCGGCCTCGCCGCAAGCGTCGGAATATTCTTCAACCGGGATCGGCTGGCGCTCTGGCTCAACCGGCAGGTGAGCTGACCGGCTAATCGGGAATCCGGTTCGCCTGGTGATCCTGCATCTGCTCGGTCTGGATAAATTTCGAATCCTGGCCGCGCTCACCGGAATGCTGCGACTTGTCGCGGTTGGAGAGCACCATGTTGGCGGGAATCTTGGCGCGATCCGCGGTGGTCATGGCGCCGGTTCCATCGCCTTTTCCCTGCGCCCCCAGGCCCATATGTTTTTTACCGCCTTTGGACATATCGCTACTCCTCCATTGGCACCCACCAGCTAGGGGCTAATGCAGGGAACGGCGTCGCGTTCCGCCTTTTATCGTGCGGATCGCGCCTCAGACTTCGGCGTCGACGACGACGAAGCCGGGATCGGAACGCGTCGCCTGGGTCGCCGAACGGTCCGTCACGACGAGCGTCGCGCCCGGCGCCGATGAGAGCAGGATTCCGGTCGCCTCGTCGCTTTTGGCGACCTTGATGCGGGAGAGGATGGCGTCGTGGTCGCCGCGCACCTGGCGCGAGCCGCCGAGGTCATGCGCGGTCCAGCGAAAGGCGGAACGATCGGGCGTCGGGCCGAGGAAAGAATAGGCGTGGTCGCCGAGCGGCTGGCCGGGATCGAGGATATCGATCGGCGATTCCCATGCGACACGGCCGTCGATCAGCATGAAGACCTTCCGGTCGGCAGCCGAGACGATGCCGGAGGCGACATTGTCGACGCTGGTCGGCGGTCGCTTCGCCGCAGCCATCTCGGCCTGGGTCCCCTCCGCCTCGGCGGTGTCGGGCAGGAGCAGGCCGGGGTGGACGACCGCGGCCGGCTGGCTCTTGCCGTCGGCAATGATCACCGGGATGCCGAGCTGTGTGATGCCGAAGATGATCTCCGAGAACTGCTTCGGCAGGCGGACGCAGCCATGCGAGGCGGGATAGCCGGGCAGGTTGCCGGCATGAAGCGCAATGCGGCTCCAGGTCAGCCGCTGCATGTTGGGCATCGGGGCATTGTCGTAGGTCGACGAGTGGTGGTCCTTGTCCTTCTGCAGGATGACGAAGACGCCGGTCGGCGTTTCATGTCCGGGTTTGCCGCTCGAACAGGTCGAGAGGCCGATCTCGACGCCGTTCCGGTAGACATGGACGAGCTGGTCGGGCAGCGAGACGATCATCATCACCGGACCGGCGGGCGAGAGGTCGGGCTCCCAGAGGAATTGGCCGGGCTTGAGCTGCGAGCTGTCGAGCTTGCTGGTGATCGCCGTCGTCTGCGCCAAGGCCGGGCCGCCGAGCAGGCCTGCTGCCGTCCCGATCGCCGAGCCGATGAGAAAATCCCGACGATTCATGCACGTTCTTCCCTGCCGGCGCAGCCGCGGTTCTGGCGAATCAATTGGCCTTGATGAACTTTGCTGTCTCGGGATCCTTGGCCATGGCGACGGCATCGGCGCAGAAGCCCACCTTGTCCTCACTGCCTTCGGCGATCATGAGGCCGACGAGAACGCCATAGCCCATCAGGGCGAGATCGTGATGATGGGCCTTCGACTCGTCGGAGGACTCCTTCATCGCCTCGCCGGTCGCCGCGTCGATCGCCTTCGACGCCGCATCGCCGTCGAGCTCCAGCGCATCGCAAAGGCTCGCTGCCGCGGCGGCATGCGCGACGAGATTGAGGACGCCGATTTCCGCATGCGAAAGGTCTTCGGAAATGAGGTCCATGGCGGCTTCGCGCGCTTCCATCATCGTCGACGGAGGCGCGGTCTCGCCTTGGGCAAGAGCCGCCTGGCAGAAGCCAGCAACACCCATCGCTGCCGACAGGACGATCCAGAGCCGCATCGTCGAAACTCCTCTAAACATGATGATCACCTGCCCGATCAATTGGCGTAGCTGTAAACCCGATCGGTCCACTAGGCGGAAAAATTGCCGTTCAGATAGCAGGCGCTTTGCGAGTCGTCACAGAGGACGCCGCTCGCCGGGCTCCAGGTCCCGTTGTCGGGCTCGCGGCCGGCCATGCCGCCGACATCGGTCTGCTTGGGATGCTTCTTTTTCTTCTTGGCGAGGCCGTCGACAATGGCGCCGACCACGAGGGCACCGACCGCCACGCCGACATCCGTCTTGGAGAGCTTCTGCGGAGAATCGTCCTTGACCTTGATATCGACGCCGTAGGCCCGGCCGGTTTTGACGTTGTAGGTGCAGCGATAATAGAAATTCCTGACGCTGCCGCTGCCGCTGTTGAACTGGCCGGCGCCGCTTACGCCGGCTTCGCTGCCGGAAATCTTCTTGACCTTGGGATTGTCGGAGCCGATGCGGCTGGCGCCAGGCTGCTCGAAGCGCACCTCATCGGAAACCGAGCGCATGCAGATATCGATGGCCGTCTGGTTCGTATCCCGGGCTTGCGCGCCGGTGACAATTGACGAGGCCAGCAAGACCGCGGCGAGCAGAAAGAACTTCATGGGCACTCCTCACATCAGGAAAGGACAGCCCGCTCTATCAGGAACCCTTTTATCCTTTCGCCTTCTTGTGGCAGCGGATTTGAGGCAATTTGGAATGATGGCGGCGCTCAACCGGCGCGCATGACAAGCTCGAGAAGCCTGCCGCCCGCCTCTTCCGGCGCGCCGGAATTGTCGAGAATGACAACATCCGGTCCCTCGACGGCAACGGACCTGGCCCGCTCCAGCCGCCTGGCGATCTCTGCCTCGCCTTCGCGGCCCCTGCCCTGAAGGCGGCGCGCCAGGATTTCGGGGGATGCGGTCACGCACACGATCCTGAGATTCGGATATTTCGCTCGCGTCTCATCGATGATCGATCGCGAGACATTGGCGACCACCGTCCGCCCGGCCGCGAGATCGTCATCGATCTGCACCGGAACGCCATAGGACAGGCCATGCGCCTGCCAGCGAAGCGCAAAAGCGCCGGCAGCATCCCGCTGCCGGAACTCTTCCTCCGAAACCGCGTCGTGATCTTCCGTCTCGTCACCGGCCGGACGCGTGACGGTTCGGCGCGGAAAGACGATCGTCGCCTTGCCGGCAAGACGCGCGCGGCAATAGGCGATGAGCGTGTCCTTGCCGACACCGCTCGGACCGATGACCAGAACCAGCATTCCCGATTTCCTGTCCGGCGCTTCGGATGTCACGGTCCGGAACCCTAAACGACGCGCAGGCCCTGACGCCAGACCGTGCGCACCAGCGGCACGTCGCCGTCGGTCCTGACCTGGACGAGATCGGCGCGGCGGCCGGGGAGGATGGCGCCGCGATCGTCCATACCGGCGGCCGTCGCCGGATTGAGCGAGACGAAGGCCAGCGCCTGCGGCAGGTCGATGCCCTCGACCTCATTGGCGATCCTGAAGGTCGCGTGCAGCAGGCTGAAGGGCAGGTAATCGGAGGAAAGAACGTCGAGCAGGCCTGCCTCGACGAGACTCCTGGCGGCGACATTGCCGGAATGGGAGCCGCCGCGGACGATGTTGGGGGCGCCCATCAGGATTTTCATGCCGGCGTCCCGCGAGGCCCGCGCCGCTTCCATCGTCGTCGGGAATTCGGCGACCAGCACGCCGATCCCGGCCGCCTCGGCGACATGCTCGATGGTCGCATCATCGTGGCTGGCGAGCACGATGCCGCGCTCGCGGCACTTCGCGGCCAGCAACTGGCGCTGCTTTGCCGAATAGATCTCGGCATGCGCGATGCGCTTTTCCATCACGACCAGCAGCTCGGCTTCGGTCATGCCGCTCTTGCCGAGATAATAGGTCTTGTAGGCGTCAAGCGAGGTGAACTGGCGCTGGCCGGGCGTGTGGTCCATCAGCGACGCCAGCCGGACCAGCGGCTCATCGAGGAAATGCTCGAAGCTCTCGATCGCATCGCTGGCGCTGACCTCGCAGCGGAGGTGGATGTAATGGTCGGCGCGCAGGCGGCCGGCGGCCCGGCTCTCGGCGATGGCGGCGCCGAGCACCTGCATGTCGTTGGCGACGAGCCTGGTGTCCTCGTCCATGCCGATGCGCAGCGCATCGAAGACCGTGGTGATGCCCGAGGCGGCGATCTGGGCGTCATGCGCCTGCACCGCTGCGACCGGATTCCAGCGAACCTTCGGGCGCGGCGAGTAATGGCCTTCGAGATGATCGGTGTGGAGCTCGACCAGGCCGGGAATGAGCCAGTCGCCTTCGAGGTCGACGCCGGGGCCCGACATCTGGACGATGGTCTCGTCGATCTCGTCGATGACGCCGTCGCGCACCACGACATTGCCCTCGACGATCCGATCGGGCTGGACGATGCGGGCGTTGCGGAAAACGGTTTCGGTCATGCGGCGTCTACCGGCTGGGGAACGGTCGCCAGAGGCGACCGCCTTTTCACGAGGAAATCGCCCGGCGGTGTCGCCTCGACGAAAAGGGAAAGAGCATCGATGGCGACCGGCTGCTCGATGAGCGGGCGGAAGCGCGTTTCGAGGAGGCGCTGCATGGCGGGGCGGCTCTCCTCCGGCACCGGTCCGGTCAAGGTCATGTGGAAGCGGAAATCGTCGAACACATAGGGATAGCCCCAGCGTTCCAGATTGCGGCGCTGGCCCGGCGAAAGCTTCTCCGGGTTCCGCCGTTCGATCTCCGCGGCGCTCGGCGGGGCGCGCAGTCGGTCGAAGCGGCGGACGAGATCGGCGGCGAGCGCGCTCACCGGCTCGGAGGACGATGCGGTCGGCGTCAGGGCGAAAAACGAACCGATCCGCTCGACGCCGAGGCGCCAGAGCGGCACCGGTTGCAGCTCGCGGCATGCCGTTCGGAACGCCGCGTCGACGTCTTCGCCGGTTGCCCCTTCGGACAACAGGAACGGCGCGTGCAAGGTGGCGTGGAAACCGTAGCGCCGCGGCGCCGCCGTCAGCTCGCGGATATCCCTGTCGGTGAAGCCCTCGCCGCCGATCTGGGCGAATTCCTCACCCGAAAAGGCATCGCGGCCGAGCCAAAGCGCTGCCGCTTTCGACAGCGGATGCTCCGGTGGCGGCGTAAAGAAAATAGCGAAGCGCATGATGCTAGATGACCAATTTCCGCAATTGCTGCGATATGAGATCGACAACCGTCACGGTCAGGACGATGACGATCAGGAGAGCCGCGGTTTCCGCATAGTAGAAGCCGCGGATCGATTCAAAGAGCACCTGCCCGATCCCGCCGGCGCCGACAAGCCCCAGCACCGTCGCGGAGCGTACATTCGATTCGAACCGGTACAGCGAAAACGAGATCCACAGCGGCAGGACCTGGGGGATAACCCCATAGACGACTTCCTGCAACTTGGAGGCGCCGGTGGCCCGGATTCCCTCGACCGGACGGGGATCGATCGCCTCGACCGCCTCGGAAAACAGCTTGGCGAGGATGCCGGTCGTGTGGATGAACAGCGCCATGACGCCGGCGAACGGCCCGAGACCGACGGCAACGACGAAGAGCACGGCGAAGACCAGCTCGTTGATGGCGCGGAAGGCATCCATCAGGCGGCGCACCGGCTGGTAGACCCACCAGGGTGCGATATTGTTCGAGCTCAATATGCCGAAGGGGACGGCGGCGATCACGGCAAGGGCGGTGCCCCAGGCAGCGATCTGAACCGTCAGGACGATCTCGGAGAGGTAATAGTCGAGGTCGCGGAAATTGGGGCTCAGGAAGCCGCTGGCATATTCCGCCATATTGTCGGCGTCGGTGATGAGATTGACGGCGCGAAAAATCTCCGCCGGCCCGAAGCCCCAGGCGAGCACCGCCACCAGGACGCCCCAGACGAGATAGCGGAAGGCAGACTGCCTCCAATCGCGCGGAGGAATGGCGACGCTTGGCGCCGGCGGGTTGGCTGTCTGATGCATGGTGCAAGGAGGCGGCGGCGCCTGGATGGACGCCGCCACTCTTTCTGCTGCTGCGGCTTAGGCCTGCGGGACCTTGACGAGGAGCGCGTCATACTTGGCCTTCTCGGCCTCGAGCTCCTTCAGCTTGGCGGTCTTCTCCTCGGCCGAAATCTTGTCGTCGCCCTTGAGCGTGAACATGGCCTTGGTGATTTCCATGATGCGGATCGGATAGAGCTGCGCATCCGACGAGGGGCGGAAGGGGGCCCACTGCAGGCCGCTCAGGACGCCGCGCTCGGCTTCGACCTGCTCGGGCGTGCCCTGGCGGCCATAGCCCATGAAGAAGGCGACGAGCTTGTCCTTGGTCGGCTGGTCGAGTTCCTTGTTCCAGACGATCGGGTCGGACGGGATCAGCGGCGACTTCCAGATCACTTTGATCTTGGCGGCGGCTTCCGGGTTGGTCTTGGTGAGCCGCATCATGTTCTCGGTGTTGTTGGTCGCGACATCGACATGCTTGTTGACGACCGCCATCGCATTGGTCTCGTGATTGGCGTTGGTTACCGTCTTGAAGCACTCCTTCGGATCCTTGCCGTTCTGGGCAAAGAGGAAGGTCATCGGGACGAGATAGCCCGAGGTCGAGTTCGGGTCGCCGAGGCCGAAATTCAGCGACTTGTCGCATTTCAGGACGTCTTCGGCCGAGGTCAGGGCGCTATCGGCCGGAGCCAGCAGCAGGCCCCAATAGCCGGGCTCGCCGCCGACGGCGACCGACTGCGCGAAGACTTCCGCATTGGCGCGGTCGACGGCTTCCATGCCGGCCTTGTTGCCGACCCAGGCGATCTGCACCTTGCCGAAGCGCATGCCTTCGATGACGCCGGCATAATCCGAGGCGAAGAAGGCGTTGATCTTGAGGCCGGTCTTCTTGCCCATGTCGGCGAGGAAGGGGTCCCAGATGGTTTTCAGGTTCGACTGGGACTCGGTCGAGATGATGCCGAAATTGATTTCGGTCGTCTCGGCGAGCACCGGCGTCGCGAGCGTCGCGGCGATCGCCGTCGCGGCGAGGCCTTTCAGCAGCATGTTCATCGCTAGTCTCCTTGTTGGGATCGGGTAAGGCGGAGCAATCAGACCGCAGCCAATGCAGGCCGGCCGACGGACCAGGAACGCAGGGCGGGTTCTTCATGCAGCGTTGCATCGGGGAGGATCAGTTCCTCCGAAGCTTCGCCGTAGAGCGAACGCAGGAAGTCGTTGGTCAGCGCCGTCGACGGGCCGTCATAGGCGATCGTGCCGTCGCGGAGCGCGATCGTGCGCGGGCAGTAGCGGCGGGCATATTCGACCTGATGCAGCGACACCACGATGGTGATCCCGTCGCGGCGGTTGATGTCGGACAGCGCCTCCATGACGCGCTTGGCGGAGGCCGGATCGAGCGAAGCGATCGGCTCGTCGGCGAGGAGAAGCTTGGCGCCCTGGACAAGCGCACGGGCAATCGCGGCGCGCTGCTGCTGGCCGCCCGACAGCGTCGAGGCGCGCTGGCGGGCCGCTGATGCGATGCCGACCCGGTCGATCGCCTGCATGGCCCGCAACTGCTCGACGCGGCTGAAGAAGCCGAGCGTGCCGCGCCAGCCCGGCACGCGGCCGAGGCAGCCGATCAGGACATTAGTGAGGAGCGGCAGGCGGTTGACGAGATTGAACTGCTGGAAGATCACGCCGACATCGCGACGGATCATGCGCGCGTCGCTTGTGAGCTTGCCAGCCTTCTGCATGCACTGGCCGAAGATATCGATGCCGTCCGAGCTGCGGTCGCCGCGCTCGAGGCCGGCGATATGACGGATGAGCGTCGACTTGCCCGAGCCGGAGGCGCCGATCAGCGCCACCATCTCACCGCGCTCGACGGTGAGATCGATCTCGCGCAGGGCCTTCTTCTGGCCGAAGCTTTTGGAAAGTTTCGTCACCGATAAAGCAGGCACGCAGCATCACCCGTTGGCTGGACCAAGGTTCGATAACCATGACTAGCCGGGCAGTCTGTCGTTTCGTCTTCAGTTTGATGACAGTCGCGCGACAGAGGATAAAGCCTGCCGCGTGCTACGCCGCCTAAGCGCCAGCGCGTTCTTCGCGCTCGTATTTTTCGAGAAAGTCCGCGATCGCCATTTGCCGGAAATCGGCGAGTGCCCTGTGGATTTCGTCATGCGGCCAGTTCCACCAGGCAAGTCGGGCCAGTCTTTCGGCGATTTGCGGGGCGAAACGATCCTTGACCTTGCGGGCAGGCACGCCGGCGACGATCGCATAGGCGGCGACCGGCTTGGTGACCACCGCACCGGCCGCGACGACGGCGCCGTCGCCGACCGAATTGCCGGCCATGATGGTGGCGCCGTGGCCGATCCAGACATCGTTGCCGATCGTCACCGCATGCTCGCGGCGCCAGGCGAAGACGCTCTCGTCGAAATCGGCGCCCTCGAAATAATCGGCGGCGCGATAGGTGAAATGATGCTGGCTTGCCCGCCACATCGGATGGTTGGGCGGGTTGATGCGGACATTCGAGGCGATCGAGCAGAATTTGCCGACCGTCGAGAAGAGGACCTGGCCGTCCTCCATCATGTAGCTGTAGTCGCCGAAGCGCGAATGGCTGATGCGGGTGCGCTCGCCGATTTCGACATAGGCGCCGAGGGTGCTTTCCTCGACCAGCGCGCTCGGCGAGACGAGCGGTTGCGGTCCGAGGCGGGTCATGGGGCGGCGGTCGCAAAGCCGGTGACGTCGATGATCCGGTCGGCCACCGCCTCGCGGACCTGCTCGTCATGAAAAATGCCGAGGAAGCTGGTGCCGGCGGCCTTCGCCTCGCCGACCAGTTCGACGACGACCGCGCGGTTCTCGGCATCGAGGGAGGCGGTCGGTTCGTCGAGGAGAAGCAGCGGCCGGCCGGTGATGAAGCCGCGGGCGACGTTGACGCGCTGCTGCTCGCCGCCCGAAAAGGTCGCCGGCGGCAGGTCCCAGAGCCGCTCCGGCAGGTTCAGGCGGCGGAGAAAGGTCCTGGCTCGCTCCAGTGCTTCGCCGCGTTCGCAGCCGGCGGCGATCAGCGGCTCGGCGACGACGTCGACCGCGGCGACGCGCGGCACGACACGCAGGAACTGGCTGACATAGCCGATCGTGGTGCGGCGCGCAGCGAGGATCTCGCGCGGCGATGCGGTGGCGATGTCGATCAGGGCATTGTCGTTGGCGACGAGGACGGCGCCGCTGTCGACGGCGTAATTGCCGAAGACCATTTTTAGGATCGAACTCTTGCCGGCGCCGGAAGGGCCTCCGAGGACGACGCATTCGCCCGGCGCCACGTGGAAACTGACATTGGCGACGACCGGCAGGCGTAGGCCGCCGCGCAGATGCATGGTGAAGCTCTTGGCGACGTCGCGAAATTCAAGTCTCGGCGGCATGGCGCTTATACCTGCAGGATCGAGGAGACGAGAAGCTGGGTATAGGGCTCGCGCGGATCGTCGAGGACGCGGTCGGTGAGGCCCTCCTCGATGACCTCGCCGGATTTCATCACCATCATCCGGTCGGAGAGGAGCCGGGCAACGGCCAGATCATGCGTGACGATGACCGCCGCCATGCCGAGATCGGCGACGAGGCCGCGGAGAAGGTCGAGAAGCCTTGCCTGCACCGAGACGTCGAGGCCGCCGGTCGGCTCGTCCATGAAGACGAGGCGGGGCGCGGTGACGAGGTTGCGAGCGATCTGGAGGCGCTGGCGCATGCCGCCGGAAAAACTGCGCGGATCGTCGTCGATGCGGTCGATGTCGATCTCGACGCGCTCCAGCCAGCCTTCGGCCGTCTGGCGGATGCGGCCGTAATGGCGCTCGCCGACCGCCATCAGCCGCTCGCCGACATTGGCGCCGGCCGAGACCGACATGCGCAGCCCGTCGGCCGGGTTCTGGTGGACGAAACCCCAATCGGTGCGCATGAGGAAGCGGCGCTCGGCCTCGCTCATCGCGAAGAGCTCGCGCGTGACGCCGTCGCGCATCGCATAGAGGATGCGACCGGCGCTCGGCTGCAGACGCGCCGAGAGGCAGTTGAGCAGCGTCGTCTTGCCGGAGCCGGATTCGCCGACGATCGCCAGCACTTCGCCCGGCCATATCTGCAGATCGACGGCGGCGCAGCCGATCCGCGTGCCATAGAGCCTGGTCAGGCCTTCGGCGGTGAGAAGCGGCGCGCTCATGCCTTCTCCTCCGGCGTGACGAGGAAACTGTAGCCGTGGCGGTCGAAGCCCAGCGACTCGTAGAAGGCATGCGCCCGATCGCGCTTCTGGTTCGACGAGAGCGCCAGCTTGTAGCAGCCCTTCTTGGCCGCCTCGGTCAGCGCGGCGCGCATCATGGTCTTGCCGATGCCGGCGCCCTGGCGCTTCGGATCGACGACGACGTCTTCCACCACCGCCGAGCGGGCGCCGAGATGGCCGATATTGTCCATGATCAGGAGCGCATAGGAGCCGACGACCTCGCCATCCTGCTCGGCGACGAAGAGGTGATAATCGGGATAGTCGGCGAAGCGGCGGAAGATCTTGGCCGCATCCTCGACCGGCAGGATGTCGCCGTCGTCGATCTCGGGTTGCGCGTAGAGCCTGAGGATCGCCGGGAGGTCGCTTTCCGCAGCCTGGCGGATCATGACGCTCATTGCGATTCTCCACCGATGCCGGCGGCCGTGCCGGTGTGGCCGGCTTCGCGGCGCTGCTCGCAATTGTCGGTGTCGGAGCAGACGAACATGCGGCCGCCGCGATCGTCGAGGATGACCTCGTCGAGATAGACGCCGGTCGCGGCGCAGAGCGCGCAAGGCGCCTCGAAGCGCTGGACCTCGAAGGGATGATCCTCGAAATCGAGGCTCTTCACCGAGCTGTATGGCGGAATCGCATAGATGCGCTTCTCGCGGCCGGCGCCGAAAAGCTGCAAGGCGGGCGAGTTGTCCATCTTGGGGTTGTCGAATTTCGGGATCGGCGACGGGTCCATGACATAACGGCCTTCGACCTTGACCGGATAGGCATAGGTCGTCGCGATATGGCCGTGACGGGCGATGTCTTCGTAAAGCTTCACATGGACGAGGCCGTATTCCTCGAGGCCGTGCATGGTTCGGGTCTCGGTCTCGCGCGGTTCGAGAAACCGCAGCGGCTCCGGGATCGGCACCTGGAAGACGATGATCTGGTCTTCTGACAGCGGCGCCTCGGGAATGCGGTGGCGCGTCTGGATGATCGTCGCCTCGGTGGTCCGCGTCGTCGTCGCGACGCCGGCGGTCTTGGCGAAGAAGCCACGGATCGAGACGGCGTTGGTGGTGTCGTCGGCGCCCTGGTCGATGACCTTCAGGACATCATCGGGGCCGATAATCGCCGCCGTCACCTGGACGCCGCCGGTGCCCCAGCCATAGGGCATCGGCATCTCGCGGCTGGCGAAGGGCACCTGATAGCCGGGGATCGCCACCGCCTTCAGGATGGCGCGGCGGATCATGCGTTTCGTCTGCTCGTCGAGATAGGCGAAGTTATAGGGCGAGCGCTTCTCGTCCGCGGCCGGGCTTTCGTCGCGGATGGTCATTCGGCGGCCTCGCGGATCTGGACAGCCGCTGCGTCTTCGGCCTTTCGCGCCTCATGCTCGGCGCGGAGGCGCCGGAGCAGATCGAGCTCGGCCTGGAAGTCGACATAATGCGGCAGCTTGAGATGCTCGACGAAGCCGGTCGCCTGGACATTGTCCAGATGCGACAGAACGAATTCCTCGTCCTGCGCCGCCGCGGTCAGTTCCTCGCCAAGCTCGCGCGCCCGGAGCGCCCGGTCGCACAACGCCATCGCCATCGCCTTCCGCTCGGCATGGCCGAAAACGAGGCCGTAGCCGCGCGTGAATTGCGGCGGCGCGTCGCCATTGCCCTTGAACTGGTTGACCATCTGGCATTCGGTGACGGTGATGCGTCCGAGCGGCACGGGGAAATCGAGTTCGGCGATTTCGATCTCGATCTCGACTTCGCCCATGCGGATCTCGCCGGCGAAGGGATGGCTGCGGGCATAGCCGCGCTGGGTCGAATAGCCGAGGGCCAGCAGGAAGCCCTCGTCGCCGCGAGCCAGCGCCTGCAGGCGGAGATCGCGATCGGCGGGGAAGGAAAGCGGCTCGCGGGTCAGGTCGCCGACCGGAATTTCGGGATCGTGGACACCATCGGGTTCGATCAGGCCGGCGCCGCCGAGCAGATCGGTGACGCGGGGGACCGCCTCGCGCTCGACCGCGACCGTACCGGCATCGACCGGCTCGTCGTCATCCTCCATGTCGGGATCGAGGAGGCGGTGCGTATAATCGAAGGTCGGGCCGAGCAATTGGCCGCCGGGCAGGTCCTTGAAGGTCGCCGAAATGCGCCGCTCGATCAGCATGGCGCCGGTATCGAGCGGCACCGAGCTGCCGAAGCGTGGCAGGGTCGTCCGGTAAGCGCGAAGCAGGAAGATCGCCTCGACGAGATCGCCGCGCGCCTGCTTGATGGCAAGCGCCGCCAGCCGCCGGTCGTAGAGCGAGCCCTCGGTCATGACGCGATCGACGGCGAGCGTCAGCTGCTCGAGGATCTGCGCGATGGTGAGCGAGGGTACCGAGCGGTCGCCGCGCCGCCGTTCGGCGAGGAGACGGTGAGCATTCCGGATCGCGGCTTCGCCGCCCTTGACCGCGACGTACATTATGCCCCCCGCAGCGCGGTGACGCGCGTCGAGCGCGGCAATGCCAGAATGGCGTCGGGCGCGGCCAACACGAGATCGACGCCGCGCGGGAAAAGCATCCGGTTCCGCGCCAATGCCGGCAGGAAATTCCGCGGCGTCGGCGCCGGGCTCGCCTCGGCAGCGCCGTCGATGCCCGGCCCTTCGAGGCGGAACCTGTCGCCGCCGAAGAGGCTCTCGACCTGGATGACGATGGTCGTCGAGCGGTCGGGATATTCCTGCGTCCCCAGCGCAAAAGTCTCTAAATCCGGCAAAGCCAGCGGATCGGTGACGATGGCGAACTGGGCAAGGTCAGGGCGCTCGGCGAGCGGCGCGCCGGTATGAAACGTCACCCAGGCGGCGGCCGCGCCACCGGCAAGGCCGGCCTCGAAATGGACCGGCGTCGCCTCATCGGCGAAAGTGCAGAGGAAGGCTGCCGTCGGCGTGAAGAGCGGCGAGGGCGCGGTGACGACGGAGGGCATCGCGACCACCCTCCCCGGCCGCGCGAAGGCGTCGAGAACCTGGCGGAAGACCGCCTGCGACTGGAAAACCGGCTCGCTGAAGCCGCCGGTCAGGATTTCCGGGGCGATCATTCGTCGTCTCCCCGGACCATGGTGAAGAAGTTGACGCGCGTCGCGGCCGTCTGTCTGCGCTTCAGTTCGTCCTCCGCCGCGGCACGGGCCGCGACGGGGCCGAGAAGCTTTTCCTCGACATAGGCGCGATAGCGGTCGCTCTGGAGCAGCGCATCGAAGCAGGCGACGAGCTCGGCGCGCTTCAGGTCGCGCCCGAGCACATGGCCGAAGCCGACTTCGCCGCTGGCCATCTTCACGGCGCAGCGGGTTACCGTGACCTCGCCGAAATTGAAGGCTGCACCGCCGCCGCCGATACGGCCGCGCGCCATGACGAGGCCGGTTTCCGGCCGGCGCACGGTTTCGAAAGAGGGCTGCGGCGACAACGCGTTCCAGGCGGTAGCCAATTCCCTCGCGTCGGCGCGGACAAGCACGGCGAGCGCGGCGCGGCGTCTGCTGTCGCCTGGCGGCGGCGCGTATTCATTCATCGTTTCGGTGTCTGGCATCGTCTCATCCCGGGGACGGCGACGCTAACACTAGCATTTTGACAATAGGATGAAGGCGGCTAAGCGATCTTCTTATTCGGCTTCAGGGGCGATGCGCCCGGCGAAGATCGACTTGTCGATCGTGGCATGCACGCCGAAATTGCCGTCGGCGACCTGGGTAACGCCGAAATCGACGGCCAGCGACATCAGCGTCAATGCCTCGTCCTCGCGCAGGTCATAGACATCCATGAGGAAGCGCCGCGCCTGGCGGAAGGCGTTGCGGAGCGCCAGGTCGACGGTGGAGCGCTGATAGACCTCCGACTGGGCGTTCTTGCCGAGCTCGCGGAAATAATTGGGATAGCTGAAGCTCTGCACGACCCAGTGGGTCGGCGTCTCGATCAGCGGGCCGTTGAGGCCGCGGTGGTGCGGCAGCGCGTCGGCGCCGGCCTTGTGCAAGCGGATGCGGATCGTACCGGTCAGCGAGCATTCGAGGCCGGTGCCGTTGATCTCGCCGTCGGCCTGGGCGAAATGGCCGTCGCCGAGCGAGAGCAGTGCGCCCTCGACCGCCACCGGCAGATAGAGCCGCGCACCGGCGCCCAGCCGCCAATTGTCGATATTGCCGCCGAAATAGCCGGGTGGGATCGTGTCGACGATATCGGCCTCGCGCGGCGCTACGGCGATGAAGCCGAAATGCGGACGGGCCGGAATGCGGATGCCGTCGAGGACGCGTTCGCGCTTGCTGACCGAGGCATGGTCGACCGGCACGCCGGGATAATCCATGGTCCGGTGGACGATGCCGAAGGGATCGGTCTGCGGCGTCCATTCATAGGAATAAAGCGCGGTGGCGAAGGACGGATCGGCGAGGTCGATCTCGTAAATGGTTACGGTCTCGCGCTTCGCCTCCTGCTCGAGCAGGTCGTGATACTGGAAACCCCACCAGGCCGACGCGTTCGAGGCGAAGGACTTGCCCGGGTATTTCGCCGAGGGGCGTGGATGGATGTCGAGGATCTCGACTTCCAGGATGTCCCCCGGCTCGGCGCCCTGGACATGCATCGGGCCGGTGCAGATTTGGACGCCGAAGCCCTCGCCGGCGCCGCGGCCGAAGATCGAGGCATTCATCGGACCGGCACCGCGCCGGTCGACGGCCTTCCGCTCGCGCGTCCATTCGAAGACTCAACGTTCCAGCCAATATGCGAATCCTCAGTCTTCCAAACCTTCCTGAATTCGCGGCATTTCCGACTGTCGGCCCGGATGGCGAACGCGCCAGCGACGTCAACGGGCGGGCAGCCGCGATTGAGTGCTTCCTTGATCTGGATGAAAGGGCGCAGGTCCGTTGGACGGGCTACAATCAAGCCATCGGCGCTTATCAGGGCGAGCTTGAGGGGAAGACGCGCTACATGCGCGTCTTCCTACGGCAGCGCCAGCGCGAAAGCAGCTACGACTATTCCCGGCTTGAACAGATCATAGATGTGTTGGTCGCGGGCGCGGTGTCGATCAGAGCCCGAGATCAGCCGGGAATGGCAGCACGCTTTTGAGGATGCTGTCGACCAATCGGCCAGCGTCTTGATCGGCTGGAAGCATCTCCCAAATCGTCGCGTGCTTGTTAAACCCACGTCCACATGCCGCGCGCAGCTTGCTATCTCCTACGGCTTCAGGACCGCTTGCAGGTCTTCGTGCTCGAACGCCGAGGCCATCCGGTCGCATTCCCTTTTCGTCAGACCGATGCGGGCGGCTTCGTCTCGCCAGCCTGCCACGGCCACGGCAACTTCGGCGGCTATCGCCCGCGCCGCCGGGGCTTTCAGCTCAAAGTAACCGGCGACGGACAGAGCAAGGTCCAGCGACGCCGTCTGATCGTCGAGATCAATCGCGGTTGAAAGTACGCGCGGCTTTACGTCCACCGGCATGGGGTTGAGATCGTAGGCGGGCGAGAGAACCCACCCGTCCTGCCCCGTGTAGAGGAAGCCATGGTTGCGCATATGATCGTCGACATTTGAAATCAGGACGGTGAACACGATCCTGCGCCACAGCTCGTGCATGTCCTCCTTCGGCCTTGCTCCGCTTTGCCGCAGGGCGTCGACAATTTCGAGATAGCTATGCGTCTCTCCATCCTTTGCGCCCAGCATGCTCATGGCGGACAGGAACGGAATCCGCGTGTTCCCATCGCGATCGAAGCGCTGGAGCAGAAGCACGGGCTTCCCGGCGATATGCTCGTAGCGGAAGGCGGCTGTCCGGATTCCCGCCTTGGCTGACAGGTTCAAAGCGACAGCTTCCCAGGCAACCGTGTTGAACTCATCCTCCTTGTGAGGGAATTTGGCGATGACCAGTCGCCTGTTTTCATCGCGGACGGACGCTTTGGGACGCGCTCCTCCCAGTGACGAGCCCGGTGCCAGTAACAGGCGCAGGTCTTCATCATCGTCGTCATTGTCATCGACGATGCGCTCGGCGGCGGCCAGAAGACGGGGCAGCTCAATCAGCGGCGGGATGCGCGTGGCGTCCTGATGATCGGCGAGAAAGGGACCGCCGTCCTCCCCGGTGAACCGCAACGCGCCCTGCCGTGCTTCATCATCCACGGCCAGCAGATAGTCGATTTCACGCAGGGTCCGGGGTGCCTCCCCCGCTTTGTCGGCGCGGCGGCGTTCGGCGCGGCGCATCAGCACGCGCCCCCAACGATCCGGCGCGGAGTCGCCAATCGAGCCGAAAAGCAATCGATCGGCAGCGGTATGGAAAGCGCCCTGCCCAAGCTGCAAGGCTGGCTCAAGGGCAAACCGGCTAGGGCTGTCGAGCCACGAGCGTGCGTACTCGAAGGTGGCACTTTCGCGGTTCTTCCGCATATGAGCCCACAGATGGCCGACAAGATGCGGCTCTCCATTCAGGTCGGCATGGACAAGAGCTTCGCGGTCCATCAGCTGCGCTCCTGGGAGGGCGCTGACTTGGGCCGACGGATGCGTTGGGGCAGATGCTCTTCTTCAAGCTCCAGCCCGCGCGCGTCGTGCCGGACATCAGCGAGGATGGACAAGCGGTCGACCAGACCAAGAACGAACAGAACCGTGGCATAAATCCCGAGGGATACGCCTGCCTCCCCCTTCTCGACCTTGACCAGGGTGGTCCGGCTTATGGAGGCGCGCTGCGCCAGAACGACGGACGGAATCCGCCGCCGCCGCCGCGCGTCGCGGATATCCTGCCCCAGCTTGCGCAAGGCACGGCGAACGGGAAGCGGCAGGTCATAAGAGTTGGTCTTTTCCATAGCGTTCACATTGCTGGTCAATAAGTCTTTTAGCGTACACAATTATGAACATAAGGCAAGCAGCCCAAAAACCTCAGCCTCGACCGCTCTTTGCAATTAACGTTCGCATTCATGAACACTAAAGAAGGTAAAGCCTGCAATACTGAACATTATCTCTTCCCCGCGCATCGGCCCGTATGCGCAACTCAAGCCCGCTGCGCGGCGAGGAACGGCGGCGACCCGAGGTTGAAAGACTGCCAAAACGCATAGCCGGCCTTAGCAACGACGGCCTCATTCAAACCACCCCGCGTCCGCCCCGCGTTTAAATTTGACATTGTCAGTATTTTGTAGATATATTTCTGACATGGAGAATCGCCATGAGTGACGGGCCTCATAGAAGTCTGCCGATGCGGCGGCACTGGAGAAACCTCGTGGAGCGGGCAGCGAAGGCCGCTTATTCCGCGGATGAGGTCTGTGAAGCTTTGCCGGTTGCCCTGCAAAAGGATTTGCGTGAAGCGCCGCTCGCCGCGATCCGGGACATCCTCAGTGGCGATCAAGGCTCCCTTTTCGCTAACAACGAGATCGAACGGCTGGAAGCTGTCCGGCAGGCGAGCACGCGTTCGGCGGCATGCAATGTTGTCATCGACTGCGCCATCCAGGCCGTCAGCGGGGGTCTGATCGGCGAAGCCGCCTACCGGGCTCCGCTGGAGACTGCCTGCGAAGCGCAAGTGCGGAGCCAATTTCGCAGCGTCGAGGAGCATTACCACCGCGAGGCCAGCGCGCGCAGCGCGCAGTACGTGCGCGACCGGCTCGATGCCGCGCGCCAGCAATGCGATTTCAAATCTATCGCTTCCAGATTCATGTCTGGCGGGCAATCGCCGCGCGGCGCGGCGCACTTGCCCCGCCATACCGGCCTTGATGAAGGGCCGACCCTATGAACGCGGAACCCTATTTCATGCGGATGCCCGCGAAGGACATCGACGTCGTCGAACCGGGCCGCCGTGCCCGTAAGGACCACATCGCCTTCGACCTCGGCAGAGATGTCAGCTTCTCGACGGCAGCGCTCGAATCCTTCGGGTTCGCGCGGTGGGAACCCGTGACTCACGATGCGCTCGTTGTCGCAGCAGCCGTCGAATATGCCGACAAGATCGTCAAATGCCCCCCGCATGGCTGGGGGCGTCGCCTGACCCTGCGCATTCCCGTCCACGATCCGGCGCGCTGGAGCGCGCCGGACGTTTCAAGTGCCTTGCATGATGCGCTCGGATTCCTGACCGGCGATGTCTGGGCCATCAGCTTTGTAAAACGCACTATGCCTGAACCCGCCCTGTCGCTGGGCATGCTTGCCCTGACCGTGCCGACGCAGGCCATCCTTGCGTTCAGCAACGGCATGGACTCGCGCGCGGTCGCTGGGCTCGTCGGCGCAACGCTGGGCGAAAAGCTCGTCCGTGTCCGTGTCGGCACGATGACGGCGGACCGCCCGCGCGAGAAGGGCAAACGCGAGCCCTTCACCGCCGTGCCTTATGATGTGTCGTCAGACATGCCGAACCGGGAAACCAGCGCTCGTACGCGCGGATTCAAGTTCGCCCTCATCAGCGGCATTGCGGCCTATCTGACCGACGCCATCGAGATCGTGATTCCCGAGAGCGGCCAAGGCGCTGTCGGCCCCGCCCTGTTGACGGTGGGCCACGCCTACCCCGACTTCCGTAACCACCCGTGCTTCACGCGGCGCATGGAGCGTTTCCTGAAAGCCTTGCTCGACAAGGACGTCAGCTACGTCTTCCCCCCGCATCTGGAACACCAAAGGCGAGACGCTGCGCGCGTATGTGGCGATCGACAGTACCGACACCTGGCGCAAGACGAAATCCTGCTGGCGCAACAACCAGTGGAGTTCGATCAACGGGAAGCAGCGGCAATGCGGCGTCTGTGCCGCCTGCATGCTACGACGCGTCAGCGTTCACGCCGCTGGCCTGACCGAGCCGCCAGAAACGTACATCTGTTCAGACATGACGGCAGCCACGCTGGATGCCGCCGTTGAACCGGGTTTCACGAAAACGGGGGGCGCATTCCGCGAATACGCACTGGCCGGTATCCTCCACATGGACCACCTCGCGGACATGGCGACGGCGGAACAGAGGTCCGAAGTCACCCGTCACGCGGCAACACTGGGGCCAGCTCTCGGGCTGGGCCCGCAGGAGGCGTGCGACCGGCTCGCTGCCCTGCTCACCAAGCACGCAGAAGAATGGAAGTCCTACATGAATTCGCTAGGAGCGCACTCGTTCGTAAGACAATGGGCGCGGACTGAACAATGACCGAGAATGCTGAGAAATTATCGGACCTAGAGATCGGCGAGCGGCTGCGGGTTGCCCGCGAGGGTGAGAAATTCACGCAGTCGGCGGCGGCGGAAGCCATCGACGTCGCGCGCACGACCATCGTCGCGATTGAAAAAGGCCAGCGGCGCGTGCGGATGGATGAACTGCAAAAGCTCGCGACCCTCTATCGCACTTCAGCGAATGCCATCCTGCGGCGGGAAGCCGTGCATCTCGACATGGTGCCGCGTTTTCGGAAGCTCCCGCAAAGCGGCGGCGATGCCATTGAGAATGCAGCCCGCCTTCTGAATGACCTTGTCCGCGCCGAGGTCGAGCTTGAAAACGCGCTCGGTATAAAGCGCGCCCGCAACTACCCGCCGGAGCGTCCTATCCTCCCGGGCGATGTGCGCGCGCAAGCCGAACAGGATGCGCAGGAGTTGCGCGACTGGCTGGGCCTTGGTCCAGGCCCGGTGCTTGATATCGTGTCCATCCTCGATCAGCTCGGCATCCGCGTCTATGTGCGGCGGCTTGATGGAAGAGTGTCGGGTCTGTTCGCTTATGACGATGCGGTTGGTGCGTGCATTCTTCTCAATGCAAGCCATCCGTCTGAACGTTTCCGGCAGACGGGCATTCACGAGCTGGCGCATTTCATATCGGCGCGCCGCCAGCCCGAGGCCCTGACCGAGGATGAGAAGTTTTCATCGCGGGAGGAGCGCTATGCCAAGGCCTTCGCTCCTTCATTTCTCGCGCCCGCACGCGCTGTGCGGCAACGCTTTGCAGAAATCACGGCGGGACAATCGCACCTGACGCGCCGCCACATCATCCTGCTCGCACATGATTTCGGGCTGGCGCGAGAGGCCATCGTGCGCCGGTTAGAGGACTTGTCTCTTGCCAACAGCGGGACGTGGGACTGGTTCCAGAACAACGGCGGTATCACCAACGAGCAGGCACGGCGGGTGCTGGGCGAACTGCCAGATCGTAGCCTGAACGCCGTTGAGGCGCAGGGCTTCGTGCCGCCGCGCCTTGCCCTACTCGCGCGCGAGACGTGGAAGCGCGGCTTTTATAGCGAAGGTCAGCTCGCTCGCCTGCTGCACCTCGACCGGCATGACATGAGAGAGGTTCTTGACGGCGCGGAAATGGAGGAAAGCGAAGCGAATGAGCTCGTCAAACTTCCTCACTGATCCTCGTCCTGTTCTCGTGGCTGATGCCAGCGTCGTGATCAATCTCAACGCCACCGGATGCGCGCGCGCCATCATCACGGCCTTTCCGAATAGATGGGCTGTAACGGCGAACGCGCTGGCGGAACTGGTCGGCGGAATGCGTAACGGACATGACGATGCCCGTGCCCTTCAAACGCTGATCGACGCCGGTGTTATAGACCTTGTCGGCCTTGGGGATAATGGGGGCAGAGTTTACGAAGCGCTGATCGACGGCTCTGCCCTGCGCACGCTAGACGACGGCGAAGCGGCAACCATAGGCTATGCGCACGAGGTCGGCGGAATCGCGCTTATCGACGAGCGCAAGGCCATGAACCTGTGCGCGGACAGGTTTCCTGACATGCTGGTGGTTTCGACGGTCCAATTGCTTCTGCATGAAGCCGTGGTCCGCGCCCTGGGGCAGCGAGGCCATGTAGACGCCGTGCTCGGCGCTCTACAAAAGGCCCGGATGCGCGTTCCGCCGGATCGGATTAGCCAGGTTGTGGCCGTCATCGGTGAGAAAAGCGCGGCATCGTGCCTGAGCTTGCCGAAGGCGGCGCGAGCCGCCTCGTAGTGGACTCACACGCAAAACATACGATCGGTAATTATTGCTCGCTCGTCGGCTTGCACCAATTTTGCGGCCTTCGGATCGTACCTGTAGCCGGTGATAGTGCCGTCCTTGATCATGTCGACGGCCTGATCGACGACGAAAATCGGCACCAGGAACCACTCACGCGGAATTACCGGCTGACCAAAGCGATCCTTGATTTCAATGTCGAGCCGCGCGGGGCCAAAGATGCGATGGATGAGGTTTTCGAGCCGCGTTCGGTTGATGTTGTAAAGCTCGTAGGTCGCCACGATCTCCACATCCGCCATCAGGAATGTCGGATCGAGTTTTGCGTTGACGAGGCGGCGCGCGACGTCGCTGCAGAATGGCGCGATTGGCCGCGACAACCGGATGGTCGGATTTGCTGCGGAGTACATAGATGGTCCCGCTCGCTTCTTCGCCATCGGCAGTCTGATCGGCAAAAAGCGGCCCCGCTGCAATTTCCTGATGCCGCTCGACGACTTCCGCCGCCAGGTTCCCGATGACGCCAGGGTCGATATCGACGTTCTCCGCGCTTGCGCCGAGCGGTACAACGTCTCGCTGATCGCGGCGGTCCTGCGCTGGCTCGGCTATACCCGGAAACGGGCGATCCTCGTTGTCTCCTGCGACGGCTATATCCTCTGGGCGCGGTAGAGCGACCCGGCATGGCGACTGTGATTGAATTACCCTGACCTTTCGTCAGGGTAATTGGACAAGCGGCCGTATTGGAGTTGCCCACCGGTGCGGATGCCTCTGGAGGCGCGTAGGTGCTTTTCCCTAGGTACTCCAGATGGAGAGTAAAAAATCGACTCCACAGGCGTCCGAGAGTCGGCAACAGGCCATATAGTTGGATCGGACGGAGGATAAATTCGACAGAGCAATCAGGAAAGCGAGCTCGTTTACTTAGGCTTACCAACCGAGCCTCGAAAAGGCAGCGGCTACCAATTCGGGCGGGTAATGAACGAGATTCTCCGGATGATGCCGGTAGTCCTCCTCACACTCCCGGAACATGTCCACCAGTCCATCAATCGGGCTCGATTTGAGAGGCGGGATGACGGCGAACTGCCTCTCACCGTGTTTGAAGGTGACCTTCGGCGTCCGGTGAAATGGTGAGATGCACGCGGGATCGGTGCATTGCCGCTGCAGGAACACCTTCGGGTCTAGCTCGGGCAGCTCGTGATAGATGCAGAAGAGCAGTCGCGTAGGGCTCAAGCCATCAGGTGAAAGCGTCGGCCGTGGGTAGCGGATGCTGGGGAATTGGAGCCCAGCCATCTGTTTAAGCACTGCCTTCGTAATCCGAGGCTTGAAGGTCCCGGTCCAGATCAGACAGCTCTTGGTCTCTGCCGTGAGGAAGGCCGTGAGGCTCTCCTCGGTATGCCCGACATGCCGGGCTATGCGTTTAAGAAATGACTCACGTCTACGGCCCATTGGGACTTCCTGAATAGTAGGGTGGAGAGTAGATAGGTGATCCCAATAACTAAAGAAAACTCCATCTATAGGTAAAATAACTCTTAACCTATAGATGGAGAATTTCCAGGTGAGGGGAGTACATATACCTCTCTCTACCCTACTATTTTACTCCCAACGGGAGGCAAAAAAGAAAAAGAGAATAAGAACAGATACTTAGAAAGTCTATGGGGTATTCCGCGCCCGATTTCCTCCTTGCGGAAATTCTCGCGGCTTTTCTATACCCTATAGACTTGGGATCGACTGCAAGATCCGGCTCGAATCTACCCTCGGTTTGAGCCGGTAGAGATAGTCATGCGTTTTTCGCATATCATGATGCTAGGTCTATCTCAACGCTGACTTGGCGCGCGCGGGTGAGACCCCTGTCGATTTATCGAAGGCCTGACGTCCAGGACCTCGGCGCCTTCTGGGCGTCAGTCAACGTGCTAAAAATATGCTCAACGTCGACAAACGAACCGGCCGCGAAATAATCCTAAGACATTGAAATGATTGGCGCGCTCGGAGAGATTCGAACTCCCGGCCCCCAGATTCGTAGTCTAAGGCCAGTTGTTGAATTCTCTCGCCTTCGCTGCAAACCGACCCCGAAAGAGGCTACCGACAATCCATCGGTTAGCCATCGCTTTGCAAACCGCCGCGATGGACTTCCTGCCCAAAATGAAACCGCCGCCCCGACTGGCATCAGGAACGGCGGTGGATTTGGAAAGGCGAGCAGCAATTCCAAGCGCAGAAAATATAGCACGGCCTCCCTCGCGGCAATGGGAGGTGCGGCATGAACGTCTCCTATGCTGCGAAAGCCCTGGGCGGCGACCTGGCCGGCCGCAACAATGTGCTATGCCCTGGCCCCGGACACTCGCGCCGCGACCGCTCGCTGAGCGTCACCTTCACGGGCGACGACTTCGCCGTGTTCTCTCATGCCGGCGACGACTGGCGGGCCTGCAAGGATCATGTGCGCGAGCGCCTTGGCTTGGGCGACTTCACCCCAGCCAAAACCCGTTCCGCGGTTATCGTCACTCCGACGCCTGAGGATCGCGACCGTATCGAGCGCGCCGGCACTCTCTGGCGCGAGGCTCTACCGATCGGGGGCACACCGGCCGTCGCCTATCTCGCGAGCCGTGGCGTGTCCTATCAGGGCGAGGCGCTGCGCTGGCATCCGTCCTGCCCGTTCGGCAAGGGCGAGCGCCACGGCTGCATGATCGGGCTGGTGCGCAATATCGTCACCAATGAGCCCCAGGCTATCCACCGGACGGCGATCGACGCCAGCGGCCGCAAGATCGACCGCAAGGCCTATGGGCCGATCGGCGGCGGTGCCGTGAAGCTGACCGACGACGCGAACGTGACCAAGGTTATCGCGATTGGCGAGGGCATCGAGACCGCCCTTTCCATCCGCGAACTGCCCGACTTGGGCAACATGCCGGTGTGGCCCGTCCTGAGCGCCAATGGCATCGCGGCCTTCCCCGTCCTGCCTGGCATCGAATCCGTGTGGATCGCGGCCGACAACGACGCCTCAGGGACAGGCCAGAACGCCGCTCGATCCGCAGGCGAGCGCCTTCACGCGGCCGGCGTCGAAACCATCATTCTCGCACCGACCCAAGCTGGTGCCGACCTCAACGACAAGGTGGCGCGCCGTGCTTAATCACGCTGAGACGACCCCGGAGGGCTTTCCCAAGGTGGAAGGCGTAAACATCACCCGCTTCGCTCCAGGGCAGAAGCGCTCGACCGCGAAGGCCACGCGGTTTATCTCCGCTCGCGATCTATGCGAGCTAGAGTTTGACCCGATCAAGTATGTGGTGCCCGGCTATATAGCGGAAGGCCTGACGCTCTTTGCCGGCAAGCCGAAACTCGGCAAGTCGTGGTTCTGCATGGAAATCGGGCTGGCCGTTGCAGAGGGCGGCGTGTGCCTGGGCGACGTGCGGTGCGAGCAAGGTGACGTGCTGTATCTGGCGCTGGAAGACAACCGCCGGCGGCTCCAGTCTCGCATCCGCAAGCTTTGGCAACTGGAGGCCATGGTGCACGCCCCCGTGCCCGATCGGCTTCACCTCGCCACAGAATGGCCGCGAGCGACTGAGGGCGTTGCTGCCATCCGTGAATGGATCGACGCGCACCCCGCCGCGCGGCTGGTGATCGTGGACGTTCTGGCCATGTTCAAAGCGACCGCCAAGGGCAAGGACCAGACGCTTTACGAGGCCGACTATCTGGCCATCAAGGAGTTGCAAAGCCTCGCGATGGAAACCGGCGTGGCGATCGTCGTAGTGCACCACACCCGCAAGAGCGGAGCCGAGTCGGACCCATTCGAGAAGGTGAGCGGCACCCTGGGCCTGTCCGGCGCGGCCGACACCACCATCATCCTCGACCGCGACCAGAACGGATGCACGCTCTACGGCCGTGGCCGCGACATCGAGGAAATCGAGACAGCGGTGCAATTCGAGAAGCTGACTTGCCGCTGGCGTGCCCTGGGCAAGGCGAGCGAGGTGCGCCGCACCGACGAGCGTGAGGAAATCTTATCGGTTCTTATCGAAGCCACTGAGCCGATGAACCCTCGCGACCTGTCCATTGCATCGGGGATGCCTCGCAACAACACCGACCAACTCTTGTTCAAGATGGCGAAGGCCGGGGAGGTGCTAAAGGCAGGGCGCGGGCTGTATGTGCACCCTGAGCGGAGCACTCTTATCCCTGTTTCCCCCTCTACCCCCGATAAGAACGATAAGAAGATAAGATACGAGGACAAGGACGACCCGGAGGCTTGGGGCAATGCGTGACCGGGCTTCTTACTTTCTTACCGATCTTATCGAGGGTAAGGACCAGTGGCCGGATAAGAAGCTGCTGGACCTCGCCTATCGTGTGGAGCGCATGACCCCGCATCCGCGCCGCC
The DNA here is from genome assembly GCA_945882315.1 of Bauldia litoralis. Lineage (GTDB taxonomy): Bacteria > Pseudomonadota > Alphaproteobacteria > Rhizobiales > Kaistiaceae > CAMCWB01. Next base: position 4,943 of record CAMCWB010000001.1, on the reverse strand, counting down.
GGAACGCTTTCACGAGAACAAGAGCGAGATCGTCGCCGGGCTGCACCACCTTGCGGATGAGGTGCGGCGGCATGGCTAAGTGGCCCTACAACACCGCCACCTGGGCACGCCTCACGGCAGCGCAACTGTTGATCGAGCCCCTATGCCGTGCATGTCAGGGCTGGGGATCTAGGCGGCCCGCGTCGTTAGCTGGTCGAATGGACGAGGTTGAAGGCATGAACGGGCCGAGGAACTAGATATGCCCCGACCAGGCCACCGGGCCCGACTTGAGAGCGGGCTGAAGCTCGACATCAACCGCCTTGCTCGTCGTGGATTTATTCGCCCCGGCGCCGCTACCGGGCCCGTCGGCATTGCCTGGAATAGTGACTACTGGGGCGAGATCGCCACCGGCACCATTACCGCGGACATGCGCGGAGAGGACGGGCACGGCTGGTTTCAGATCAAGGTTGGACACCTCGACCAGCACATCGACCTCGTCGCGCGTCCGCGCCATTTCGGCGGTCGGCAATGGTTCTTTATCTGCCCGTATCTCCAGCAACGCTGCATGGTGCTCTGGAGGCCGCCGGGCGCTGGCACATTCGCCTGTCGGAAACGATGGGGACGGCAAGTCGCCTACAATTCGCAATTCCTCGGCCCCGACGATCTGGCGCACCGGGGCCAGGCGCGGATTAAATCGCGGCTATGCTCAATCGGTGGCTTCAATCCTGAGGAGTGGGACTTTCCGCCGAAGCCGAAATGGATGCGGTGGTCGACGTACAGGCGGGCCGAGGAGCAATTCGACCGCTACGAGGAGACCCTCAATGACGGCACTCTCATGCTGCTCGCACGGCTGCTTGGAAGGAAGAATAGCCCTGAGAAATAATCGTTGCAGATCAATGTCAGGGATCGAGTTCGGCAACTGATTTCGATTCCGGCAGTACCAAAGCCCTCATCGCCTGGAGGCGGCGCATGATGTACCCCTACAAAGGAAGCCGGCGGCGGCGACACGGTTACCGCTGTCCCCACACCCAACTGCCGATCACTGCAACCCCCAACGTTGTGAGAGTAAGTGCCGCGGCCGCTAGAAATGCGACCAGCCCAGTTGACAGTGTGCGATACGCGCTAAAAGGCTCCCACACGGGTTCCATTTTGAAAGTTCCGCTGCGGACACTGGCTATCTCGTCAGCGTTCGCCCAAAAGTCACGTCCGATGCAGGGACCTCTGAGATTGAAGTTGCCGAACTCATTCTTGAGGCTGTCCAGCCTTTCGTCTGAGAGTCGCGCACCGCATTCAAGAGTTTGGCGAAGCTCTTTGTGGCCCAAGGCCCATCTTGGTATTTGCCCAGATCAGCCCAAGCCTGCCAGCCTGTAAATTCGCGCCCAATTATTGGAAGCGATTTCACATCCATGAAGACTACGAGTTGGCCATTCTAGCCGACGCCTTCGCGAGGAGCGTCGCCTTCGCGATCAGCCAGCCCGACGAGGTCGACATCAACGAGATTCTTTTCTAGCCGACAAATCAGGCCTACTGACGAAGGCGCGACGTTCCCATCAGCTTCAGGCCCGCCGTGCGATCGTAAGCGACATGGGTCTCGTGACCTCGACCGGAAGGCCCGCAGCCAAGGTCGCCCCGTCGACGAGCATCGTTTCGGCTGGCACATCCGGAGCGCTGCGGGTCACCTCATATTGCAGCGCCGGGTCGATCGTAAACCACTCCGTCCATCCGTTCAGTCGCGGATACTCTTTCTCCAACCTCAGATGATCGCGATGCCGGTTCTTGTCGAAGACCAGTCGCCCGCTCCACGGCGCGCCGCTTGCGATCGATACATGCAAGCCATGAGGGGACGTGACAGCGCCGAGCCGAAGACTGGGCCGCCAAGGATCCGGGCGCGCGCCCTGAGTCCGGTAAAAGGCATAGGCAAGCGACGTCCTTACGAAATTGCCATCGAGATAGGTGCCGCCGACAAACCCTTCGGGCTGCTGATAGGCCATCAAGATACCGGCCTGGTCGTCGATCCAACGCGCGGCGCCGTCGACGTCAAGATAGGGCAGTACGTAGCAGCCGCCCTCTATGGTGTCGGCATACCCGTCCATCCGGCCCCGTTCCCAAGGCGAGCCGCGGTAACCGATCACCGACGCAAGTGCGCGGGTCGATTCGTCGAGATAGCGTCGCCTTAGCGGCGAGGACTCCGGCAGCGACAGCGCATAGCCTACATAGCCAGCGGTCAGATAACCCCAATTGTCATTTACCGGATGGTTTGGCCGGGGCCGTTGCTCGGTCTGGATCCTGTCATCCCAGAGGCCGGACGCATCGCGGGCGCGGTCCAGCAACTTGTCCATCATATGCTCGACGGCCGGGCGATATTTTTCGGCCTGGCCCTCTGGCGCAACCGACTCAGCCACGATCCACTCTGCGAGCCCGGAGATGATCTCATTACCATGGTCGCGAACGCGGAATTTGCGCGAGCGCGGCTCTCCGGCCTTGAAGTCCCAGGTCATGGATGGAAGCCCGTCGCCAAAGGGCAGAACTTCCTGCGTATAGGCATCCGCAATGGCGCGCCCGGCGACCAGATAGCTCGGATCGCGCTCTCGATGATAAAGGCGCGCCAGGACCTGAAGGAATTCACCGTTCTTTTCAGTGCCCTCGCTAGGCAGACGGCCATGACGGCTTTCGACTGGTGAAGCACTGATGATCCCATCGACAACTTCATGCATTCGATCGAGCCATTCCGTCGGCCCCACCCGCTCCAGGATCGGCAGCAGCCCGTCCTTGGCATATTCGACCGCGCCAAAAATCTGTTCGTCGAGGGTGTCGTCGAGCCGATCGCCGGTGTCGAGATAGATCGCTCGCGGGAGGTCTCGGGAAAGGGCGCGTTCCGCTGCGAGAATCTCTCGCAGATTTTCAAGGTGCCTCGGCGCCATGAGCGATGCCTGGATCACGAAATGGCAATACATATCCGCTGCGCAATCCCGGTAATTCCAAACCGGTCGCGTCTGTCTGAGCGCCTCGCGTGGCAGCATGTTGCGATAGTTGCTACGCTTGGCGAGCCACCATTCGACAACCCTATCGGCGCGCGCGAAGGCTTCGTCCGTGAGGTATCCCGCGCTTTCGGCTGCCGCGGCGAAGTCGCCACGGCCAAGCCGGTCATGGAGTTCGCTGACCCGACTGGTCCACCCAGGCGACGCCTCCGGCACGAGGGCAAGTAGTCTCGCCTCCCTTCCCTGTTGAAGGTGGCGGGCAACGCCCGCGCCAATCACGCCAGCCAGTGCGACGGTGCCGAGGCCTGCGATGGCGCTGCGGCGGGTCAGGCGGAAACGGCTCATACATAAAGCTCCAGCCGGAACGCGGCGCATTGGGAAATCTAAGAATGCTGGCGGAACATAGCAGAAGTCCGCGGGCCGCGATCGATCCTGTCACCGGCGAACGCTGTGGTAGACTATTGTGCAGAGAAACCCTCAAGGTTCAGGAACGGGGCGGTTGCAATACTCCAGGCAAGGAAGGATGAAGCTCGTCGGCGAACGAGCGTCGCGAATCCTTGCCGACAGGCGATTCCTCGTCGCCTTCGCCTAATCCTACCCGCCTTTGAAGCGCTTCTCAAATATGATACAATTAGAACAATCGGTCATTGTTCTAATTGGGTCAACCGGAATGCCAGTAACTCCGGCGCAGCTACGGGCGGCAAGAGCGTTACTCGGATTGTCCCAGCCACATGTCGCCGCGGCAGCCGGTGTTTCGACAATGACAATCAAACGAGCGGAAGGTTCGGGGCAACCCGCTGCTTCGGAGGAAGCCATGAAAGTGATTGGAAGAACTCTGGAAAAGGCAGGGGTCATTTTCATTGATCAGAACCGGGAAGGGCCCGGCGTCCGACTGCGCAGGCAAAAGGGGAAGCGGAAATGACCAAATCTCAGCGCGGACTCTTCGCGGGTGACAGCAGTGAGAGGATGAAGTCACTGCTGAAATTCGCCAGCGAATGCTCTACGCCCAGCAGTGGAGGTATTCAGTAAATGCCCCGCGCTGACTCAGGGAAGGCCAAGGGCGCGATTTTGCCTGCTCCGGCTACCCGACTACCCGACACACCCGAAATACGCGCCAGCGAGTCTGGGGAGGGCGTAGCAGAGTCGCCGAAGCCCGCCGCCCCGGCCGTCCGCTATGATCCAAACGACCAGAAGGGCGACTTGAAGCGCGCCGCTGGATCAAATTGCGACGGGTGGAATGACCTTGTCATCAACCAAGCTATCAACGCACTGCGTTTGGCGCGCCTCCCGACCGAGCAAGGGGCGCAGTTCAACGCCACGGTGGGGGCACTCGTTGGCATTGATCCGAAGGACGAACTGGAGGGCATGATTGCAGCCCAACTGCTAGCGGCTCACCACGCAGCGATGGAGTGTTATCGCCGGGCCATTCGCCCGGGAGAGCAATCCTTGGAAGTGTGGAAAGAGACTCTCAATCAGGCGAACAAGCTCTCACGCACGTACGCCAACCTGCTTGAGGCCCTGAACCGCCATCGCGGCAAGGGCCAGCAACGGGTCACGGTTGAGCACGTTCACGTGCACGAAGGCGGACAGGCGATTGTCGGCAATGTCTCTCACCAGGGGGGTGGGGTAGCGCCGAAAAGTGAGGATCAACCCCATGCAACCGAAGCCCGATCCATCAGCCATGAACCAGGCACCCAGGTGCCGTGCGACATCGAAGCGGAGCGGGAAGCCATGCCAGTCGCCAGCAGTAACGGGTAAGGCCGTCTGCCGGATGCATGGTGCCGCCGGCGGTGCGCCGGTCGGCAACACCAACGCCCTCAAGCATGGCCTCTATTCGGGTGTCAACGCCGGATCAAAAATGCATCGGCGTTCCGGAGCAAAAATGCATCAGCCGGCCCGGCCGGACGGCTGGGCCGGGAGGCATTTCGGGGTTTTCGATCAGACCTTGGGTTTGTCGTCCGGCGGAGTTTCGTCAGGAAGGCTGCG